>CAIXQV010001044.1 GCA_903921605.1 uncultured Planctomycetaceae bacterium | reverse complement strand
TTAACGGCAAGCCACAGGCGTTGCCGAAATTCGCCTCCGCCTGCGGCTCGCCGTTAAACAATTACAGCACCTCAAATTTCGCGGAGCGAAAGGCGACGCTTCGTATTGCTCCACCTCTTAATGCATCACGGCGTCTGCCTGTATTGCGCGTTTCAATGCCTCGGGACCGACGGGTGGTTCGAGTTGCCAGGCGATCAGAGCCGTACGGCTGGCCTGACCGTTGACGACTTCGTGGATGTAGCGAGCTTCTTGTTTTTGGCGTTCCACCAGTAGCGGGTCCGTGACGTTTAGCGGACACAGACTGTTGTTGATGATCCATGCGTACGGTTCGATTTCCGCTCGACGCAGATCGCGCTGCAACTGAGCTGCCTCATGCACGGGAGTTGCCTCCGGAAGGGTCACTAGCAGTACTCGCGTAAACTGTTTGTCTCGCAATCGCGAAAGCAGATTTTTCACAGCCTCCGGCATCCCGCTGGTCTGGCGAGTGACCTCGCGATGATACGCGAGTGCCGAGTCCAGCAGCAAAACAGTATGACCGGTCGGAGCCGTATCGAGCACCACGAAGCGGTTGGCTCCTTCCGCAACGGCATCAGCGAACGCACGGAAGACGGCGATCTCTTCCGTGCATGGCGAACGCAGATCTTCTTCCAGCAGCGCTTTGCCCGATGCGTCCAGCCCGGCGCCGGCGTTGGCCATGACTTCCTGCGAGTACTTTGCGGTCTCGGCGATTGGGTCGATGCGGCTGACCGTAAGATTAGGATACGTTTCCCCGGCAACTGCGGCGGAAATATGCGCGGCCGGATCGGTGGTCGACAGATGCACTTCGAGTCCTCGTTCGGCAAGCGCGACGGCCACCGCAGCCGCGACCGTGGTTTTTCCGACGCCACCCTTGCCCATCGCGAGGATTACGCCGTGCCCCGGTGCGGCAAGTTCGTCGATCATCGCTGACAGTGACTTCGGAAGACTCGCGCGATCGACTGCGGATTCATCACTGGCTTTGCCCGATCGAACGACGGGCGCGGTCGATGCAGGCTGCCCGAGACTTCGCAAAGCCGCAACGCCCAGTACTCCGCCTGCCGTCAGCGGAATTGAAGTTCGAGGCAGTGACTTGAGCACATCCGGCATTTCGGCGATTGCTTTATCGCCGCGATGCTGCATTGCCATCGCATAAGGATCGCTGGTGGTCGAAGCCTGAAAAAGAGCATTGATGACCAGATGCTGGTTAGCGACGCCCAATGCCTGTAGTTCGCCGCTTGTGCGAGCCGCTTCGCGAAACGCCGTAGCTTCTGCTCGAGTGACCATGACCAGTGTTGTGACAGCCGGATCGCTCAATGCTTTTACCGTGTCCTGATACAGAACCTGCTGAGCCTGCAAACCCGCCAGCGGACCGAGACACGATGTTCCTGTGGTGTTGCTCTCCATAAAGCCGGACCAGGCCGAGGGCAATGTTAGCAACCTGAGCGTATGCCCGGTCGGTGCGGTGTCGAAGATCACATGATCGAAGTCCGCGGTGGCGGCCGCATCGCCGAGCAGCCTGGAGAATTCATCAAACGCGGCGATTTCCAGAGTGCATGAACCGGAAAACTGTTCCTCCATGCTGGCGATCGCTGCAGCAGGCAGCAACGTTCGATAGGGGCCAACCATGCGTTCGCGATAATCGGCGGCGGACTTTTCCGGATCCAGATTCATGGCGAACAGATTGGCGATGGATGGAATCGGCGTCGGATGATGCTGCAGCGGCGTTCCCAGCACTTCATCCAGATTCGACGCGGGGTCTGTTGAGACCAGCAGGACTCGTTTGCCGGCGTCCGCCAATTTCACCGCGGCCGCACAAGCCACCGAGGTCTTGCCCACGCCACCCTTTCCCGTGAAGAACAGGTTGCGAGTGGTGTGTTTTAGAAATTCCATGGCCTGGTTCCTTGAAGTAGAGCGGCTGGGCGGCAGCCCTCCGTGTCGATTGTTTTAAGTGAATCAGTTCCGCGTCCCTGCCATCAGCCAAACTGCTTGCATTGCTTCACGGGTGAAGCTGCAGACAGGCAGAGCATCCACGGAGGGCTGACGCCCTGCCGCTCGCCTGTTGCTTCAGCAACATCCCGTCGAACCGCTACAGCAGCCCTGATCGGCGATTGGCAGTGACAACGTCGCTACAGACGCGGCTGCAGCAGTCACGCGGCCCGCAGTCCACATCTGAAGCATTTCCATCGATGGATACAGGCCCTTGCTGACAACGTGGCCATCGACAACAACGACCGGCAGCACATCGGTGCCTTTCGTGGAGATCAGCGCGTGGATCTCTTTGTTGTCGATAAACGCCTGAGGCTGCTGTGACAGGTTGTATCGCTGTACGGTGTGACCAGCGTTCTTCATCGTGTCCAGATCGGCAGCAAAGCGAGGCAACACGGGATCGACGCTCGGTCCACAAATTCCGGTTGAACAACACATCGGGCGGTCATAGATCTGAATTGTTTTCATCGCAGTCACTTTCCGTGGAGAAATCATGGAAGAAGAATATGGGACGTCCGAAACGGGCGTTACAGAGTGCGGTGGCGTCACACTCTGTGCACCACGGGTTGCGAAGACTCGAACGCTGGCGGCATACGCGTTCACATCAAACTGCCGCATTATCTGTTCCAGGCCGTCATGGACCGTGCTTCCGGAGCCGCCTGTTTCGGCCGTTGCCGATGATGCACCTGATGTCCCCGATGCTGGAGCACAGCAGGATGCAGCGGATTCCGGCGAGCAGCATCCGGAAGAACTGGCTTGAGCATACACGTTCAAATCGGCTCCGGTATCGGCCACGACGACCGCTTCGAACCCCGCTTCATTGAGCAGTCGATCATATTCAGAGATCATCATAGCTCCGGCGATGCAGCCAACATAGGCCTGGAGACTGCTGGCCACATCCTGCGGCAGCGGTTGCTTCAACGCGATGTCGCTGATCGAAATTCGACCACCCGGCCTGAGGACTCGCAGCATCTCGCGAAACACGGCTGGCTTATCCGCCGCGAGGTTGATCACGCAATTGCTCAGAATGCAGTCGACGGAGGCATCAGGAAGAGGAAGCTGATCGATCTGAGCCTGATAAAACTCGACATTCGTCGCGCTGACTTTTGCAGCACCCGCTCGAGACCGCTCCAGCATCTCGGCGGTCATATCGATGCCAATCGCCTTTCCGGTTGGCCCCACAAGCCGGGATGCCAGCAGGACATCCAGGCCGCCACCGCAACCTAGATCGACAACAACTTCGCCCAGCTTTAATGCGGCCATCGCAACCGGGTTGCCGCACGACAATCCCATGTTGGCTTCAGACGGCAACGAAACCAGTTCTTCGATAGAGTATCCAAAAGCCGCCGCAATGGATTTTACTGCGGTGTCGTTATTGGACAGTCCGCTAAGTGCCACAGCCGCGTATTTGTCTCGAACTGTTTCTGTGATTGATGACACACCGATCTCCCGTCCAATTGACTTATACTATCGTAAATCGTCGAACGACGATATTGAGGGGCAAAAAAAGTCTACAGAGACGCCACCAGTGACTTTAACGCCGCGAGCGTTTCCGGATTGATGCAGTAACACACCTTGGGGCCATCCACTTCGCCCTGTACAAGTCCTGATTCCTTCAGGATTTTCAGATGCTGGGACACCGTCGATTGAGCCAGCGGCATTTCGTCGACAATCTCACCGCAGACGCACGTATTGCGGCTGATCAGCAATCGCACAATCCGCACCCGTGCTGGATGCGCAATTGCCCACGCCAGTGCTGCTATCTGTTCGGCGGACTGATCAGCCGGCAAACTGCAGGGACTGGTATCGTCACAGCATGGTTTCTTTTTGACAGCCTGTTTTGGCACCGAGTCAACTCCATTAAACTATTGATCGTCGATATGCGATGGTATGGTCCTGTGCTTTTTTCAGGAATGAGTTTAGGCAGACGACTTTAGTGTGTACTCGTGAGGCAATCAGATCAACGCCGTGATCGGTGCTCCCTCAACGACTCGCAGAGGGCGACCGGTGCGATCAGGGAAAGTCGCCTCATGGCTGATTCCCAGCAGGTGCAGAATTGTGGCGGTCAGTTCGGGCGGGGTGACTCGATCGTGAGCCGGATAAGCACCGTCTCGGTCACTGGCTCCGTAGACCTGTCCTGCGCGGATTCCGGCACCGGCAAGGACGAAGCTAAAGACGTTGCCCCAGTGATCGCGGCCTCCGCTGGCGTTGAACTTTGGTGTTCGCCCCATCTCACCAACAGCGACGATTAGAGTTTCCTCCAGCAGCCCGCGAGCTTCCAGGTCTTCAATCAACGCGGTGAAACCCTGGTCGAACTGAGGACATAGCACAGACTTCATGCGGACATCATTGTGAGCATGCGTGTCCCACAGAGGATTCGGAGCGCTCAGATCACCGGGTTCTCGCGGCCAGTTGACAAACACCATGCGGACGTCGGCTTCGATCAAACGACGAGCCAACAGGACAGACTGGCCCCACTTGCCGCGACCATATCGGTCGCGCACAGTCGCGGATTCCTGATCAATCGCAAACGCTCCTTTGGCAGTTCCCGAGATCAGCAGTCCCATGGCCTCCTGCCGCACTTGTTCATATTCGTCGATGGCCCGTGCGCGAACAGGTTGTAGTGCTGCGAATTCACTGAGCAGTGCTTTGCGAGATCCCAGTCGGCTCTCTGTTATTTGTTCCGGCAGTGAGAGACTGTCGATGTTGAAATCAACCGCAGACGGATCGCAGCGAAGAATCTCCGGATCCCAGCGGCGGCCAAGGAATCCGGCATTCTGTCCTGGAAGAAAAACGTTGGGATTAGCGACGATTGGTTCTGGCAACATCACTGAACTAAATGGTCCGCCGTCGGTCGGGCGGAGCATTTTCACGATTGAAGCCAGCGTCGGCCAGTCGCTTGGCGCGAGTGCTCGCATGTCGGGGCCGACATACTTATGCCCGGTGTTTACCCAGTATCCGCCTGATTCGTGATTTGGGTCATCGGTGGCAAAAGATCGAACGATAGCCAGTCGATCGGCGATGGTGGACGTTCGAGGCAACAGTTCACATAAGTTGATACCGGGCACATTTGATGAGATCGGTTTGAAGCTTCCTCGGATCTCCGCGGGCGCATCAGGCTTCGGATCAAATGTTTCGTACTGCGAAGGTCCACCGCTTAAATATAGATAGATGATCCTCTTAGCGCGGCCAAAGGAAGCGTTGGAGTCCGATGACTTTGAGACCACAGATCCAGCCGCCTGCGCGTTAGCCGCCCTGCTCTGCAGGATTTGCCCAAGACTGGTAGCAAACCATGCGGATGTTCCCACGCGGATACATTTCCGACGTCCGAAATTCACTTGCTGCGACTTCATCAAGTTTCTCCAGTTCGTCGCCAAATGATGTGCGTGAAACGACCTGAAAGCAAGTGATAGATCAATAGGCAGAGCCTTATGACAGCAGTTCGGTGTGTCGAATTGTTGCTGTGATCGACGTAAAGATCCTACGGAACGAAATCCGCCGGCATGATCGTTGAATCTTTCGAGACGCCTGCTTTGTGGAGTCCGTCGATTAAATCAAACTCCGCCGATGCACGCGCGCTTTCTCGGCGGAGGATTCGCACTCGAATTCCATTGGAGTCACCTTTCGCCAGTTTGGCCAGTTCGATGAGACGTTGTAACGGAGTTTCACGGTAAACGGGATCGAGATCTCCCGGGAGTTCCATCAGAAAGTTCTTCTCGTCGATCAACACGGTAAACACGTCACCAGAGAGAGACTTCTTCTCGTCGTCAGTCAGTCCTCCCTGGACTTCATCAGGCGCCGCGACGGCTTTCTCAGAAGGAGTCTCGGTTCCTTTTGCCGTGATCAGCGACTTTTCTGATTCAGGTCCGATTCCTGACCCGGATGAACCAGTTCCTCCGGGGCCCATTCCCTTGAATAGCAGAAACAAGGCCAGGCCAATCAGAATCGCGCCGCCACCAATACCTGCTCGTGAAGATGAGCGAACAACTCGACCGGGCAGGTTCTGGGGGTGTTCGTTGCGAGACATCTCAGTTCTCCAGAGAGTGGCATTCCTGCCCTTCAATTTTCTGTCGGGCAGGATTGTCCGACGTGTTGATCAGAATGTGATGACGTACGGATGCGATGCCGAGAACGACAGCTATTCTGATCTGCCGTTAAAAATCGGACCATCCGCACGAAAACCGACGATCGAGAAATCATACCACCGAATTCCCGCTGCGTCTTTGCGAAGTTGTTCAGCAAGGATGGGCATTCCATTGGTCGCTCGTTGTCGTGCTCCACCCTGGGCATCTCCCCAGGACAGAAGCATGATGACCAGTGTTCGCGGATCCGCGAATGACTTGCTGTGTTCAAATAACCGAGCCGCAAAGTCCGCCTCAGATTCGTAATCTGCTGTGAATGACTGCTCGCCGTCTGAAATTCGAGCCTTGCCATTTTCCAGAACATGCACTTCCCAGACGCTGACATGCTTTTGCATCTGATCGACTTTAATCAGAAACCGAAATACATCCTCGCCCCGAGCCTGCATTAGTTCTTTGACACGCTCCGTCGCGGCGGAAAGTCGTTCTGCATCTTCAGGAGAATTTGCCGTGCGGAGTTTAAGAATCTCCGTTATGGCCGCACCGGGCAGATTGAGGGATTCTGCCAGCAGAGTACCTGCCTGATGATGTTGCTCCAGAATGCTGCGGAAGCGCTCATCGTAAACCGATCGAAGATCTTCGATCGATTTCTGCTGACGGGCGAATTCTTTCTCCAGAGTCTCACGTCTCTCGGCGAGTTCCGCATCTGCTTTCGATCTTTGCTCAGCGATCTCTTTCTGAGCCTGAAGACTGCGATCGCGGTTCTCAATATATTGCGAAAACATCACGATCAGCAGCAGGTCCAGGAGGGGAGTGAGCTGCAGCGTAAGTCGTCGAGGACTCAGCATCAGGCCGTCTCCCTCGCCATAACTGCAGCAAGCCCCAGTTCACGCTTCGCGCGACCAACCATGTCGCGAACATGAGTACGACTTTCAGCCAGTCGATTGAATCGAACCTCCAGAAAGCTGTTGATGAACATCAGGAGGATTGCGGCAAAGAGTCCGGTGAATGTCGACCAGATCGAATCACCGAACCGTTCCATTACCACGTTGACGGTTGATGACGCGGCGGCCGCCGTTTGAGCGGCAGAATCGGCCTGAAGTGCTGATCCGATGGCGAGGACAGTGCCCAACACTCCACCAAGCGGATAAGCCTCAATCATGGTCTTGGCCATGTTGGTAGATGTTTCGAACGACACGGATTCCAGATAGCGGCGTTTCTCATCAAGAATGTGTATGCGTCGCAGACATTCCGCTCTGTCGTCATGTCGACTGGTATCGGTGATGACGTCATTGACATCCTGCACGAAGGCGTCAATTTGCGTCGTCAGCGGAGCAGAACGACCAAGAATGCTGCGATACTTTAGTCCTCGAGTGTAGTCGTCGAGGGTTCCGGCAATTATCCGCAAGTCTCGCTGATACCACTGTCGCAGTATCGCAAAGTACAGAAGATGCAACACCGCACAGCCAGCGATGACTGGTGTGGAAAGACTGGACAGAAATTGCAGCCATTCGCCCACATCATTGGTCTGAGGAATCTTAAATGGCATGGAGACCGAACCCAAAAGCAGTGAAAGTAATCTTGCCGACTCCTTTTCAGGGCTCGGGCTTTGAGACTGAGGACTCTTGGGAGGTTACGTTGAATCCGCCTCCCACGTCCAGATCCAACGACGGAGTTCGCGGATGTGATTGGTTGGATTGAGTCAATTTTGGGTGCCTGAGGGAGATTTCAAAAGCTTGTCGAGGTTGATTCGGTCGTAACGACGTTCCGGAGATGATGCTTCGAAGCCACTGGCAGCGATTATTTGGCCAAGTTTCGAGGTGATCAGTAGGGCGTCGAAATTCCGGCGATTGACGGATTGCCGAGGTTATCGTCCCTCGTTTGTTGCCGAAGGTTTGAGACTGCATGGGAGTGGGCAACGTGTTCGCTCGTGGTCCGGGAATTCTCGCTCTTTGGTCGTGTGTCTGCCAAACTACGGATTATCCCCCGTGCTGAAGTCCGACTGTACGGGATGCAACTGATGAGCCAGAACTGCGCAGTGCGACGATGCCCCGACCTGTGACACCACTCACAAAACAGATGAATTTCTGCAGAGGCCGCGTCGATTCTGTTGCTGAAGGAGGATCTTATGCTGGTGCTTTCACGTCAGAGCGACGAAACCATAATCATCGGTGACAACATCCGTGTCACCATCGTTGAAGTCCGAGGCGACAAGGTACGCATCGGAATTGATGCCCCTCGCGATGTGACAGTACATCGCCAGGAGATCTATGACGCCATTCGCCGTGAGGCAGAACCCGGCGCGAAAACGGTTTAAGACTGTTCATCGCAGACTTTCACCGTATCATTCAGATGCGGAATCTATAGAGCAGGCAGCCTTTGGGAATTGATTTCCGAAGGCTGCCTGCGTTTTTGCGTTGATCGTTGCTGAAGTGTCGACGGGTATGACTGCATCTGCAAAGCTCTTTGGTGTCCTGAACCTGCTGAAGCCGGAGGGAATTACTTCGCGTGATCTGGTGAATCGAGTTCAGCGACTTGTGAAGCCGGCAAAAGTTGGTCATGCAGGAACGCTTGACCCAATGGCGACGGGGGTTCTTCTGGTGTGTGTTGGTCCTGCCACGAAGCTGATTTCGTTATTGCAGGAAGGCTCAAAAACGTACCGAACCGAGTTCACCTTGGGCGTGAGCAGCGATACTGATGATGCGACAGGCAAGATCAGCTTGCCCGAGACGCCGATAGAGCCGTGTCAACTTGCTGAGATCGTGCAGCATCTGGAAGCGATGACCGGAAATATACTTCAGGTGCCACCGGATTTTTCCGCCGTTCATGTCAACGGCCAGCGTGCCTATGCTTTGGCTCGGCGAGGCGAGTCTGTCGAGTTGAACGCGAAAGCGGTCCGAATTGACGAGATCAAAGTTCTTGACTACTCCTGGCCCAGGCTTGAGCTTGAGATTACCTGCGGCTCCGGTACCTACATTCGTTCGATCGCTCGCGATCTGGGTTTGCAGTTGGGATGCGGAGCGTTGATGAGCCGACTCGAAAGAACTCGTGTAGGTAATTTTTCGGTCACCGAAAGTTTGCCGGACGATCAGATCACTGTGGCTACAATTCAGGAGAGAATTCGACCGGCCGTGGAGATTGTTGCCGGGCTGCCAGCTTTTGATTGCTCTGCTGACGATGTCGGACACTTAATTTGTGGACGCATGGTCCGACTCGATCGCAGCCGAATGCGAACCACGAAAGTTGCAACGGATACAAAAGATGTCATCCCTGGTGATATTGTTGCTTTGACCAGAGCAGGTTTTTCCGACTTGTTGGCGTTGGCTGTTATGACGGAGGATTTTCAGCTTCAGCCTCGAACGGTTTTCATCGCCGCCGCCGGTGGCTGAAATTCAGGACGCTAACGGCTTGTTGGGGCATCATCGCACTCGTTAATCGGATTCGTCAGCCAGGGACCGAAGTGGCTTGAACTGCCGGGCGAGAGTGTTTCGCAATCAAACCTGCATAGCGATCCCTGCGGCAAGGATCGCACTCATAGCGGCCGTCAACCAGAACCATTTTACAATCTTCGTTTCGGGCACTTTCTTAAACACGAAGTGATTGTGAAGAGGACTACAGAGCAGAATTCTGCGACCTGTTCGACGAAACCAAAATACCTGCAGCATGACGCTAACGGTCTCCGCAACAAACACGGCCCCTGTCAGCAACAGCAGAAGTTCCGTACCACTGATCAACGCAGTGAGTGCGAGTATTCCCCCAATCGGCAGTGAGCCCGCATCTCCCATAAAGACCTGCGCCGGAAAGCGATTGAACCAGAGAAATCCGGCCGTCGAACCTGCCAACGCGGCCGAGCTGATTGCTGCAATCATCAAGCTTTCGGAATCGCCTCCAGAAGAAATTTGTGCAAGGAGAATCACGGTTGTTGCCAATGCGGTTATGGTGGTACACCCGGCTGCAAGTCCATCCAGTCCGTCCGTGAGATTCACGGCATTCGAAACTGAAATGATGACGAAGGCGGCCCACGGGATATACAGCCAATCGATCGATTCGGGCAGCCATCCGGATAAGGACAGCCGTGAGTTGGAGGGACCGATTCGCAAGAAGAAAAGAAAAACAGCAGCCATGAGAGCAATCAATGTCTGTGCAGATAGCTTTTGTCGAACCGTCAATCCTTTTCTTGTTGTCGTGGCTTTGATCCAATCGTCGATCGCTCCGACCAGACACAGTGTCAAAGCTGTGAGGCCTATAATGACTGTCGACTCTGCGGACGCTGTCGTTGTCGCGAGCAGGCCTGTCACGAAAGCCAGTAAGATCAGTACACCGCCCATTGTGGGCGTCTGCCGCTTTGATGCGTGCAGAGCATTAAGCGTGACTGAATCACTGGCGATTCGTTCGCGCAATCGCAATCTCAGCAGACGAATGACGAATGGTCCGGCGACTACAGAGACTACGATCGCTATGGCCGCGGCGAACGATGGTTGTTGCAGTAATCCAAAATTGATAAGCGCCTGAGTCACAATAGGGTGTCCCAACAAAACCGAGACACGCACTCATCACGGTCGCTTTTCCCTGTGATTCCGGGATCTCTGCGGGAGCCGGTCTCGGTTTTTCTGAGCGTTCCAGAGTTAATCTCGAGGCTCCGCCTTGATCGTAATGATGGTATCACGCGCGATTACATCGATCTGTTTTCGATCTGCACGGTGTACACATCGAAGTGGTCGTGAAGAAGAAATCGATGGCTCAGCGGCAAGGATATTACCCGTGGCAATATCCACAAGTTGCAGCTTCAGGGTGAGATTGCGTTTCTCGTTAGGCTGCAGTTCATCAACGGGTGGCTGACTCCACATCAACATGACATCGGTTGGCGCACCATGGATTTCGGGGATAGAAGTTTCCTGAAGCGGCATCGTCCATTTGACTGCACCAGTGCTCGGATCGAGGCACAGCAGCGGTCCACCGTGCATTCGGGGATCTCGCAGGCGAAAGCTGCCTTCAAGAGAGCGGATGACGAATTCTCTTTGCTCTTCAAGCCCCACAAAAAGCTGCCCGTGACGTTCGAAGGCGGTCAGTCCAAATACGATTCCAGTCTTGATGTGAGACGCGGCTGGTGTGCGAAACACGACTTTGCCGGCAATCGTATCTAACAGGACAATTTCAAAATCTGAAGTGACGGTGACAACACGTCCGTCGCTCAAGACTTGAAACATACTGTCGGGATTGTGACGTCCAAGAATGATAGGGTCGCTGTTCTGCAATGCATCAAGACCTGTGCCGCCATCAAACAAGTGCAGTTGCGAATTACTATCAGGAAACAGCAGGCAACGCCCCACGGTTACGGCGTCGCTGATTCGTCCGATTGAGAGTCGTCCAGTGCCGAGTGATTTGCCATCCCGCGTACTGAATCGTTCATAGCTGGAGAGATCAGTACCCATCACAATCGTCGTGTTATGGTCGCCGAAGATTCTTTGGACACCAGGGATTGGGCGAGTGGCAGGAGATAGTCGAAGCCGTCTGACCCAAAGATCCTGTCCGGTCAGAGGATGAGAACAGTGCAGTTCGTCCTGATAGTGCCAGACAAAATGGTCGGCCCCGAGTGGCCCGAATTCAATCATGGAGTTATCAGCTTCGGACTTTGCCAGCCGTCGGTTCCACAGAACGGTCGCTTTGTCCGGCACGATGCAGGAGACCATCGTAATTTGTTCGGCACCGGCGAATGGAACGAGACCCGGAGTTGTGACGCCATTCGACAAGGCGCGATATCCAATGGTGTTGCGGTGGAAAGCAAATGGCAGCGGAACTCGGTCACGCAAACTGCCATCATTCATGTCAACAGAGACCAGTTCAGGCATATTTCCCGGGCCGTCAACAAGAAAGAACTTCGGCCGAATCCAGGTCGGTAAATTGCTGATCCACAGTCCTCTCTCGACACGCTGCATATCCCAGTCGGTGACACACAGGTTCTGCGTCGACTCAAAGGCGACATTACGTGCATTCTCTGCAGTCAGGCCCGGTAGAGTTGTCAACTTTACGACTGGCTCTGCTGGTATTGATAAAGCGTTTGCCGGATCGTCTACTAGTCCTGCGATCACGTCACGCTGCCGTAGTTCGGTCAGTATCTTTTTGGGCAGCGGGGAACTGGAGATGCTTTGCCAGCTGATGGCCACAGTCTCGGCTGAAGAAAAATCTCCGGTCCTGATCAATTGTTCGATGAGTTCACCGCGTCGCTGATCCGAGCTGATCTGATTTGGAAACAATGTTAAGTTTGCCGCCAGTTGCCGACGCTTTGGAATTGAGAGTGATGCCGTGTCGCCGATTTCGACGACAGGCGGAGTTCCGGATTTCTCAAGCAACAGGTCCGGTCTGACACTCCAGCCATCAGTAATCGTGATGACTTTCCGCCATTCGGGAAATTCTGCAAGCTCCTGAAGGTCATTCGCAGTCAGTGAAGTCTCAGGGTGATCAAGAACTGCCAGAACTGCGGCACGAACCTGCTGTTCTGAAGTCAGGTTCAATCGAGGAAGCAGTTCGGCTTGTTCCTGACTGATCAGTGATTGAAGGGTTGAGTCATCTGCCGACGCCATCGACTGAACGATTCTGGCGGCCCAATCCTGAAGAATGAGTTCTCCCAGATATCTCTCAAATGGTTCTCTGAGTTCTTCGTCGTCTGCGTCTGTTGTATTGCCTGTTTCGCTGGTCGCAATGTTGGCGGCTGACTTCAGCGTTTCGATAGCAAGTTGATCGTCACCGTTGATCAGCAGCGACTGGATCCTGGTCAATACCTTAGCAGATGTTTCACGGGTTATAGGGTCCTGCAACGGGATTGTTTTTGGCAGCGAGTCCGATCGAGGGAACACAGCCAGCGAAACGGGAGTTGATGCGTAAACATACTCATCATCACTTGTAATCGCCCCGAATTGCAGTGACGCATCGGATGGCAGGAAAGACGGTCGCTGCCGAACGATCGTGCCGTCGTCCGTGTTAACGGAAAGCACATGACCATCAGCCTGCGGAATCAGACAGCGACGACCGCGACATTCCGCGCGGCCGGATGTTCGCATGATTGCCACGACCCAGTTCTGATCTCCTGTTTTCAGGCTGACGCTTCGGCAGTGACGTTCACCAACCAGAATCGCCTGACCATTGGCAATTCCAGCGACGTAATAGTCCGGGCTGCCACCGGTATCACCCGGCCCGAATGCTCTTCGAGAACTACTCCAGATAATCTCGCCAGTCTCTGCATTGATCCCATGAAGTCTTCGAGATCGAGTGTCTGTGCAGACGATGACGCCATCGCCGATCATCGGCAGCAGGACGCATGGAGATTCGATCTGCGAATCCTCGTCTGCGTCTGACTGCCAGCGAAAGCCTCGATTCTGTTGAGGCGACTCGTCGTCGCGAATGGCAGTGGCCCACAGCAGTTGACCGTCGAAGGCTCGTGCTGCAATCATGATCCCGGAAGGAAGCGAACAGATGACTGAGTCACCGACCACCATGCAGACTGAGGTGGTGCGAACAGGATTCGCGCCATCCTGGTAGCGGCTCATCAGATCATCAGAAAACGTCAGCGGCTGCTGCCAGATAATGTCGCCTGTTCCTCGCCGCAGGCAGTTCAGCCATTGCAGGTCTCTAAACATTGACGGCACGAAAAGCAGTTCACCGAGGCCCACGGGAGGAGCCTGAAAGCGATGACCATTCAACGTCAGAGCCGCCTGACTACTACCGGAGCTCGCTCCTGCGTGCTCCACTGGCAGTGTCACCGATGGCTGCGATTGCGAAGCCTGAGTTTGACTCGCCTTGTTCGTAGCAGTACTCGATAAAGACGGTGTTGCTGAGTTTGAAGGACTTCCAAACAGGCTTCTTTCAATTGAGGGCTCGGCTTGCATTGGCTGGTAACCGAATTTCGACTGATCACCAGCGATCCACGCCACGCTTGGCACACCCTCCGGCTTGGCTTTGCGAAGCGCGACAATCCGAGTTGCCTGAGGAGCCTCCGTTAGTGACGTTGGATCAGTTTGAGGTCCCCCAAGTCGCAAACGTCCGCGAGGGCGCAGGCCGTTCTCTGCCAACTCGGGTGCAGGTGAAAAGAAGTTGAAGCGATCGATCAGATACAGAAACTCATCGTCGCTGGACATCAGGCCAAATGCCGCGAGTCCATTGAAAATTCCCGGTTCATCACCAGTGCCGCCGCTGAATCGCAGGTTGTCAGCATCGCCCTCGTGAGAGTTGTTGATGTTCTCCTCACGATTAAACGTCTGTGTGGGCATTGTCCACTTCTGTCGACCTGTGGATTTTTCGAGAGCAACAATGCGAAAAGGAGTCCGGATAATCAGGCTGTCGTCCCACAGTACGGGACGCCAGTTTCTGAAATCACTTAAGGACTGCGCAGAACCCGGAATCATCGACTCCAGCGCGTTGCCTGCCTGAGGTTGCGGGAGGCCCGGAAAACTCCAGATGTCTTCGGCCCATGTCCACGCGGCTTTGGGCCACGGAGGCGAAATGGTTCCAGCGTCTTCGGCGGTTGATAAGGATAGCCTGGTTGCAGAGACAGTCGCGACATCGTGCTGATTCGGAATAATGTCAGCACTACTTGTGAGTTCGATACCCGATGTTTCCAACAATGACTTCGACCTCTTGCGGACGGACTCTTCGTGGATCGTGCCTGTATAATCGGCCACCATTTGCCGCAGCCGCTGTTCAACATCCCGCCGGCGTCCACTCAGGTAGTCCGCTGTCAGACTCAGAATCGCGGCTCGAGTTCCGGACTCTGTGAGCGGAAAATTTCGGGCGACTTCCGACAGAGCAGACCTGTTCCCTGACTCTATTGCCTGACGAAAGCTTGAATCTGCGAGGACAGTCATGGACTGCATCCACTGCTTCTGCGCGGAGTGATTGGCTGTCACTAAACGACGAAGTGCCTGCTGCCGCACGCCGGATGGTTTGGAAGTCTTTGGATCAATGCGAAAGACATCGGTCGGATAGACAAAGATCTGCTGCAACGCTTCGAGAGATTCACTCGTGAAGCGACCATCTGCACCAGTGCGAATAGATTGCAGCAGGAGTTCCTGCTCACGAACTCGAATGAGGTTCTCAGCCAGGATCTGCCCAGAGCCGTGCTTTTCACTCAGTGTGCTCTGATGGCTTTCATCACCCGTTTCGTCGGCAGCAAATGAGCCCACTATTGACGCGATAAACGCCGCCGCGCAGAACACGAATGCGAACGGCACTGTGACGGCAACCCACATCCTGGACAGCCATCGGTACTTGCGACTGCAGTCATCAGTCGTTGATGTGGCTCGGGTTATCCGGGAAAAGATGAGTGGCACGGTCTTTCTCATGACCGTAGCTTGCCGAAATTCGGAAAAAAATAACAGTGAGACTTGGGCGGCGACGTCGGAGGAATTCACTGAAGCGGAAAAAAGCGTAATCGATGACATCGCCGCTCTGGTCGTCGAGCGTTCTTCGCCGTCAGCCTCGAGCGGGGCGTTGAATTAGTCACTGTGCTGCTTGTAGTGCTGACTCCAGCCAGCATTCCAATGGGGATTTGGGCAACATTGCCGATTGGAGTCGGCACTACGCACTAAATCAACGGGTCTCGGGCTATTTCAGGACAGCGAATCGGCCAGCGCCCAGAAATCGGCTGGTGGCGAAGTTCGAAACTGCATCCATTCCCGAAGAATCGGGTGAAAGAACCCAAGAGACGCGGCGTGCAAAGCATGTCGCTCTTCGGTAGGGTCATCGCCGTCAAATCTCGGAGCCTGTTTGATTGTGCCATGCGGACCGTAATACTCGTCGCCCAAAATCGGATGACCGATGTGAGACAGGTGGACTCGAATCTGATGATTGCGTCCGGTAAACAGAACGCACTCAACCATTGAGTAACGTGCGAATCTTTCGACGACGGTGACTCGCGTCTTCGCGGGCCTCGGGTTCTTGGCGTCCGCCCGCGCCGACATCAGAACGCTGTTGCCTCCGGGACGTTGTCCTATCGAAAGCTCCAGTGTACGGGTTTCGAAATCCGGACAACCTTCAATCAGGGCCACATACGACTTGGATAGCTTCCCATGTTGGAAGTCGATCGAAAGGAGTCGATGAGCCAGATGCTCCTTGGCAGTAACAATCAGGCCACTGGTCATACGATCTAATCGATGGACCACACCGGGGCGAAGAAGTCCTCTGATGGCAGTCTGCCGATCCAGATGACTCTGGAGGACATTGGACAGAGTTCCATCCTGAAAATCTCCCACCGGATGTGCAACAAGGCCGGCGGGTTTATCGACAACGATCAGCCATGGATCTTCGTAGACAACCGGGACAAGGATTGGTTCTGGATCCAGCAACTTGTCGGGAGGCTCAACCAGACGAAGCGAAACACGCTGGCCTCGAAAGACGCGATCTTCAGGGGCCGCAGGTTGATCATCGATCTTCGCCAGACCGGCCGTCACCATTCGATTAATACGCCACGACGTATAGTTGCGCAGATGTTTCGAAAGGAACGAGTCGATCCGAACCCCTGACAGATAGGCTTCGACGATGCACTCAACGGTCAGGGGAAATTCAGACATCAGGACCAATGACAGCTATCGATAACTTCCTGGAGTTTTTCGCAACGGTTCGACAACGGTTGCCGGAGTCGTCGAGACGTTGGCCGCAGGACGGGTCGCTCCATACCGTGAGGAGTTCGCGGGAAGTGAGTTGTGACTTTTTGAGACGGGTCGTGCCAGCGTGCCAGACGGATTGTTATTTGTGGGGCTGGCTGGCCGGCTGGCGGTTCCAACGGGCTGCGTATAGCGTCGATTCTGTTGAGTTCCGGGGCTTGTCACGGCGTCAGCAAATTGAACTGGTGGACCGGTTCTTCTCGGCACAGATGGCGTTGGAATCTGCTGTGATGAGACAGGTCGATTGATTTGGCCGTAACGGCTGGCCCCGGAACTGTATCCCTGATTGCGATTCATCGCCGTGGCTGTGGTCAAACGACCATCGGCTCCTATCATCAACTGCTCATACTGGGGCTGAAAACGAGTCTGTCCGGGCGTTGCGGGTACAGCGTCCGGCGGAGCAGGCAGCGGAGGCAGAGCCAACGACCCTGACGGCACTGGAGGCACTTGTTGGGATGGCTGTGCCGAAGAGGGAGCTAGTGATTCCAATGACTGAGTTTGCGGAGACGCACTGTACTGATGGAGCGGAGCCTGAATTGTTGGATTGCCCATGGGCGCTCCATAATGCAGCTCGGACGAAGAGTTCGCAGCTCCGTGATTCGGCACGAACATCTGAGGCGAATTCGGGCTTGGCGACAGAGATTGTGGCACTCCTGAAAAACTTGGATCGACGACTGTCTCGTGGTGTTGCGGAGCATAAACACTGCCTGAGTGCTCATCGCTCGTCGCACCGTCGGACGGCTGCCCGTAGCAGTTGCCATTGGAATCACAGGGAGGCAGTGCAGGAAATCGCTGCCAGCATGTTTGATTATAGCCCCACGCAGGTTGACATCCCGCAAAAGTATGGGGACGTGATGGTTCATCCTTGAACATCCTGCCCGCATTCACCGGCATTGCCGACACCAGAATTATGGATCCGACTGAAGCGGCGGCAAAGAGTTGCTTGATCATCCGAGAAAGCATGTTGTTCGATCCTTGAACATTTGAGGAGCGGAGACTGACTTGTCCACGCTCGTAGACTGATGTGGACTACTGCCCTTGTCCCGCGCCACGATACTGATTGCCGATTCCACCAAACTGAGCCATGTGGCCGGAGACGCCGCTAAATCCATTGCCCGCACCTCCGGGGCCATTGAGTTGCATAGCGCCCATCGGATTGAACGCACCATTCATACCGCCGCCCTGAGCCGTGCCGCCACCACCAAATCCCCCACCCATTGCACCGCCGCCGCCTGCTCCGCCGAATCCACCCATTGCAGCGCCGCCCACGGCTCCGCCACCAAATCCGCCCTGCATCCCGCCGCCCATTCCACCACCACCGGCCATGCCGTTGTAGCCGCCCTGAAATCGGCCGCCGTTAATGGAGCCAAACATTACCGGATGACCAGTCGCACCGAGTTGCGTATAGCCATACCCCCCCGCCATGCGCCCCGGCTGCATCTGATTGGCCTGTAGGGCATTAATGTTCTGCCCAAGCATTTGGTTCTGCTGAGCAAATTCGACCTGCGGTCTTACCAATCCAAAATAATTCTGCCCAACACTGCCGCCCTCACGCAGCAGATTGATGTAGGGGCTAAACGTCGGCGTGTTCCCCGGTCCGTTCATGCCTCCCACCTGTGCTGAAGCCGGAACGGCAAGGCAGAATGAAACCAGAAGACAAAACGTCTGAAATGAGAGTCTTAGGTTGATCATCAGAATCCACCGTTAGTGTTTTTGCCGGACAGGTTTTGAACCGCACCGTTACCCAGGATCGTGAAGCCCAGCATCCGTTCAAACGGAGCTGTGAGTTTCGCCACTTTTGTGCTCATGATGATCAGTGGTGAGGCTTTCACGTACAGCCGGTCACCCGGCAGCATCTGATAGTTTGTTGTTGTCTGAGCGCCCTGAGCAATCGCATTCCAGTCAACTTTCAGAATCTGATCCGGTCCGCAGGGATCTGGTGCCGGTCGTGCAATCCAGATCGACGCTTTCGACGCAACAGCGGGGAGTCCATTGACTCCGGCGATTGCGTCCAGAACCGTTTCGTTACCAGTAGCCGGAATTCGATAGACCTGCTCCCCAGCTCCACCACCGTCCGTGATGACGTAGTAGACCTTGCTGTTGTAAGCCAGAATATCAATGGAGATTTCCGGGCGATGAATATGCTGGCTCAGGTGTTGTTCCAGAGTGTACTTCGCCTGCTGCAATGTCATCCCGGTTATGTAGACGCTACCGTAAACACCGAGTCCAACTGTGCCATCCGGACGCACAAGGTGAGGTCCGGCGATGAATTGTTTATTCTGAGGCATTGGCAAAGTAACGAGCACCTGCGGATCAGTCAGAATCTGTCGCAGATGTTCATCAACTCGTCGCTGAATTTCATCAAGCGGCTGATCGGCGACCAGCACCTTCCCGTATTCTGGCCCAAGGTTAAGATACCCGTCGGTTCCAATGACATAGAGTCCGTTGATCTGCTTGAACTGAGCAGAAACAGGATCCTCGATTTGCCCAATAGGAATTGTCCGGTTGACCTGAACAATCAGTGTTTCGCCAGCTCGCACGGGTGCAAACGAAGGACGAATATTGTTGACGGATTCAATCAGGAGCACGTCTGGCGGCTCGATCATATATTCCGGCAGTGAGACTTTGCGGAGCTCTCTTGGAGCTTCGCACGCCATTCCATACCCCGCAGTGCTTGAGGCACAGTTTTCAGGCTGACAGTTGTCTTTCGACTTTCCGGAAGTCCAGGAGGCACATCCACTGAGTCCGGCGCAGAGGAACAGAACGAACGCGGCTGCCGTACACGGCCGTAGCCGCAGAGTCCAGACAAGATGTGCCGGTACCATAGATTCCTCCGTGATGCCCTGTCGCAAAGTGGCCGACGACAAGGTTTCCATCCATGTTGTGAGGACGTGCGACAGACTCCAGTCACCGCATCATTTTCGCTTGGTCTGAATCCAATGACCCAGGAGCCCAGCGACAAATCCCCGCATCACTTCATCGGAAGGCATTCAAGACCTGAAACCGGTTTTCTGGGGAGCCTTTCCGAGTGTGATGACAACGACCGCCGAATGTGTCGATGGAATCGATTGCACCACAGTTGACTGTGATGGTGATTTCCGAATCGGTTGAGAAGAGAGACATTATTCAACGGCAATCGGCAGCTTTTGCCGCAGGGACATTGTGTAGTCAATGCTCTGGACTGGGCTCGCTCGAGCGATTGGCTCACTGTCGTCGAGGAAATCTTATGACTACAATATCAAGGAAATATCAGATGGTGATCGCTGCTGAATTCAAAGTATCATAAGCGAAGAGGAAGAAACGTCGATGAGTCAGAAGACTGTGTTAAGTATTGGTCAATGTCGTCCGGACACGGCTGCGATTGGGTATTATTTGAAGTCGCAGTTTGATGTGAGTGTTTTGACGGCCGACTTACCCGATCAGGCGATTGCGTTGCTGGAAGCGAATCCCGTGGATCTTGTACTGATTAATCGCAAACTGGATGCTGACGGTAGCGACGGACTTGAGATCCTCACTCGCATCCGTGGTGGCTCAAAGTCTGTTGTTCCTGTGATGCTGGTGTCCAACTATGCGGACTGGCAACAGAAGGCCGTGGAGATGGGAGCTGTTTACGGATTCGGAAAAGCAGAATTGAATCGCCCCGAAACCAGGACTCGTCTTGCTGCAATTCTGGAAGCCTGAAACTTGCGTACCTTTTGCCTGTGAAACTATTCTTGAAAACATCAACTTCTCTTCCGGCAATCGAGACGTTCGTCATACGCGAGTTAAGATCTGAAAAGACCTTTTCGCTGCGAGAAGTTAACTTCCAGGGACTAATCTGGGCGGTTGTCTTTGAAGTTGTGACGTGTGTGTTTCGATTTGGTTTTGCGCTGGAGTCAACTCGTGACACGGCCTCTTCTATTGGCCGATTGACGATGGGTCTGCGTATTCATCACAGCTATATCGGTATTGCCTGTGTGGGCCTGGCGTTCTGGCTGGAACAGCGATTCCCGAAATCGTCATTTCGCTTGCTTGCGATCGGAATCGGACTGTTCATCAGCGACATGATCCACCACTTTGTCGTGCTCTGGATTATCACGGGAAATCCGCAGTTTGATTTGCTGTATTAGAAAGTCAGACTCCCTTTGGACTGCTGCAGCCCGTTACAGCTTTGTTTCAGGCAGCCTGCTGACAAATCTTGGGCTTGCATTGGCCCGGGCTTAGAACGTTTGTCCACAGCGGGCTGTGGAGCAGACTGCTGCAGTCCAAACGGAGAAAACCACTGATTGCCATCTAAAAAAAGGGCTTCGAAGATCTCTCTTCGAAGCCCTTTTAAATCCATTCTGCCAAAATCAGCACAACTAGTTCAGAGTCGACTGGCCTGGCTTCCAGTTGCATGGGCACAGCTTGTCAGTCTGCAACGCGTCCAGAACTCGCAGAACTTCGTCCACGTTTCGGCCGACGCCCAGATCATGAACGGCCAGCCAACGCAGTACGCCAGTCGGGTCGATGAGGTAAACACCGCGGTAAGCGATGCCCTTGCCGCAGTCCAGAACTTCATAGGCAGAAGAAAGCTGATGATTGGTGTCGCCGATCATCAGATGCTTCAACTGGCCCAGTTCCTTGTGAGAGTCGCACCAGCCCTTGTGAGAAAACACGCTGTCGGTGCTGGCGGTCAGAACAACTGTGTTGCGATCGCCGAATTCACCCAGAGCTTTGTCGAAGGCGATGATTTCCGTCGGGCAAACGAATGTGAAGTCGAGCGGATAGAAGTACAGGCAAACCCACTTGCCCTTCAGATCTGCCAGCTTCATGTCCTGAAACTGCTTGTCAGTGTTGTCTTTGGTGCGATCGTAGGCCTGGAGAGCAAGGTCCAGCCCGGGAGCTGTCTGACCAATTCGAATACCCATCGTAATTCCTCTGTTATTTCGTATAGTGCGAACAAATCTGAGCTGATCACAGTTCAGACAGAAACTTTGTCCTTTGACAGCGGCAGAGTATAGACCTGCTCAATAGTGATTCAAGCGGCGGCCTCTTCCCCGCAGGGATTGGTGTCGAACAGGAAAATCCGGCTGCCAGGTGAAATCCCGTTTCATGAAGATTCTGCTGGCCGATGATGAAGCTGCTGCCCGTTACGGGATGTCTCGCGCGCTGCAGGGTGCTGGCCGAGAAATTCTGGAAGCCTCCGACGGCAACGAGGCTCTGGCAGTCATCCGCGAGAAGGCTCCGGATCTGGTCTTTCTGGATCTTAATATGCCGAAATGTGACGGCTTGACGGTGCTCGCAAATCTGCGAGAAAAGTCAGACGCTCCAATGCCGGAGATCATCGTCGTGACCGCGAACGACTCGATCAGTCTTGCTGTTGATTGTATTCGCCGAGGTGCTACCGATTTCTTAACAAAGCCGTTTGATGTCGACCACTTGCGAGCCATCGTCAAACGCTCGGAGGATCGATTACGTCTTCAGCATCAGGTGGATGCGCTTCGTCAGCAACTTTCAGTGAGTGGTGGGACGTTCGGATCGATTCGTGGTTCCAGTCGACCGATGCAGCGTTTGTTTACTCAGATCGAACGTTCGGCCATAACGGACCTGCCAGTTTTGATCCGTGGCGAAAGCGGGACAGGTAAGGAACTGATTGCTCGCGAACTTCATCAACGAAGTCTTCGTGCCTCAAAGCCATTTGTTGCTGTGAACACAGCCGCGGTTTCAGAGAACCTCGTCGAGAGTGAACTCTTCGGTCACGTCAAAGGCGCTTTCACTGGCGCCGATCGAGCCCGCGAAGGTGTTTTTCGCCGCGCGGATGGCGGCACCTTGTTTCTCGATGAGATCGGTGACATGCCCTCCTCCGTCCAAACCCGACTGCTGCGAGTTCTACAGGAAGGCATCGTTCAGCCCGTTGGCAGTGAAGACGGCATTCGCGTCAACGTTCGTATCATCAGTGCGACGCATCAGGATCTTGAACAGGCGATCACGGACAAAGCGTTTCGTCATGATCTTTATTTTCGACTCAAAGGAATCGAGCTGACAGTCCCGGCATTGCGAGAGCGTCAGGAAGATATCCTGCCGCTTGCGAATTCCTTCCTGCCTTCAGATAGAGCGCTAAGTCATTGTGCAGTGGCTGCTTTAATGGCTCATCGCTGGCCGGGCAATGTTCGTGAGTTGCAGCAGATGATTGCCTCCGCAGCGGCGCTTGGTGACAGCGAAAAGATTACCGCTCGCGATCTGGGGCTCGCCGCCGCTTCGCCTTCGTCGACATCCTTTAGTTGGGAACAGTACCTCGATCTGCCGCTATCCGAAGCGCGTGATCGAGTGACGCAAGACTTTGAACGAGCCTCGATTGGCCACGCGCTCGAACAGGAATCCGGCAACATCAGCGCCGCTGCCCGTCGTCTCGGAATCCATCGTCAGAGCCTTCAACAGAAACTTCGCCAGTTGGGGATGACAACCAAATTGGGCGATGAGTAACTGGATTTCAGGTTGAAATAATCTCGCGTACTACACGGCCGTGGACGTCGGTGAGGCGGAAGTCGCGGCCTGCGTGGCGGAAGGTTAAACGTTCGTGATCGATGCCGAGAAGGTGCAGCATCGTCGCGTGCAGATCGTGAGTGTGAACCGCGTCCTCGGAGGTCAGAATGCCGTATTCATCCGACTGGCCGTGGACGATGCCGCCTTTCACGCCACCTCCGGCCATCCATGAAGAGAAGCACAGGTTGTGGTGCTCGCGGCCGGCGTGGTCCGCCTGCTGATGGAATGGAGTGCGACCGAATTCGGTGGTCCAGACAACGAGAGTCCGGTCCAGCATGCCTCTCTGTTTGAGATCGGTGAGCAGGCCAGCGATCGGCTTGTCGATCGCTTTTGCAAGCCGCTCATGATCGCCCATATTCCCGTGCGAGTCCCAATTTCCACTCGAACCCACGTCGATTAACTCCTGGAATCGCACGCCACGTTCTGCAAGTCTGCGAGCGACCAGGCATTGCCAGCCAAAGCCGCTCGTCGCGCCGCGCTCCAGTCCATACAGGCGGAGTGTGTCTTCCGTTTCCTGCGATAGATCGAACGCCTCCGGAGCTTCACGCTGCATGCCGAACGCTGTCTCAAAGGATCGAATGCGTGCATCGAGCGATTGATCGGCGGCCCGCTGCGCGAGATGAGATTGATTCAATCGTCTCTGCAGAGTGAGCTCCATCTTCTGAAGCTCGGTGTTTGCATTTCGTGGTCGGATATTCGGCAGTGGTTCGGTCCCCGGCATGACATGCGTGCCCTGATGGCAGGCAGGAAGGAAGTCGCTGCTCCAGGTCTGTGCGCCTGCGTAGGGCGCGGCGGGAGCCAGAACCACGAACGATGGCAGATTCTGATTGACGGTTCCAAGTCCGTAGCTCACCCACGACCCTGCGCTCGGTCGCGCAAACTGTGCTGAACCCGTGTGAGCCGCCAGGGTCGCTTTGTCATGACCATCACTCTCGCAGTGCAT
>CAIXQV010001043.1 GCA_903921605.1 uncultured Planctomycetaceae bacterium | reverse complement strand
GAATTGCGGCGCAATCACCATCTTGCCATCGGTGTTGATGAATCCCCAAAGATCGTTGATACAAACAGGAGCCAGTCCTTTCGAGAATTCGCCAACGCCCTCGAACTCGCCTTGAATCACGGATTCTCCGTCCTCGTTGATGAACCTGAAGCCATCATCGGTTTGCACCCAAGCCAGTCCTTCAGAGAACCGGCCAACGCCTTCAAACCGCAGGCCATCAAAAAGGACTTCGCCCTGTGGTGAGAGAAAGCCCGAATGTTCTTCTTTGGTCACGGAAGCAATGGCAGAATTATTGCCCGAACGGACGCTCGAGAACGAGGGGCGAATCAAATATTTGCCGGCACCGTCCACGATTCCGAACTTCTCGCCTTTCTTGACGGCAAACAATTCGGGAGCGATCTGGGCAATTTCATCCCAAGTGGGTTTCGCGATGACCCGGCCATCCAGGCGTTGCAGGCCCCATTTTTCGCTAGACTTCACCGCCAACAACCCATCCGACAATCGGCGGATCCGGTCCCATTGAAATTCGATGACCACACGTCCGGCCAGGTCGATGATTCCCCACTTCTCTTCGGCATTGGCAACATCCGCAAAGCCGCATTCAAAACCCTCGGCGGCTGCAAATGAGCAAGGGATCGTGAAGATCCCAGACAGATCGATGTAGCCCCATTTGTCGCCTTGAGCAACCGGACGATGTCCCTCGCGCCAATCCCAACGTACCCGATCGAACGTCGGCTCGATGATTACATTTCCTGCGCTGTCGCAGAGTCCGTATTTGTCGTTGGCTTGGAAAATCCAAGACCCTGAGGCCCAGTCCGGAAAGATTCTGTCACACGAAATTCGGCCAATGACCTCAGCATTCGAGTTCACGAGTACGTTCAGACCGTCTTCTTGATACCAAGATCCTCCATTTGGCAATGCGCCGCATGTTCCGTAGGCATATTTGGGTTCGAGAATAAACCGTCCCTTCGCATCAACGACACCAAAATGGTTCTCTAGGCAAACTTCAAATAAGTTGGAATCGATCACGCCAATGCTTTGAAACTTCTCCGGAAAAACCATCTCGCCATCAGCATTGAACAATCCGCACAGATATCCCTCGTCGCCATCGCAGATTCGTTTTTCATAGAAATTGTTGAATTGAACCACGTCGTCCCCAAAATCGAAGTCTTCGCTGCTCGGCCGAGTAGGCGGCAGAACCCATGATCCGCTGCGATTGATCAGCCCCCAGCGTGGGACGCCCTTAAGTAGGAACTCAAACAGCGCGCACAATGACTCCCCGTCCTCACGAGACGCTGTGCCGGGTTGTAGTCGTCCTTCGTGCAAGGAAAAGCTTTTTTTGACGAGTTCATACAAACCTTTGACAACGGCCTTGGCTCCCGAGCCGAACTGAACTTCGCCGAGGAGTTCGCGACTGGTTTCGTTGTCATCGCTCGAATCTTCGAGGCAGGCTTTCACTCGCGACGGCAACCATTCTGGTTGCCGCTTGTGGATCGCAAGCAGAAAGTCTTTGACGGGAATCAAAACTCCTGACTCCGCCCAAGCATCCATCCCCATGTTCATTTTCCTTCAACGTCTACGACATCGCTCGATACATCGCTCATTCCGTCTAGAAGTCCTCAACAGCATAACCACCGAAACCGTTCTTCGCGCGATACTTTGCCGAGTGTCCATACTGCCCACCTTTACGCCAGGCATCCAACAAGCGCGACAATCTGCAACTGACCATTCTTGAACGCGAGCATTCAGCTTCGGTGTCTCATCACGCTATGTAAACGAACGGCGCGGGACGAGCGGGCGGTTTTTCGCGGTG
>CAIXQV010001042.1 GCA_903921605.1 uncultured Planctomycetaceae bacterium | reverse complement strand
GTCCTATTATCCGCTGGCACAGTTCCCTGAATTCACAAAAGCTGTCGAGGATAGCTTGGCGAAAAAGACGGCCACAGTTCGCAAAGAGGACATGAACAGCCTCTATAAAAAGGTCGAGAAGGAGCAGAAGAATTTTTACCTGAAGCGAAGGGTGAAAGACTTCTTTCGTAACACGTTTGGAATCATCAAGTTGATCATCCTGCTGGTCGTTATCGGCGGTGCCTGCTGGTGGGTGATTCCTCGATTAAAGCAAATCCCTGCGTTCATTGCGGAGAAAGTTGGCATGGGCGAAAAGAAGCCCGAGGATGCGGCGAACAGTTCTCCCGCTGCACCCGTCGACCCCTCAAATCCCGGCATCACCCCTTGAAGAAGTTGTGACACAGTCTCGTGGGAGAGTTTGGTGTTCTGGATCGAGGTGTCTCGCAATTCCATTGATCAGGTCTTGATTTCACCCTGAGAACCTCTCCTCATGAATCATCTTGCCGCCATTCTGTTCCTGTCCTGCCTGTCCATCGCTGCGACTGCGACTGCGGACGAAAGAGTTCTGCTGGAATATGCTCCCAGGCCTGTTGCGAATCCGCTGAAAGGGCTGGTGCCATACGCGGGTGATGAGAACGTGCATTTCCCGCATTCACTGGAATTCAATTATGTTGGGTTCGCGGACCTGGTCAAAGGCTATGAAGAATTCGATTGGCAACCTCTGGAGGAGCTGCTTAACGAAATCTCTGGCCGTGGTCATCAGGCCGTTTTTCGGATTTATCTGGAGTATCCAGAGAAGACAAACGTCATTCCGAAGTTCCTGCTTGATGATGGTCTGAAGGTGCATCAGTACCTCAATACGAATACTCAGCCGCTACCGCCGGCGAAAGTGGAAACGCCCGACTACGAAGATAAGAATCTCCGCAGAGCACTGAAGAACTTTATCGCTGCCTTTGGAAAGAAGTACGATGGTGATCCTCGGATCGGTTTCATCACCGCGGGACTCCTTGGAACCTGGGGCGAATGGCATACGTATCCGAAGGAAGAACTGTTCGCTTCAAAAACGGTACAAGTAGAAGTGATGGATGCGTATTCTGCGGCATTCAAGGTCACACCCGTCCTGCTTCGCTATCCGGCCGGTGAAGAGACGTGGGGCAAAGCTTCGAACGCGGAGCGACCATTCGGATATCATGACGATTCCTTTGCCTGGGCAACGCTCGACACCGGTAAAGAAAAGGATGACTGGTTCTACATGCCTGCATTGAAGCAAGCGGGCTCCGCTGCGTTGGAGAAATGGAAGATACATCCGATTGGTGGAGAGATTCGACCAGAGGCGTGGGGGAAAGTTTTTGACGCAAAGCCTGGCGACAAGAGAATTCAGGACTTTCGGGAATGCGTTGACCAGACACACGTCTCGTGGCTGATGGATTCCGGAATGTTCGAAAAGAAACCTCGCAAAGATCGCAAGCTGCGAGCGGAGACCGAGGTGCGACGCATGGGCTACGATTTCCATGTTTCGGCAGTCAATGTTGCGTCACAGCAGAACAACCTGAAGGTTACGCTGGAACTGGAGAATCGAGGCGTCGCTCCGTTCTACTATGACTGGAACGCAGAATACGGATTACTCCTTGATGGCAAAGTTGTGACGACCATCGTCTCCAGTGGAAAACTCACAGGGCTCTTACCCGGCGATAAGCCTCGCGAGTGGACCGACACGCTTGATCTTTCCAACGTGCCGCCAGGCAAGTACACGCTTGCTGTGCGAGTCCCCAACACTCTGCCCAATGGATTGCCACTGCGATTTGCGAATGCGACACAGGATCGCGACATCGACGGCTGGTTATCGTTGACAACGATTGAGCGTTAGTTAAGCATAAGTCGAGTCGGCAGTGAGGAGAGCTTTTCAACAACAGATTTCGTGAACGTCTAAACCGACGAACCCATTCGGTCAGCAACTCGTGCGTAGAGTTCTCGATGTTGCTTTGAATTGTCCACCAGATCCTGATCAAAACGGACACGGCCCGGCTCGAAAATCGTAATCGTTGAAGAGCCGCCAAAGCGAAAGTAGCCTTTCTCGCTGCCCTTGGAAACAGCCTGTCCCGCCGTATAAGTTTGACAAATACTACCAACGCAGGTCGCACCAATCTCAAGAAGCAGCACTTTCCCGAAAGCCTCCGTCTGTAGTTCGGTCACGCACCGCTTGTTGGTTGCCAGAATGTGAATGTTCTGACAAAGCGC
>CAIXQV010001041.1 GCA_903921605.1 uncultured Planctomycetaceae bacterium | reverse complement strand
GTCTGACATCCTTCGCGTGGATGTGAAACAACTTGTCTTTGAAGTCCTGCATTGGACGGAGGTAGTCCATGTGCTGCCAGATCATATGAGATGGATCGTAGTTCAATCCAAAGTTGTCTGACGGAATGTCGCTGAACATCCTTGTCCAGATCTCGGGAGTTGTGGCCAGATTCTTTCCTCCCGGCCATTCATCCGCCGTGAACAGCATCGGGCAGTTCTCAATTCCGACTCGAACGCCACGGTCTTCGGCCAGCTGGATGATGGGCTTCCATGTGCTCAGAAATCTCGGCCAGTTATCATCGACTGACTTCGTCCAGTCGCGGCCAACGAAACTATTGACGCGTTCAATACCCATGCGATACGCGGCATCGATTACAACGTGAAGATGCGCGACTGCGGTGTCAGCTTCCGCCTGATTTGGACTCAGGGGATTGGGGTAGTAGCCCAGTCCGCTGATTTGCACTCCGGTCTCTTCCACGCAGTGCCGAATCTCATGGACCAGATGTTCGGTCAGATTGGCCACATCGATATGAGTGACTCCGGCATACCGCCGCTCAGCTTTCCCCGTCGGCCAGCAGCAGACTTCCACGCAGTCGAAGCCAATACGTTTCGCCGTCTCAAAGACCTCGCGAAAGGAAAGATCAGGAAGAATGGCACTGACGAAACCTAGCTGCACTGTCGTTGTCCTTTGGGCACGAGAAACAAGAAAATGATTCGTGAGTTGATTCAGGCGAGCGGGTTGTTCCATCACGATGTCGCGCTGGCTCAGCGACCCAACTGTTTACTTCTGTTCTGCGGTGGCAGTTGTTGGTACTGGAGTTTCACCGGAATCCTGTGGGTACAGGATTAGTCGATCGTGGCAAAGCAGAATCAGATCAAATCGACCGTCAGATGTGACATCAGCGACGATACCTTCACGCGGCTCAGTGCCGCGATCCTTATCGGAACTTACAAGACGCTTCTCTTCGAAGACTCGAAAATGCGTTGCTTCACGAATTCCCTTTGTTGAATCAAAGTTAAGGATCTCAACACCATCGATACTGGTGTCGATGACACTCAGGTCGACGTGGCCGTCACCGTTGATATCGCCGGCGATCACATCGGCCGGATAGGAGTCATCCCTGTCTGATTCGAAGGACGCAATCTCCTTCAACTCCGAGTCAGATCTTCCCGTATACAGTACCGAGAAATGCTGAGCCCCAACCAGCAGCAGATCTTCCAGCTTATCACCATTCAGATCGGCGACGATGCTTGAGGTGAACTGCAGTCCTCCGAGTTCAACTTCCTTCCATGGACGATACACGCCATCCTTTTTCCGCAGGACTCGCAGTTTTCGAACGCCAGTGTCGACCAGTACGATTTCGTCACCTTCTGTGCCGTCCAGATTCAGCAGAGCCACACCTTCGAGACTGGCTGAGGTTTCGCCCGCGTTGAACTGGTCTTCAACTTTCCAACCATTCGCTCCGAACGACATTGCTCGGGCGAAAGAGTCTCTGGCTACCAGAAGTCGGTCTTTGCTGACGAACGTTCTGCCGGCTGCAGACACACCAAGGTCCAGTTGGCTTGTCTGTTTCGCAACTTCCAGAGTGCCATCTTCTAACTGTAGCAAAACCTGGACACCCGTCTTTGACGTGCCACTGGGGACAGAAAGAACGTCCGTTCGACCATCCTGATTCACGTCCATTTTGACAAGTCGAACACCTCGGGCCCCGACGGCGCCTGTTAGTTCAATCTTTTTGTCACTCTCTGCACGACCCCATTCGCCGGACTCCGCTCGAGTCAGACGCTGGAATTCAAGCTTCATCGAGTTGCCAGTTCCCACAGTGAGAGCCAACACGATCTGCGGCTTCCCGTTGTTTTCGATAAGCGTTACGGCAGCCAACTCTGCTCCATCAGGCTTCTTAAAGATGCTTTCCGGAAATGTGATTCGACCTTCCGCGAAACGGCTCAACGCGACAACGCCTTCTTTGCTGCTGAGCAATACGATGTCCTGTTTTGAGTCCGCATCTATGTCGGCCACCGCGAGATCAGTTACACCCAGAAGTCCCGGGAAGACTTCCGCCATTCCCAGCCCATCAATTCCATTCTGTCGATAGAGAAGAACCTGAGCCTGTTCGGGGTCAGACACAACAACATCCGTAAGCATGTCGCCGTCGATATCGGCCGCGGCAATCGCGCGTTCTCGCGTTGCTCCGGCAGCGCCGATTCCGTACTGGAGAAGGCGAGACGGAAGGCTTTCCGGACTGGCCTCGGACGGCTGCATAGCTGACACAACAATCCGGCCTGTCCGCGACTCCACAGTAACGACTTCATGTCCTGGCTGTTGATCTACGTTCGCCAGGGTGACACTTCTTGGCTGTTGCAGGCCGAAACAGATCTCCGGTCCCGGGCGTCCATCATTGGTCTGCAGACGAGCACACAGGCCTCGCGTTGTTCCCTCGTTTGCCAGGTAACAGAGATCGTTCTTCCCATCGCCGTTCAGATCCGCAATCTGAATCATCGAGAGTTGCGCAGAGGTATTGATCAGCGGTTTGGGAGTCTCCATTTCTCCTTTGTCGTTCTGATAGATGACGTAAGTGACTTCTTTGCCAAGTACGACAAGATCGTCACGTTTGTCTGAATTAATGTCGCCCGCAGAAAGCATCCAGGCGACCGGCTCCAGACCCGGCAAGCGAGTGACCCATTTGTTGTTCCATTCCTTCTGACCGGGGTCTGGCTGATATCGGATCGAAAGCTGGTCCGGTGTTCCAATGCAGGCTACGTCCAGTCGACCATCGCTGTTAAAGTCTCCCGTAGCAATCCCCGCCAGTGCTTTGTCGACAGGAATCGTCCGTTCGTCGAATCTCCAGTCCGAGGCGAGATCATTGACCTTGGCGCCCTGCCGAGATTTTTTCTGGTCATCGACGCTGCGTTGCGCCATCAGCCTGAGGCAACTTTCTCGGTTGTCAACGAGCATCACATCTGTCAGGCCGTCGCCAGTAAAATCTCCCGCCTGAAGATTGAATCCTCGGCCATCGACCTTGAACAACTCAACGCCCGAGAAACCATAAAACTGCGCCAAGGTGTTGACGGTCTTTTCGTCGTCTCCGATAGCGGAGGAATTCGTAAGATACGATTCGAGAAATACGAAGCAGGTAAACAAGGGCAGAAACGCACGAAATGTGGCTGTCCACGAGGCAAAGAACAACATTGACTGGGCTCCGAAATCGGATCGCATGCAGGGCAAGATCAGGGATGCAGGGGAAACCGGCATTCTCAGGGGCTTGCGTCAGACATTCAAGCGCAGGGCCGCCTTCCGACTGCGCAAACGAGCATCGAAATTCAGAATTCCCACTGCGGCAAGCCTGTGCACTGCCGGACTGTGATTTCTGGTGAGCGAGCCTTGGTGAATCAAAAGGCACTCTTTGCTGTACTACGACAGATTTCTACGTCACTGCGAATTTGAAAGATCAACTCATCGACAGAACTAAACGACTGCAGTGCTCGCACTTCCTTGAGCAGGTCGATGGTCAGTTTCTGGTCGTAAAGATTTCCGCTGAAACCATCGATATGACACTCGACTTTTTCACGGTGCTCTCGAAACGTCGGATTCGGGCCAATGCTCACGGCCACTGGGTACCGCTTCCCGTTGATCTCAGTTGCCCCCGCGTAGACGCCGTGAGCGGGAAGCAGGGTTTGGATCTCGGCCAGATTTGCCGTCGGAAAGCCAATGGTCCTGCCTCGCTCCGCTCCATGTTTGACAACGCCCGATAGTCGATAGGGATGGCCCAACAATTCCACTGCAGCAGCCATTGCTCGAGCACAGATCAGTTCGCGGATTCGGCTGGAGGAGACCATACTGCCGGCCTCGTCAAAAGACTTTGCGATATGGCATTGGATTCCACGACCTCGACAGAGTTCCTGCAGAAGGTTGACGTCTCCGAGTCGATCCTTTCCAAAATGAAAATTGGGACCTTCGACGACACCTCGAGCCTTAAACTTCCCGACCACAACGTCACGAAAAAACTGCTCCGCCGTCATCTCCAGCAGACCGCTTGTGACTGGCAGCACAATCACTTCATCAGCCCCGGCCTGACGCAACAGCGCTTTGCGATCTTCAATTGTGGTCAGAACTGGCGGTGTGAATTCCGGACGCAAAACTGCAATCGGGTGCGGATCAAAAGTAATCGCCACCGCAGGCCCTGCAATTTCTCGTCCCAAAGATCGCAACTGCTGCAGCATCACCGCGTGGCCGCGATGGACTCCATCAAAATTGCCAATCGCAATGCAGCCTTCGCATGCACTTCCGGGGACATGAAAATCAAGAATGGTCATGGACAGAGACTATTTCAATATCGTGGGCCGCAGAACACAGGATTCATCGCGCTCCGAGGTAGTGAAAATCAAGGACGCCCTTTTCAGGGCGTCGTCGACAACGGGACTTGACGAATTGACGGCCTGAAAGACCATCCTACTTCATCTGCCCGAGCAGCTCTGGCAGCTTTGCCGCCAACTTGGCGAAAAGTTCATTCCCCAGTTTGCTCTTCAGGAAGTCGACCAGCATCTTCAGGTATTGAGGAATCTTGTCGACGCTGACACCGGCTTTGGTGAGTGCTGCGGTGACATCTGCGATCCCTTTGGCTTTGTCTCCAAGCAAAGAACCGGCGAGCGACGTGAGTGATCCCATCAGCCCGCCTTCCTTGGCACTGCCCTCTGCGTCGGAAATAAGTCCCTGAACTCCCGGCAACTTCTCGCTGATCTGAGCAAACAACGCCGGGTCGAGATGACTCTGAATGAGTTTCAGAATATTACCTGTTGCTGACTGGCCATCTGTAGTGCTTAGACCAAGTTGCTTCGTGAGCAGTTGAATGAACTCATCCATTAGAGGGCTTTCGTTTTGTTAGTTCTGTTGCAAGATCCAGTCGGGGCTACTCCGAGACACCCATGATTTCTTTTGTTTCACGCTCGATGCTGTGAAGATAAAGCGTCAGCTTTTCAAAAATGTCTGACGCAAAATCTTCCGCACTCAGGACCGCCGTCATTTTGTCGAGCATCGTTTTGTCAGTGACTTCTGTGGCATCCGCAACTTTGCTGGCATGCCGAAGCTCGGAAAGCTTTGGCAGAAAGGCCTGTCGCAGATGCTCACTGAGTTCTCTCGCAAGATGCTCCGCTTTGTGAAACCGCTCAACCAGTGGGAAATTCTCAGGGTTCTCATTCATCTGAAAGTCCTCCCGGAATGAAAAGCAATTCCATCATGTCTGTGGGGGCCATTAGAACCGGATCACGAAACTCTTTCAAGCAGTAACCCAGCATCGGCTGCAATCTCAGAGCTTCACCATGCGAATACAAACGGGTCGACCGACCGTAACAAAGTCGCCGGTCGGCTTCAGTGCACCGGTCTGCTGGTCAATTGAGAAAACATAGACCGTATCGCTGTTCTGGTTTTCAGCCAGCAACCATTTGCCCGATGGGTCAATAAAGAAATTTCGAGGTTCCTTTCCTCCGGTTGGCTCATTTTCCACGTAGGTCAGCAAACCGGTTTCCTGGTCAATCATAAATGCAGTAATGGTTTCGTGTCCGCGGTTGCTTACATAGAGAAACTTGCCGCTGGGATGAACCAGACATTCTGCAGTACTCTTGCGTCCATCAAAACCAGCCGGAATTGTGGAGATCTCCTGAATGGCTTTGAGACTACCGTCTTCCGGATTGCGGCTGAACCCGGTCACTACCATCGTGATTTCGTTGTTGGTGTAAGCAAACTTGCTGGAAGGATGAATTGCGAAGTGACGTGGGCCACCGCCAGGAGTGACCAACGCGGCGGGCTGACTAGCCGGTGTCAGCGTATGAGCTTCTGCGTCCAGCTTGTAGATCATGATTTTGTCGAGGCCCAAATCGGCCGCATAGGCAAACTTGTTGTCACTGCTGATATTGATGGAGTGAGCATGCGGTGCTCCCTGGCGGGATTTATCGACGCTGCTGCCTTCGTGCTGAATATTGCAGGAGACAGGCTTAAGCGAGCCGTCTTCAGAGATCGGATAAACCGCTACGTTGCCGCCGCCATAGTTTGCAATCAACAGATTGGTTCCGGTGGAATCAACGTTACAGTGGCATGGAGCTCCGCCTTCTGACGCCTGATGATTGATCTTTGTCAAGGTTCCGTCGGCGTTGATCGTCAGTGCGGTGACAGCGCCGTTGCCTCGGCCTGGTCCTTCGCTGACTTCATTGACCGCGTACAAATACTTCCCGCTGGGGTGGATGGCGAGAAACGACGGATTGATCAGTTCTGCCGCCAGAACAGGCTCTGACAGTTTGCCCGTTTCCGCATCAAACTCACACGAGTAGACGCCCTTGCTGATGCTGTCGCCACCTGTATAAGTGCCTACGAAGACGCGATAACGCTCCGCCTGGGCCGCGCCGGAGCAATACAGGATTGCAGAAAGCAAAATG
>CAIXQV010001040.1 GCA_903921605.1 uncultured Planctomycetaceae bacterium | reverse complement strand
CGCATGGAACTTCGCAGAACCATCTGATTGCCAACAGATACGAAGTCTTGCTTTGCCGCATCAAGGATCCCGCGATTCAGCGTGTACTTTCCGCCCCGGGAGCGAGCCCGTGCAGCATTCAGAACCAACTGGCCGTTAGACTTCACAATGATCAGGTTCCCGTCACCAGTCACTAGGCGAACCCCGCCAGCATCGAAGTACAGCAGGATGTCTTCTGGTTTCGTGAACTGGACCGGCTTGTTCTTGAGGAACGAATTTGCATCGAATGCCCGTGGCATCAGAATGCCGCGCTTCGTGTTTCCCTGATCGTCGGTGTAGAAGATCAGCTTTCCATTCTTGATTGCCAGCTGTGCATACGCTGCGACCAGATTTCCGGTTCCGATCCATCGTTTCTCACGGGCTTGATTCTGCATGTACTGGAAGTTGCTCAAAACGCTGTCCATTGATGCGGCCTTGTGCTGCAGTGAAAGCCCAGCGCGTGACACTGGAACACTCAGCTTCTTGGCAGCATCGTTGACTGCGACGTCGATCACCCATCGTGATGGGGCAACTGGATTGCCAGTCTTCCCGGTTCGGTGGAACCCAATAACTACTCCGCTGAATACAACACCGTCTGCGTTGTATTCAACCACGGTTCCAGGCGACCAATCACCAATGGCCTCAGCGACGGCAGCAGCCTGAGTGTCGAGAACCTCGTTTCTTTTATTAACGGCCTCTGGATTAACCAGACGAGAAACAGCAAACGCACGGAACGGAACCAGTTCGGCCATGATTTCTTTTGTGGTTTCACGTTCCCATTTGAACGCAGCTGAACTCATGTCGTCCATGTTTGTGATGCCGTAGAACTCCTGAATCTTTTCGGTGACTTGCTCCGGGGTCATCGGCTTGCCAGGATTCTTCACGTCCATTCGTTCCATGTTCGCTGGAGCAGCAAACGGCCCTTCATCCGGTTTGCCAGCAAACAGATTGACCGAGGATAGCGTCTTGGCGTCCAGATCCATCGTCTGAGCAATCAGAGGATTTGCATTCAGTGCGTTCAGTTCTTCGATTCGAGCGTTGTACGCTGCCGTGATGTCGTCCCAGAACTCGCGTTGCTGTGCAATCGTCATGATGGCCGATCGGCCTGTGGCCTTGCGTACCACGTCCTCAAGTGATTCCGCCTCGCTGTCGTCGCTGACTTCCTCCATTGCCATATCCAGAGCTTCGGCAAACTCCGGATTGTCTACGAGGTACTGAGAAACGATCGCGCCACCAACTTCATTCATCACGTCAGTAACAGTGAACCCGACAGCCCCTTTGCTTTTCGCGGTGACTGACGCATTCAGACTGGCCAGCTTCTTTGACAGAACGGCCGCTGGTCGAAGCTCTGCAGGGGAATCGGACATCAAAAGCGAGTATCGAGGTTTCACCACCTGGCCGGTTCGATTCACGCGGCCCAGCATCTGCATGAACTCGTCGATGTTCTTCGCCGGCTGGACAATCATCATATGCCGGACCTTCTGGTTCTTGAACTTCGAACTGGCATGCACGGACAGTCCCGTTGAGCCTGATCGATTCAGGATCATCCCATCGAGTGAACCGTCATTGATTCGGCGAATAGTCTCCTGCTTACCCCTCGTTCCCGATTCTGACTTCGGACGCGCCGCGAGCGTGGCAACATTGTTATCGCTGTAGAGCAGGATGGACTTGCGGCCTGTAACTTCAGCGATCTTCATTCCGGCCTTTTGCATTCGGTATCGAAGCCAGTCGATAGGTGATGCCGGCGCGTCGATATTTGTTGCATCAATGGCGGCTTTCGCCATGTTGAACAAACTGAGTGCGTTTCCAACTTCTGTCTCAACGTCCAATTGATCGTCTGTCAGTCGCTCCTTGCGAGTGATCTTCTTGTTGCGTTCGTCTCGCATCCCCGTGTCGATCGTAATCCACCGGCTTCGCTCCAGATACCGATGAAGAATGTCTTTGAAGCTCAGGTTTACAACATCCCCGACTTTCAGATTGTTCTCGGTAACGTACTCATCCAGAATCGATTCCATCGTGTTGTCCACTGCCAGAATCGGCACCTCGCCCCGTTTCCATGCTTCGATCGCACTATCGGCCGCTTTGTCGGCTTTCAGGGCAAATAGCATCTGATCAACAGCGTTCCAGAGGATGCTGCTGAAACTGGTGCTTGTCAGACCCTGATCGCCTGTTGATGTGTCGCCAGCAACCCCACTCTCTCCAGCTGACACGAGTTCTTCCGCCATGTCCTCAACAACTTTTCCAACCACTGCGTCAAGGCTTCGAATGTTCCGGAATACCTCTGTTATCTTGTCCTGCTCATCGAGGTTAACACCAACATCAACCTTCGCAAATTCAATTCCGTCGAAAGACTTTTCGCGTCGAATGTATTGGCCAACTTCTCCAAGCATTGCTGAAACAACCTGCTGCAGTGGTAGCCCGCCCTGACTGATCACTTCGGCCAGCTTCGAGATATCGCCGTCAACAGCTTTGGCCATGTCGGTCTTGCTGTAGAGATCCATCACGTCAGGACGTTTGGCAAACGTCGCGGACAGGTACATAACCCCGGGAGCCAGCTGGACCATTTCACGCGCGTAGGCGGCTCTGTCAGGAGGGGCGTTTTCGTCAACTCGTTCCTTTACGGTCCCGCCCGCATTGTGGCTTTCGTCCATGATCAGGTACGCATGCGGCATCAACTGCCGAAGCTGCTCACGGCGCTGCGTTTCAGCCCCCTTCACAGTCTGCAACTGGGAATACATCGTGAATACGGCATTTACCTTTGTCGGCACTCCATCAATCATCACTTGGAAACCGTTACCGGCACGAAGCGAAGCCAACCCTTCATTGAATCGCGTCGCACTCGTTTCCTTTGATGTCTGGAGCTTTCGACCATTTGGCAGATCGATGGACTTGGACCCAGACGTGTCATTCGTCGTGTGTGCGAAGAACGGCGATTCCGGAGTGTCTGAGCCAATGTCAGCCAAGTCGCGGTAGATGTCACCGAACAAGTCAGGCTTTTCCGTAACGAACACCGGCACGAGCCCCTGACGATCCGCGTACCGCATCATCGCAGCTGCGACTCGCCCTTTACCGACGCCAGTCATGTCACCAACGATCATCCCGCCGCCTCGCTTGTGCGAATGGATGGCAAGTGCGATCGCATCCACCTGTTCGGCGCTCATATCATTGAAGAACTGGTCATCCTTTGCATACCCAAGTTCACGCTGAACGAATGCGTCAATTGGTCCGTACGTATCCTCAACGTTCTCCAGTGCCAATCGAGTGGCATCCTGCAGGTTCGTTGGGATCAGTGTGTCTACAGACTTGTTCTTCGATGATGACTCGTAGGCCGACTGGTGACTGTGCGGATCTACCTCTGACTCGGCAACGCCAGTTCCAGCCACCCCTGCAGGTCCAGTTCCTGAATCGAGTCCTTCGCTGCCTTGTCCTGCTTCACTGGCATTGGGAACATTTCGCGTTCCACTCCGTTCATTTTCAGCAGGTCTTGAAACTCCAGGCTTTGAACGTGGTCCTCCAGATTTTTTGCCGCCACGTCCGCCCCCATCTTTTTCAGCCACTGGTGCTGATACCACTGGTTCGGGTTTGGCAGGATTGACGTCTCCCTCAGCCACCGCAGTCGCGTTTTCATTCTGTCTAGGTATTCGTCCCATGTCATCCGGGTTTCCCGTGGGTAGACTGGAACTTCCGTTGTCTCCGCTCCCGGGCAGAACGCTAGTTCCGTCACCGGGATTGGCCATGTTGCTGAGGAAAGCATCTTTCATCTCCTGCCAAGTTTTGAATGTTCGTGGGATCATCGCCCATGGAGTTGCGCGTTTTTGGTCTGCACGCAACGTGCCTTGCGGACGAAGAACAATCACGTCTACTGGGAAACTGGCCCCCTGACGTGAGTACAGAGAACCGTCCACAGTGAAGTGAGTCGCGACGTCGTATCCCTGATACAGCGCGTCGTAGAACGGACGATCCTTGCCCTTGCTGTAATCCATTCGGCGTTCCAGATCCGTCTTGGCGTTGTGTCCTTTCGCAGCCAGAATCAGCACGGTGTATCCGCCTGCTTCCATTCCCTTCAATGACTGGAGTGCGATCGCATGATCCACTTCCGTTGTTTTGAACCCGTCCACGTCGAACGTGATGGTTTTTCTGTTCTCGTCTTTCACCTTGCCGAATGGCGGATTCGCCAACACAACTTCCACCTTTGGAGCAGCAGTGTTTGCAGCATCGTTCTCAGTGACATTGAATCCCTGATCACGAAGAATCGCCGCTCGGTCTGGATCAAGCTCGTTCGCAAACGCATTCTTGACGTCGGTCCCAATGAGCAGCATTCCGTTACCGGCCGTAGGCTCCCAGACTTTCGTTTTCGCTGTCACATGGCCCAGACTGGAAACCAGCCAGGCCAACGGAACCGGAGTGCTGTACGCCTGCATGATCATGCTGGTGCTGTCACGAACACCGAGAACTGGCTGTCTCTCATACAGATCCACAAGCCGGTCGTATATCTCGCTGGGAGTTCCACCGGCTTCAACGATCATGCGACCGGCCTGCACGATTCCATACTCGATCGACTCATCCAGAGTTTTCGCGTCTGCGGTCCCTGGCTTAATCTGCTGGCCCACGATCTCGCTGGCTTCGCTTCTGGCCTCTGTGATGGATTTGTACTTCTTCCCATCTGCCAGCTGTTTAGCGAAGTGCTGTGGAACT
>CAIXQV010001039.1 GCA_903921605.1 uncultured Planctomycetaceae bacterium | reverse complement strand
GGGCAATGCAGGCAACGATTCTCTGATCGGCGGGTTTGGCGATGATCGCTATGTGTTTGGTACTGCGACAAATGCGGAAGCCGACACTTTGACGGAAATTGCTGGCGACGGAACCGACAGTCTGGACTTTTCCCAGTCAACCACCGCCGTGACCATTGATCTTGGATCCGCGACACTCCAGACGGTTGACACGAATCGTAAGCTCCAGCTCAATTCCGGGTCCACCTTTGAAACCCTGATTGGTGGTTCAGGAAATGACAATCTGACTGGCAACGCGTTAGTCAACACACTGATCGGCAATGCGGGGGACGACACGCTGGCTGGAGGTCTGGGCGACGACACGTATGTGTTCGGAAACGCTTCGACCGCTGAACTCGATACGGTCACAGAATTATCCAATCAGGGCACTGACACCCTGAATTTTTCGACACTGACCATGACTGTGACGGTGAACCTGGGCTCCACGGCATTGCAGGCGGTTCATACAAATCGCCAGCTGCAGCTGAATTTGGCGTCCACCTTCGAGAATGTCGCTGGCGGGTCGGCCAACGACTGGCTGACTGGCAACGCGGTTGCCAACACGCTGACTGGCAACGGCGGCAACGATATGCTCAACGGCGCCGCCGGCAGCGACAGCCTGATTGGCGGCGTGGGGAACGACACCTATGTCTTTGGCACTGCCTCGTCTGCTGAATCCGACACGGTGACAGAAGCGCCGAACGCCGGAACGGACACACTGAGCTTCAGCACCCTGACGACGGACGTCGTGCTGAATCTGGAAACAAGTGCAGTCCAGACCGTACACACCAATCGTACGCTCAAGCTCAATGCCGCCTCCACTTTCGAAAATGCGATTGGTGGTTCGGGAAATGACACACTGGCTGGCAATTCACTGGCGAACGTGTTGACCGGCAATGCTGGCTACGATGTGCTCGTGGGCAACTCCGGCGATGACACGCTCTCCGGAGGTAATGGCCGTGACATTCTGATTGGTGGTCTCGGGATTGACACACTGCTCGGCGGAAATGACGACGACATTCTGATTGCCGGACGAACGACCAGTGACACACTCTTTGCGAAACTCAATGATGTTCGCACAGAATGGGTTTCGGCCAATCCTTATGCGCTACGCATATCAAACCTGCGTGCAGGGGTGGGAGCATCATTAGTGTCGCTCAAGGCAAAAGTCAATGTCTTGAATGATACGGCAGCAATCGACAAAATCACCGGCGGCAGCGGAACAGACTGGTACTTCCGTGCTCTGGATGACGTCATCACGGACCTTCTGGCAGCCGAAAGCGTCGATGTGCTCTGAGAGAATGCTGGAGCAGACAATAGCTTTGACGAGTAATGGCGTCGCAGGACGGAAGGGTCGCGCTCCGATGCAGCACTCTGAGAAATCGGGAACGCAAGGCAGGAGGTGGTTTTGAATCATCCGGCGAATTCCGCAATCAGGGCATTGTGACGTGTATGGACTTTGTCCCTGGCCGGAATGCCCCTCCGCTTAAGACACAGTGCTCCGCGACCACTCGCAGTCCTGGTCCAATCGGACGGCGAGTATAGATGCACGTACCTGCCGCGGTTGTCACGACCGACGTGACGAACTGGAGTTCGCTTCGCTGCTCCGGTCCGACACGCCGGATGCAGTTCGGTTGATCTCCTGCGACGCGTCAACGGCGCATAGCGATGCCAGGACACAGAAGTTCCGAACGGCTTCAGTCACACTGACAGAAAAGGTGAATCGCCAGCTTCATGCAGAGATCGCTGGTGATGGCTGAGAGCGATCCTGTTTTTCCGTTTCCTTTGCTGACTCCTGCAGCGTCTTTCGTTTCGCGGGATCGAATGAAGATCGCTATACTTCGCGCGTAAATCGGCGGGCTTGTCCGGCGGAGGTGTGGGTTTCGAGGTGCATTGGTGTCAGCAAGTGCCTGACGCCGCCTGCTTGCCGCAGAAACTTTCTGACCGTGCTGTGGTCTACGCTGACGGTGCGAAGAATTCAGCAACGGAATAAGTGAAGTTATCATGAGTGAATATCAATACCTTGAGTTCCAGGCGGTTGACCGTCCGCTTAATGACAAGCAGCTGGCATTCGCTGAGCGACAGTCGTCGCGCGCGGAGGTGTCTCGGAGGTCGCTGACGGTTGAGTATCACTACAGCGATTTTCGCGGAGATGTGGACGGTCTGCTGCGGAGCGGCTTTGATGTGTTTCTGCACTACGCCAATTATGGGGTGCGTGAGATCCGGCTGCGACTGCCGGGTGGCTTCCCATTTAGAAAAATTGTCTGGTCGAAGTTTGTGGATGGCGAACGATTGAAGTGGAGCAAGGACGCGACAGGGAAGGGCGGAATTCTGAAGCTCCGTCCGTATCATGAGGCGGGAGAAATCGAGGAAGCCTGGGAGTTCGACGAATATGTTGACGCTGCCATTCAAATTCGCGAAAGGCTGATCGCAGGAGATCTCCGAGGACTGTATCTGCTGTGGCTGTGTGCGGCGGATGATGACTACAACGATCCCAATGAGACGATCGAACCTCCAGTGCCGCATGGCATCGCTGAACTGCCGGGGCAGAGTGAGAATCTGCTGACATTCTTTGGGCTCGACACATTGTTGTTAAAAGCTGCGGCTGAAGGGGTTGAGAATACCCCGGCCAGTGTCGCGCTGGATAACGCATTGGAAGACTGGGTGCGGTCGTTGAGTGTCGAGCAATCGAAAACTCTTTTGACTCGCTTTCTGGTTGAAGATTCACAGGCCATCAAAACGGAGACGCTTGCTGAGATTCGTGACGCACAGCCTTCGATCTCGTGGCCAGCGACTGAGAAGAAACGAACATTCAATCAGTTGCTTGAAAGATGCAACGTGCTGAGATCAGAAGAAACCAGGATTCGCCAGCAAGAGGCCGATGCAAAGTCCAAACGCGAGGCGGCAAAGGCCGAAAAGGAGCGGCTGGCAAGGATGAAAGAGATGGTTGCATCACCAGCAAAATGGCTGCGCAAAGCCGAGGAAATGGCGAAAGCACGTGGGACGGATAATTACAAAGCCGCCGCCGATATCCTGGCTGATCTGGGTGAAGCGATTGGGGGAGAAGAAGGTGATAAACTCGCACGCCGTGTGGCGGCGCAGCTCGCAAAGAAATATCCGACGCTCAATCTTCTCAAGGCAGCGTTGCGTAGACGCGGCTTGCTTGACTGAGGTTGTTGAGCTGAACGAGGTCTTCCAATGGAGGATCGAGTCATAGAATGACTCGCCTGAGTAGGTCGGTCACTCCCTGACCAAATCCTCGCTGCCTGTCACGTTGTTGTGTTCGGAGAGGGTCTGCATTCGCTGCAGGAACTCGTTGAGGAATCGCAGATAGTCCTCGGCGTTGAGCACCCGACCGTCAGTTCGGAGGCTCACGGAAAAATCGCCAGCGTGATCACCTATGGATATGGCGGCTCCCAGCGGCTTATAAGCAAATTGCGGTGCTCTTGTTAGCCTCCATCTGTTAAGGGGTCAGTGGTCACGACCGAGGTGAGGAACCGGAGTTCGGTTCGCTACTCCGGTCCGACACGCCGGTGTGGCCCCGGCCGATGTGACCGGAGCAGTTTGCGACTGTGCGTAGTGTCGCTCCGGCCGGTCTTACCGACGCAGATTTACCCATTGCTTCCCCGACGCAGATGTGTCGGACCGATGTTGCGTCT
>CAIXQV010001038.1 GCA_903921605.1 uncultured Planctomycetaceae bacterium | reverse complement strand
GAATCGCGTCTGATGGGGGCAACTCTGAACGATGAGTTTCTGAGCTGGAACGATCGACTGCCGGCAGATCGGATGATTCAAATTCGGTTGCCCGGTCGTCGACAAATTCCTCCGTACACTCGCATCACTGGACTGCCTGCCGGATGGTCGTGGCAGATTCCTTTAGCGAATTCGATCGACTCGGGATACCTCTTTCAGTCGTCCGTATCATCCGATGACGAAGCTCTGCAGCAGTTTCAGTCCCTGTTAAAGTTGGACGGAATCAAACTCGAAGAACTGCCTGAGCCGTCAATCATGCCGTTTGCCTCTGGTCGGCGAACATCCTTCTGGCGTGACAATTTGCTGGCACTCGGCACGGCCGCTTGTCGCATCGATCCATTGACGTCTGCTGGTCGCCATCTGACTCAACTGGGGCTTGAGATGTTCCTGGAACTCTTCCCGGATCGCTCCTGCAATCGGACATTGTCCGAGTACTACAATGAACGCATGCAAATGGCGACCGAAGAGATTCGTGACGCAACACAATTGCATTACCTGCTGAGCAAACGGAAAGATTCCGAGTTCTGGCGTAACGCGGCGACGCTGCCTGTTTCTTCTGAGCTGACTCAACGCATGGCACTTTACGATGCCGTCGGTCATGTCGGTCACCTGACTCCGGAAGCCTTGCCGGAGGCCGGATACTTGTACCTGCTGACCGGCTGCGGTCGACTGCCTGCGTCTCCGACACTGCAGGCACGAGCGGCTGATCCGAACCAGATTCAACAGGGCCTGCGTGACCTCCTGAAGTTCAATGAGACGACTCTGAAGAACCTGCCGCTGCACGAGGAACTGCTGGACTGGATTCACACAGCTCCGAACGCGTTTCAGAAATCAGCGTAAATGAACAGCGCCGTGTTGCCCCCTCTCCCCCAGTTTTTTGCGGATGCTGCGTGGCGTCAAGTGGCAGGATTCTCGCAAAAAACCGGGGGAGAGGGCTGGGGTGAGGGGGCCTCGCGGGCTCTATCTCGGCCCAGGGCGAGAATGGAGTCTGTTGCGAAAGACGGAGTTTGATCTCAAAACGACTCTGGTGAATCTGAGTCGTCAAAACATGGCGCTGTCCAGTTAAGACTCAAGAATGTGTAAGTTGAACATTTTGGTCCGACAAACCACCGACGGGCAGGAATGCCCATCCTACGGCCAATTCAGCACATGACCACAACTGACTTCCTGATCATCGAACCGTTTCTGCACAATGCCATCCAGGCTCGGACATTGCAGGCCGCGTTCGAACTGGGAATCATTGATGCTCTGGAATCAAGTGCCAATGTTCCCGTATCGCAGTTGCTTCGAGGTCGCTCGTGTGATGCTGCGGGCGGAAAATTTCTGTTGCAGGTGCTGGCGAGATCGGGCGTTGTGCAATACGACGGCGCTTCCGTGCAGCTTACAGAAACGTTCCGTGCCGCACTGCGTTTTCGAGATCTCCTGCTGACAAAACTGCAGTTCAGCGAACTTGTCGCGGCTGACTTCTTCAGTCGCATGCCGCAGTTGCTGAGTTCCTCTGAAGAGTTCATGGAGACTTCAAAACTCTTCGAGCTTTTCGATTATGGTCGCTGCTTCGAAATCACTCCGCAGAACTGTCTCCAGGCCGCACGCTGGATGAAGTTGACGACGACACTGACGCGTTATGAAGCGCCT
>CAIXQV010001037.1 GCA_903921605.1 uncultured Planctomycetaceae bacterium | reverse complement strand
CTTGGTCCGCCAATCAGATCGATGCAATAAGGTATTGCGGGCATCACGGCATCGAGGCACTCCTTGATCGCCTTGGGTTGTCCAGGCAGGTTCACAATCAGGCATTTTGCTCGAATTCCGGCCGTTTGTCGGCTTAGAATTGCAGTGGGAACCTTTTCCAGTGAAACCTTCCTCATTAACTCCCCAAAGCCGGGCATCATTTTCTCACAAACGTCTGTTGTGGCCTCCGGCGTGACATCCCTGACGGCGGGGCCGGTTCCGCCTGTCGTGATGATCAGGCAGCAGTTGAGTTCATCCGACATTCGTTGCATTTCCAAGGCAATCAATGGTCGATCGTCAGGGACGACTTGGTAGATCAGGGACCATGGGGAGGCGAGCACTTCGGACAGATAATCCCGAATCGCTGGCCCCCCGAGATCTTCGTATTCACCTCGACTGGCGCGGTCTGATACTGTGAGCACCCCAATGTGTGCAGTTGTTTCCATATGAGTCAACTTTCACCTTGTTCCTGGTCCGGTCTCAGAATTTTCCCACTCCGAAATTCCTGACCTGCACACCGTCAAAAGCTTCCCAATCATGGCAGTCCGTCTATGATGCGGCAACCCTGTGGGCGTCCAAGACTAAATTGTTGAACCAGAATACTCCCCTCAGTTCCCTCCACGCAGGTCGTATTCCTCACTCAATACGGCACCGCTGAACACAAAGTTATTCGAACAATGTCTAACACAACTTCACTTCCGTCAGGCGCCCCGGCGTTTCTGGATTCGCCGAATGAAGGACTCGGGAACGGCGCTGCCGGACATGGTGCTGGTCAAGTCATCAACGCGAAGCCGCGGGTTGATATGGGAACTCAGAACGTTGAGTTCGCAGAATCACAGTTGGAGAGTTACCTGCGCGATCGCAACTCTGTTTCTCCTGACTGGAGAGATTATTTCGACGAGTTGCAGGTCGTTGACTCCGGTCTGACACCAGAAAGTTTGCAGGCGCCATTTCAGGCAGAGAGCATCTTCCATAAGTCGACTGAAGTTCGAGTTGATCCTTCGACTTCAGATGCGGTCATTCTGCAGGAACGCCTTGATCAGTTGATTCGCAGTTATCGCGTTCGCGGCCATATCATTGCCAAGATTGATCCGTTGAATGCTGAGCGTCCGAAGCCGGCAGAACTTGATCCGGCATTTTATGGTTTCACTGAAGAGCACATGAATCGAAAGTTCTCGACTCAATGGGCAGGTGGGCCTGATACTCAGACGCTCCGTCAGCTTGTAACGTGGATGCAGTCGACTTATTGTCGATCAATCGGTGTGCAGTTTATGCATATCGACAGCATGCAGGTGCGACAGTGGCTTCAGGACCGTATGGAGCGAACGGCGAACCGACTGAAACTGTCGCGGTCAGAACAAGTGCGAATCCTGGAGCGGCTGAGCGACGCCGTCGTTTTTGAAGAGTTCGTTCAAAAGAAATACGTTGGTGCTAAAAGCTTTTCGCTCGAAGGTGCCGAGAGTCTCATTCCGTTGCTCGACATGGCAATTGAGCGAGCCGGAAGCCAAGGGACAGATCTGATCGTCTTGGCGATGGCTCATCGCGGTCGCCTGAATGTGCTGGCAAATATCATGGGCAAGAGCCCATCGAAGATCTTCCGAGAATTTGATGACGTGGATCCTCAGTTAAAGATGGGCCGTGGTGATGTGAAGTATCACCTTGGCTACAGCTCCGATCGCATGACGTCGTCAGGACAGAATGTCCATTTGACATTATGCTTTAACCCAAGCCATCTGGAGTTTGTTAATCCGGTTGCTCAGGGTCGACTCCGAGCAAAACAGGATCGAAACGAGGATTTTGATCGTCGTAAGAGCTGTGTCATCCTGGTACATGGAGACGCCGCGTTCGCTGGTGAAGGTGTCATTCAGGAAACGTTGAATCTGAGTGAGCTGCCTGGGTATCAAACTGGCGGGACAGTGCACATCGTCGTTAATAATCAAATTGGCTTTACGACATCTCCATCGGAAGCACGGTCGTGTACTTATGCGACCGACGTTGCTCGGATGTTGCAGATTCCGATCTTCCACGTTAACGGTGAAGATCCGGAAGCTGTTGCTCAGGTTGTTCAGTTGGCAATGGACTTCCGTGCGAAGTTTCATCGCGACGTGATCATCGACATGTATTGCTTCCGTCGTCGCGGTCATAACGAAGCCGATGAGCCTGCATTCACTCAGCCGACGATGTATCAGGTCATTCGAAGTCGCCAGACAGTTTTCAACAGCTTCCTTGAGTCTCTCGTCGGTTTGCGCGAGGTGACGAAGGAAGAGGGAATGGAGATCGTCGCGCGTCGAGGGCAGGTGCTGGAAGCAGAGTTGCTCGAAGCTCGCAAAGAGGGCTTCAAGTATCTGGAGGACAGCGGCGGAGGGATGTGGAATGGTTATTTCGGCGGATCTTCCTCAAAAGCCGATTCTCCTGTAACCGGAGTTCCCGCGGATACGATTCGCAAGGTAATGAATACGCTGACGTCACCTCCGGAAGGGTTCAAGCCGCATCCGAAAATTGAAGCGGTTTTGGAATCCCGACGGAAGATGGCGGCTGGTGAAATTCTCTTTGACTGGGGTGGGGCAGAAATGACTGCCTTCGGGACCCTCGTACAAGAGGGGACTCATATGCGGTTCAGCGGGCAGGATGTTCGTCGTGGAACATTCAGTCATCGCCATGCCGGACTCTACGACTTCAACGATGGGCGAGTTTGGATTGGTCTGCAGCAAGTGGCTGCCCGTCCTGAACATGTTGAGATCTACAACAGTCCGCTGTCGGAAGTTGGCGTACTTGGTTTTGAGTACGGCTATAGCCTCGACTGTCCGGACGGACTTGTGATCTGGGAAGCTCAGTTCGGCGACTTTGTCAACGTTGCACAGGTAATCATCGATCAGTTCATTGCCAGTGGTGAAGACAAGTGGAAGCGACTCAGCGGCATGGTGCTGTTGCTTCCTCATGGAATGGAAGGGCAGGGGCCGGAGCATTCCAGTGCACGACTGGAACGGTTCCTTGCCATGGGGGCTGAAGACAATATTCAGGTGGCCAATCCGACGACTCCAGCAAATTATTTCCATCTGTTGCGGCGGCAAACGCTTCGGCGCTGGAAAAAGCCCTTGGTCGTGATGACTCCAAAGAGTCTCCTTCGGTCCAAGGACGCGACCTCTCCGCTTTCGGAACTTGTCAGTGGACAGTTCCAGGAAGTGATTCCGGATACGACAATCCCTGCAGAAGCCGTTCGTCGAGTTCTGCTCTGTTCTGGAAAAGTTTATTACGATCTCGCGAAGTACAGGGAAGACAACAAAATCACTGATGTGGCAATCATTCGAATTGAACAGCTGTACCCATTCCCTGCGAAGGCTTTGGGAGAGGCTTTGTCGCAATATTCGGAAAAGTTGTCACTATTCTGGGTGCAGGAAGAAGCACGCAACATGGGGGCGTGGGGCTTCCTGCGAATGAAGTATGGGGAACGCCTGCTGGACCGGTATCCGTTCCGAGGTGTATGTCGTCCTGAGTCTGCCAGCCCGGCTACTGGGTCTGCGACCAGTCACAAAATTGAACAACAGACAATTCTTAAACAGGCATTTGAACTCGAATGAGCACTAAGGAAATCGAAATCAAGGTTCCGGCCGTTGGTGAATCCATCTCCGAAGTCTTCATTGGAGAGTGGTATGTCAGCGAAGGAAAGTTCGTGGCAGCCGACAAAGACGTGGTCGGACTTGAGACGGACAAAGCAACTTTTGGGGTTCCAGCGCCTGTGGGTGGAGTCATTACTCGCATTCTGAAGAAGGCTGGCGATTCGGCAGCAATCGGTGAGGTTATCGGATACCTGCAGCCTTCTGATGCGCCTGCCGCGACTGCTGCTCCTTCGCCTGCGGCCGCGCCCGTCGCTTCTGCACCAACGGCCTCTGCGGTTCCTGCAAAAGCCGGTAGTCATGTGATGCCAGCGGCGGCTTCGGAAATGGCGAAGAACAATCTTCCAGCAGGTTCGGTGGCAGGCACAGGTCCTGGCGGTCGAGTACTCAAGGAAGACGTGATCCGAACGGTCCAGGCGGGCCCTGTGCGAGTCGGCGGAAGCCGTGAAACTCGTAACGTGCCACTCAGCCCGATTCGTCAGACGATCGCCCGTCGACTTGTGGAAGCTCAGCAGACAGCTGCATTGCTTACGACGTTCAATGAAGTGGACATGTCAGCCGTAAAGAAGCTGCGAGAATCCTACAAGGACGTGTTCGAAAAGAAATACGGCGTGAAGCTGGGCTTTATGTCGTTCTTCGTGCGAGCGGTCGTTGCTGGACTTCAGCAATTTCCTGCGCTGAATGCACAGATGAATGGCAAGCAGCTCACGCACTTTAACTACTGTGACATTGGCATTGCTATCGGCGGAGGCAAGGGACTTGTTGTGCCCGTCCTGCGCAATGCTGAGAACATGAGCTTCTCCGACATCGAACTGGCGATCGTTCAGTACGCTGTGAAGGCGAAGAACAACCAGATTACCCTGGAAGAACTCGACGGTGGCACGTTCACAATCACTAACGGCGGCGTTTACGGTTCGCTGCTTTCGACGCCGATCGTAAATCCTCCTCAGAGCGGCGTGCTTGGCATGCATGGCATCTTTGATCGCCCAATCGCGGTCAATGGAGAAGTTGTGATCCGACCTATGATGTACGTGGCTCTGACCTACGACCACAGAGTGGTCGACGGCCGCGAAGCCGTTTCCTTCCTGAAACTCGTGAAGGATCTGATTGAAGATCCGACGCGGCTGATTTTGGAAGTTTAATCATGTCTTTGGCGTACTAGGTCCTTTCTGCCGGAAAGGACTTTCGCCGCCAGGCGAACCGTAGAGCTGCCACATGTTGAGCAACGGCAAGCTGCGCTTGAAAGCAAGACATGTGGCGGGATCTGAGCAACTTCCGTCGGCCGACAGTCGTGTACCGGTTGCACACATCGTCGCGGCAAGCCGCGAAGTCCTCCTCGGCAAGGAGGACCTACCATAAGTTGCGACGGCACTTCTGGCCAATTCTTCGTTTGCGATAACTTGAACCAAACACGCCGCTGGAAGAACATGTGTCTTCCGGCGGTTTTGCTTTCACGCTCTTGCAGGTAATTTTCGAAATGTCTGAATCATTCGATCTGATCGTTGTGGGTGCTGGTCCTGGCGGCTACGTCGCGGCCATCCGTGCCTCTCAATTGGGGATGAAAGTTGCTGTCGTCGAACGCGAGCAGAAGCTCGGCGGGACCTGCTTGCGAGTAGGTTGTATTCCCAGCAAGGCACTGCTCGAAACCAGCGAACTCTACGAACAGTCTCAAAAGCACTTTGCCGAACGAGGCCTCATCGTGCAGGGCGTGACGCTGGACATCGCAAAGATGATGAGCCACAAAGATTCGGTCGTCAGCACGCTCGACGGTGGCATCCAGGGGTTGTTGAAGAAGAATAAGGTTGAGCGTTTCTTTGGACATGGCAAGCTGAAGGGCAGCGGAGTTGTCGAAGTCACTGGCAGCTCACCGGCGACCATCACCGGCAAGAAGATTTTGATTGCCACTGGCAGCGTGTCGTCATCTCTTCCAGGCATCCAGCCGGATGGAGATCGCATCGGCACCAGCACGGAAGCCATCGCCTGGCCGGAAGTTCCCGAGCACCTCGTTGTTATCGGCGCCGGTGTGATTGGACTGGAGCTCGGCACCGTCTGGCGTCGCTTGGGCGCGAAGGTGACTGTTCTGGAGTATCTGCCTCGCATTCTGCCGGGCGTTGACGAACAAGTCGCCAACGAAGCGAAAAAGATTTTTGAGAAGCAGGGCCTGACATTCAAACTTGGAACGAAAGTCACATCTGTCACTGCCGCCGGGAAGACCTGTACCATCACAATGGAAGGCGCTGAGCCGATTACATGTGATCGAGTGCTTGTCGCTGTCGGTCGCAAGCCGTGTACTGATAACCTGGGTCTGGCAGAAGCTGGAGTACAAACCGACAAGCGCGGCTTCGTTCAGGTGAACGCAGGCTATTTGACAACAGCACCCGGCGTGTATGCCGTCGGCGATGTCATCGGCGGTGCGATGCTGGCTCACAAGGCTGAAGAAGAAGGCATCGCCTGCGTTGAAAAGATGGCGACCGGCCACGGCCACATCAACTATGGCACCATCCCAGCCGTCATCTACACGTCCCCGGAGATCGCCTCCACCGGAGCCAACGAAGATGCGCTGAAGGCCGCCGGAATCAAATACAAAGCCGGTCGTTTCAGCTTCGCCGCCAATGGACGAGCTCGTGCTGCTGGTCATACCGACGGCTTCGTCAAAGTCCTTGCTGATGAGGCCACGGACCGAGTTTTGGGAGTTCACATCATCGGTGCTCACGCGGGAGAATTAATCCACGAAGCCGCCGTCGCCATGGAATTTGGAGCCAGCGCCGAAGACATCGCCCGCTGCTGCCACGCTCATCCAACGCTCTCAGAAGCGGTCAAAGAGGCGGCCATGGCTGTCGATAAGCGAGCGATTCATTCGTAGGTCGGGAATTGCCCGATCAGTATTCGCAGGTGTAGTGTGGATAGCTTGCGATGAGATCTTCAGCGACAGGTATTCGCTTTGCTTAACGCGGATTGCCACACTCTGATTCCGCGTGGTCAGCAAGGTGTGGCAGTCGGCAGCGAAGGATTGCATCGTGGTGGCGTATGTGGCCAGCCAGAATGAACGCCAGTGCACGAACAGAAGTTGGCGATCCGCTCATGATGCCCATGCGGCTCCATGCAGCAGCGGGAAGGTTTCGAATCAACAGGATGTTAGCGCGACGGAGTGATTCGAAAGACTCAATGATATCTGCCAGCGGAGCAGGGCGTTCCTCAGAGGCCTCTGCAAAGAAATGCTCGTCAAATCCTGGCAGAGGCGTCGTATCTCCACGAGCGATTCTCAGCAATCGATAACCAAAGATTCGTTCGCCATCCACAAGATGATCGAGGACTTGTCTGATCTTCCACGTGTACGGCAAATGGATAGCTGTTGCTTCGGATTCAGTGATTCCTCGCCAGACGACAGGAATCTCGACCAGTTGCTGTTCAAGTACGTTCAGAACATCGCTTTCTGGTACGAGGCTGATGTAGCCAGCGAAGAAATCTGAGTACTCATCTCGAGCGGGACGCATCGACTGTCTTCCTGAACATGTTTCTCGGGGGGCCATAAATCCAAAGATGAGGAAGCGGCAGGAGCCGTTCAGGGGTTCCTGCAGGTTTGCTGTGGCAGGATATCAGCTTCAGCGACGACGCCGAGGTGATTCAACTTTATTCACGGCGTTCAATCTCCCAGCGAGTATGAGGCTTCGTCCCCTTCACGACTTGCATTGGTGAACGAGCGGAGAATTCTGAGTACATGTTGTTGGCCTGCTCAGAATTAATCGCGCCGGAATGAATGTGAAGCAGGTATCTCAGCGCCAACGGCTCTTGTTTTCTGGTTGTGATGGATGTCTTCATGCAGGGCGATGCGCATAGCCAGCCGTCGTCGCGGACGTGCCAGCCGGTTGGCTGGCCGGGATTGGAGGGATGATCGAAATAGGTGATCCCTTCAATCTGATTGCCCTCGCGATTTGTCGGGCCACTGTAGTCAATCCAGCGGGCAGATTGTTCGAACAGATTCTTCTCCGTCTGAGCACCCTCGCTGCCAGTCAGAACACCGCTGCCAAAGACTGCCGAGATGGATTTGGCGACTCGAACCGCGAGGAATCCGAAGTTTGTCTTTTCAAACTCGAGCGACTCTGAAACTGGCACAAAGCGACTCTGAAGTTCCAGTGTGAACTCATGCCGCGCGGTAAGCGGTCGGACTTCGCAGATCAATTTCTGCTTCAATAGGGGAGCTGGATCGTGACCATCGAACCAGCCGAGTTCCACGGCGATGCGACACGAATCGTCACCGTCATCATACGCCAGCCATTGCAGTTGCCGAATTACGGCTCCGGAAGCGTTGCCCCAGAAATCAATCCCCATCACTTTATGGTGAGCGAACCAGATCGACTGATGATGATCATGGTCCGGCGCTCCCGGATGTCCCATGCGAGTCAGCAGTGCTCCCGATGGGGCGACGACTGGAAAGAAAAAGGGACGAGGATAATCGTTCCCGAAATTCCAACGCAGTATTTCTCGATCATCTATCGAGATAGATGTCTGGTGACCGGCAAGTGGAACGATTTGGCATCGAGGCACGTTGGACATGAAACGTCATCCCTCCAGTCTTCCCGAGCCGCATTTCTAGATCATTACCGCGACATCGCGAAACCGGATACCCGGTAAATCGGAGTCTTCGAGGCATCGGAGCAGATACAGCCAGAGGAATTGCTTTTTGAGGGATTTACTTCCCGCCATTCCGCAGAAACATCTGCCCCAACGCTGCGGGCGCGCTTCCGTAAACTTGCTGAATCGCTCGCGCTGCGTCAGGGTTTGTGCGTAATTCACCAACAAGCTGCTGAAAACGTGCGGGGCCACCCTGAGACAGGAGGAACTTCACCAGCAGATAGCCAACATCACTGACTTCTTCAGGGGCCAGAGTTCCGTCATTGAACAGTTTTCCGGGATCGTCAATTGTCGCCACAGCCTGTCCAGCACGAGTGGGAACGGCTTTCACGTAATCAGCGTTCTCTTCAACGCCTGATTCCAGCAGCCCGAAACCCTGCTTCAGCCAGTCCGGCAGTGTGGCCCCGTCTCTAGTCAGGTAGCACTGGCTAATGAGCGACTTCAGCAATTGCTCCGCCGACAATGCTTCTGCAGACTGGGTATCACCGACATCGTGCATCGCGATATAGGCCGTTTCGAAGTTTGCGTTGAGTACGGTGTGGCCTGAGACGGCCTTCGGAGTTCTTCGCCCGTTCATCAGTACCGTATTGAATTCTTCATAGTCGAATCGCTCAGCCGTGACAAAAATGGCCAGTCTTCCGCGAAACGCCTTTTCTCCAGCAGGCAGGCTGTAAGTGGAGGCCAGTTTCGTCAGATGGGCTTCAGCTTTTTCGCCGAGCTCCTTCAGGCGATCTTCCGATGCTGTTCCGTAGAGGTAGAAATTGCTCGTGGTCGCAGAGACGCCTTCTGACTTCGGGGAAACTCGCTTCCACAGTTCTGCCGTTTGCGTAATTCGTCGTTCGGCAAACTCCGCATCCGTCATTGAAGCCAGCTTGGCTGCTTCCATTTGTGCTTCCGTAGGCACGATTTCGCGCAGCGAAGCCTTCGCATCATTTCCATCGAAATGGGCGCCTTCGCGGATCCATGTTTCAAGAGCTAGTGCTTGCGATTGCTTAAGCTGAGCCTGTCCCGCTGGCATCTTCAATGGTTCCTGCCGCAGGACAAGGTCGACAATGTAGCTTTCGTCTGGCTTGCCGGGCACGATAGTTGTGCCCGTGGGGCCGCCTTGCAGCAATTGTTCGAATGTTGTGAAACCGAAATTGCCGCGAGGATTGTTTCCTGAATGACATCCCATGCAGATATTCACCATCCATGGTGCGATATCCTTTGAGAAGGAAACAGTCTCTGTGCCATCCGCCTTCACAACGGTCACTGGAGGTTTCTTGACAACCATCGAGTCACCAATTGGTGCATCCTGATCTTTGCCGTCGAATGCAGCCCCTTGTTCAATCCAGCGAGCGATCGTCATTATCTCAGCGTCATCTAGTTTGGCGCGCCCTTTTGGCATCCTCTGTTGTTCGTTCTCAGCGACCATGCGAAGAACAAGACCGCTGCGTTGAGGGATACGAGGAACAACCGGGACTCCGCTTCGTCCTCCCTTGGCAATCATGCTGTACGTGTCAAGACGGAGATTCGCACTGGCCTGTGCTTCACCGTGGCACTGGAGGCAGTTTGCTTTCAGGATTGGAGCGACTTCCTGTTCGAAGCTCACGGGGATCAGATTCTTCGCCTTCTCGAGGGCGGTTTTGAACGTTGCGTAGGATCGATCTTTTTCGTCCTCTTCAATCGCCAGTTCCTTAATGCGTTCTTCGGTCTTCTTGATCAACTCTTTGGCCTGATCAACCTCCTTCTTTTTCACCATGCCCTGAACTTCTTTCAGCTCTTTGCCCAGCGCAGTGAGTTCCTTCTTCACTTCAGGGGGCAACGCGCAACGTCCCTCTGACGCAAAAATTGAAATCGTGATCGCGACGAGGGCTGACAAGCGAAGCGTTCGAGAGATCATAAACGGTATTCCAAAAACCGACTGGAGAGGTGAGGTCTGGATCAACATGGTCCGACGGAGAAGAAGGACCACAATTCTTCTTTAGTTTCGATGCAAAAACTGTTCAGATCAACACTGTATGGGGAATACACTGCGAAACTGCGGTTGAGACGTCAGCTGCAGAACTTTTGAAAGTATACCCTTTGACTTTGCAGAAATGCCATTCTTTATGGTCAGTAGAGACATGGCAATCGAGTCTCCCCCGGCTAAGTGCCGGATCATGGGCAAGGCCGTTTCGGGAAGAGAACCGTACAATCGCGATTCAGGCATAAGATTGGCCTCCTCCTCAATCAAAATGCGGTTTCACTTTGACGACACCCTCAGCCATGCTTAGACTGTTGGTCCTCCCTACGCGCCTTCCCAGCCATGTGTTCTTCGGAAAACCTACCGTGATGGCTGTTTATATCACACCTGTAATGTCTCTCCGCCGCACAGTTGTTCTGGCTGTCGCATGTTCTTTCGGTGCGCTCATCGGCTGGCCCGAAGCGTCCGCTCAGGAACCCATCATTGATCGACTTGATGTGGCGAATTTCAGGCCGGGACAAAAGGCAAACGTTGTAGTCAACGGTAAGCAATTGATGGGGGCGAGTGGTCTATGGACGCCGGTTGGTACGCTTCGACCAAAAGAAGGCTCCGATCTTTCGAAGGATCAGCCAGTTACCTTTGAAGGTGATGTAAAAGTCGATGCTGTACCAGGCATTTATCCGGCAAGAGTGGTCACAAATCATGGTTGTTCGGAGGCTGGTTGGTTGGTCGTGGATGACTTACCGTCCATTGCTATGACACCTGAAAGCGAGGATCGTGCTGTTGGTCAGGTGGTCACATTGCCATGTTGTGTCGAAGGGCAGCTCAATCCCGTCTTGTCGAGATTCTTCCGTGTTGCATTAACGGCTGGCCAGTCGGTGAGTGCGGAAGTGCTTGCTCGTCGACTGGGTTCGGATCTTGATCCGGTTCTCCGAGTGACCGGTCCAGATGGCAAAGAGATTGCTTACCGCGATGATCTGCCTGGTGCTGAAGGAGATACTCAACTTCAGTTCACGGCCGCCGTTGATGGTGAGCATCGAATCGAATTGCGAGATGTTCGTTATTCAGGCGGTGCCCGTCACTTCTTTCATCTCCGAATGGGAAAGATGTCGCTGGCCAGTGCGACAATGCCGCGAGTTACTCAGGTCGGTGGGAAAGTTTCTTTGGTTGGTAGTTCGGGAGAGGTTGTCGGCGAGGCTTCTGCTCAGGGATCCGCTGATCTGCCGGCTTCATTTGTGCCGGTCTCTTTTCGACCAGCCGAGGCAGATGCGAGTACGCTTGGGGTAGTACTTGTTACGACAAGTCTGTCGCAGAATGAAGTGGAGCCGAATAATGGTCGAGCTGAAGCCACGGTCTTGGCGGCGGAATCGCTGATGCTGACCGGAAGCTTCAATGCAAAGGGAGATTCCGACTGGTTTAAGGTGACCGTGGCCGAGCCGACAGCTCTTTTGGTGGTAACTCGAACGCGTGAGCTCAGCAGCCCCACCGATGTGATGCTTGAACTTTACAACTCGGAAGGTGGGAAGGTCGCAGAGAACGATGATGCGGGGCCGCGAGATGCGGAACTCACGTTCATGCTCCCTGCTGCTGGTGACTTTTTTCTGAAGGTTAGTGAGATCGCGGGTCGGGGAGGTTCGGAGTGGATCTATGCTCTGGACGTGTTTCGAGGGCGAAAGGCCGTCAAAGTGACTGCTCCGGCCGATCGTGTTAATGTGCCCAGAGGTGGCAGTGCTGCGATGCTGCTCGCGGTGAGGAGAATTCATTACGATGGTCCGCTGAAAGTGGAAGCTGTCGGGCTGCCGGCAGCGCTGACAATGTCTCCATTCATTATTGGCGGAAAGCAGAGTGCCGTGCCTGTTGTCCTTACTGCGAAAGATCCTGCCGCAGCTGCATCCGATGCCGACTGGGGACCAGTAACTCTTCGCATTACAGCACCGGATGGTGTTGGCATGCCGCCGGCTGAAATTCAACTGGCCCCGCCAGCTCCAAAGAAAGCTGATGCAGAGCTGTTCCGAAGTGCCCGAGTCAGAACCGATCTCTTTGCTGCCGTTCAACCTGCAGTTCAGTTTTCATTTTCGGCAGAGCCCTCAAGTCTCAATGTCACGCAAGGTGCTGCCGCAACAGTTGTCGTGAAGTCGACTCGAACCGCTGAATGGACGGAGCCGATTGAAATCGCCCTCGCAACTCCGGCTGATCAACTACCGGCCGGAATTACGGTGACGGGTGGGTCGATGGCTGCAGGAGAGTTGGCAGTCACGATTACTGCTACCGCTGATGCCCCAATAGGACCTTTCACTGTTTTCCTTCAGGGAAAGTCAAAGAAGGATAAAGTTGAACCTGTTCATCCTGTTCCGCCAATCGTTGTCGAAGTTGTTACCAAGTAGATTAATGGGTTATCGATTTCTGTTTTTGAACTGCCCAAAGATCCCACCCGAGTTGCCGCTCCGGCAATTCACTGAATAGCAAAAGTTCCTGGAAAGTGCGTATTCAGGCCAATGCCTGGCTACAAAGAATCGCAAACAAAGGCTTCGTCACTATGCTCCGCTTAACCTGCCTGTTGTTGATATTCGTAATTGGTACTTCAGCTTCTTTTGCTGCTGAGCTACCGACATTATCGCTCTCTGTTCAGCCAGTCGAGGTCGCTCTCGTTGGTCCTCGTGGCGTGCAGCAGTTGATCGTTACGGCGAATGGTGATGCTGCGACAATTCACGACGCTACAGGGCTGGCTGAATACCGAACGGACGACGCTGCTGTCGCTGTCGTTGAGGGCGGAGTTGTAAAGGCTAAAGGTAATGGTACCACGACGGTGCATGTGACGCGTGGTGGCCAATCGGCATCTGCTAAGGTGGCTGTGTCAAACTTTGAAATGCCTTCGCCAGTCTCCTTTCAAACTGAGATACTGGCGTCTCTCACAAAGTCCGGCTGCAACATGGGGGCCTGTCACGGGTCGCCATCTGGCAAAGGCGGTTTCCGTCTTTCTCTTCGAGGCTACGACCCTAATGTCGATTTGGTGACGTTGCGAGGAGAATTCTTCAATCGTCGTTCGAATGTGCTGAGCCCTGATGAAAGCCTGCTGCTTCGAAAGCCGTTGATGGAAGTAGCTCACGGAGGTGGTCGCCGGCTTCAAAATGGAGATCCTAGTCATCGGGTTTTAAGAGACTGGATCGCCGAAGGAATGAAACTGGATCCAGACGGCGCTTCTACGTTGTCACGGATTGAGTTGCTGCCGTCTCCAAGAGTTCTCCGAGATGGGGCTGATCGACAGCAACTGATTGTCAATGGTTATTTCAGCGACGGATCAGTGAGAGATATCACTGCGCTCACGGCATTTGATTCTTCGGATGAAGGCATTGGCATGATCTCACCGTCTGGTGTGGTCTCGCAGCAGGGGCGTGGAGAAGTGACAGTTCTGGCCCGCTACCTCGACAAAGTGTCTACAACTCAACTCACATTCCTTACCGAGCGACCTGATTTTCAGTGGCCAAGTCCGGCTGAGACGACTGAGATTGATCGACTGGTGTTTGGAAAGCTGAAGCAGCTGCAGATTCAGCCCTCCGAGTTGTGCAGCGACACTGACTTTCTTCGCAGGGCAACGCTCGACCTGACTGGCCGTCTTCCGTCTTTGGAGGAATCTCAGCAGTTCCTTGCAGATCAGTCTCCCGAAAAGCGTGCTGCTGTCATCGATCGATTACTTGCGACCGATGATCATGCCCGATTCTGGTCTATGAAATGGTCCGATCTGCTTCGATCCAACAGCAAGAAAATGACTCGAACAGGCGTGCATAAGTTTCGCCGATGGCTTTTTGACGTCGTCAAGAATGATGTTCCGTTGAATCAGTTCGCACATGAACTCCTGACTGCAACCGGCAGCACGCAGCAGAATGCTGCCGCGGCTTATTGGAAAGCAAGTCGCGACGAAATTGATGCCACCGAAACGACCGCACAATTGTTTCTTGGGATCCGTATTCAGTGCGCAAAATGTCATAACCATCCCTTCGAAAAATGGACTCAGGATGATTACTACGGGACAGCAGCCGCCTTCATCCGTGTGGGGCGCAAGGAAACCGGGCTCCCGGATGATGAAATGATCTTTGTCAAAGCTGGTGGAGAAGTGACTCAGCCTCGTACCGGAAAACAAATGAAGGTTCGGCTATTGATGCAGGGTGATGTCGATGTTCCTGCAGATCAGGATCGTCGAGTTGTTTTTGCGGATTGGCTGACGAAGAACGAGAATCCATTCTTCGCACGCTCTCTGGCAAATCGTATCTGGGGTCATGTTGTGGGTAAGGGGATCGTCGATCCCGTGGATGACTTCCGAGATTCGAATCCGCCGTCCAACCCTGAACTGTTAAATTATCTGGCTGGCGAGTTGGTGAAGAGTGGCTTTTCTTCACGCCACCTCATCCGCACAATTATGAACAGTCGGGTTTACCAATTGAGTTCCCAGAGAAACAAGTATAACGCAGATGATGAGATCTACTTCAGCCACGCGACAACTCGCATGCTGACAGCGGAACAGCTTTTAGATTCCATTTGCGCTGTTACAGGACTGCCGGAAGACTTCGCAGGAATGCCTGGCGGTACCAAAGCCGTTGACCTGGTTGACCCACCTGAAGGACACAAGTTCCTGCAGGTCTTTGGTCAGCCTCAGCGAGAGCTTCCCTGTGAGTGCGAGCGATCCACAGACAGTAATTTGTCTCAGGCCCTTCAGTTGATTAACGGGCCGACAGTACACAACAAACTGCGATCTGATGCAGGGAACGTGCACAAGTGGGTCGCTGGCGCAAAGTCGGATGCAGAGATTATTGAACTCTTGTATTTGACGGCATTGAGTCGGCCTCCGCTGCCTGAAGAACAGCAAACAGCACAGAACCACATCAAGGCCAATGAAGACCGGACTCGGGCTCTGGAAGATATTGCCTGGGCTGTGATCAACAGCAAGGAATTCCTCTTCCAGCATTGAGGCATTCACCGGGCGATAGGTGTTCTCAAAAAAAGTTCGGATTTAACGCGTGGGACCTAAAAGCTTACGGCTCCGGAGAGCGGCTGACGGTGATAAGCTTGTGATAGTTATGGGATGCTGGAATGGCTGGACCACTGCTGGGCAAAAGCCTGAAGGAAAAGATGCAGCGTGGTCAGTCTGTCTTTGGAACCTTCATCCAGTACACCGTGAATCCGGCGATTGTAGACGTGCTTCCGGAAGGGGCACTGGATTTCGTGATCGTCACGGCAGAACACAACGCCTTGGAATTGGCCGAGTTTCTGCCGTTGAAGTATGCCCTTGCAGCAAAGGGAATTGCCTGCCTGGCAAGGACGCACAGTCGTGATCCGGATGATGTCTCGAGGGTCTGCGACACGTTTGATGGAGTCGTTGTGCCCTACGTTGAAGATGTGGAGCACGCTCGCCGTTTGGCTGCTGCCGCCATCTATCGCCCGTTGAAAGGACTCGCTCTGGAGCGAGTCCTTCGCGAGGGAGTTTGGCCTGACGAGAAAAGTCGCAGGTACATCCTCGAAGACCGATGTCAAAACACCGTCTTTGTGCCCATGATTGAATCTCTGGCAGGTATTGAAAATCTGGAAGCAATCTGTGGAATTCCGGGAGTCCACGCGATCTTTGTCGGACCCAATGATCTTACGACAGCGATGGGAATCCCGAATGAATATGATCATCCGGATCTGATCGCAATCCTGAAGCGGATTATCGATGTTGCGGATCGTTCCCACATCCCGGCTGGCTGCTGGTTTGGCAAGCCGGAACAAATGCAGCGCACGATTGGGCAGGGATCAAGATTTGTTGTCTATTCGAACGACGGTGCGTTTCTGCGTGAGTCGATTCAAAACGCCTTTTCGGCATTGCGGAACATATAGAGATCG
>CAIXQV010001036.1 GCA_903921605.1 uncultured Planctomycetaceae bacterium | reverse complement strand
TCACTACTCCGGTCCGACACCCCAGGGTGCCTTAAGGCAATATGACCGACGCAGCCAACGGCGGAACACGAACTCGCGTCGGTCGGCAGGTTCGAGAGTCGTTTCGCCGGGAGGGATTCGTTAGAGCAATGCTTCCTCAATTTTTCCGAATCTTACTCAGGTCATTCCCTCATGAGTTAGGTTCGACTGAAACTGTTTCATGCCGACGTCGCGATCATCCTCGCGTCTCCCTGAAGTTCCACTTGTGATCAGTTCGACTGCGCAGACTAACAGCGGCTTAAGCCTTGGGAAATCAGATTGATCAGACTTCCTTCTGTTGGTCGGATCGACGCGAGACAAATCGGGAGCCGCTGGTTTTTCTGCCGTTCTACCGGACGAGTCTTGGTCACTACTATGTGACGAAAATGTGATGGAGCCGGAAACACAGGGAACCGCCACGCGATGCGGTGAACAGTTTCGTGAACCTGAAGTACCGCGCACGGTCTCAGCGTTTCGTTTCTGTCAGCGATTAGTCTGGAACCAGCTGCCAGCCGAATCAGCAGAGATCGCTGCTGGCTAGGATCCGGGGCACAAGTGGTTTGGTTCTTGTGTGCAGCTTCAGTATGCTCGACAGTATTACTGTTTGTCCCGGAGCCGCAACGCATGGCCGATATCACGCAAATCCTGTGTCAGATCGAATCCGCAGATCCGGCGGCTGCCGAGCAGTTGTTGCCGCTCATTTACGATGGAATTGCGGAAGCTCGCGGCAGCCTGGATGGCTAAGGAATTACCCGGTTAGACACTGCAGGCGGCTGCACTCGTGCATGACGCCTATATTCGACTAGTCAATGTCGTTCGCCTTCACGGAACGTTCGCCGACTAGATAGTCTCGACCCGGCACGCAACTGGGGTTTGGGACTGGCATATTACAATGCTGCTGAATCATGGACCCTTGCCGGAGGAGTCTTTCAGTCGGGCACGAATGCGCCCCTTCTCCAATTCGGCGCTGGAAGCACCACTCGGTTCGCAGGGACAACACCTCAGTGTGCGGTTGCCACAAGCCACGGCAGGCGTTAACTGGTCTCCGACTGACAACCTGCGTGCCATGCTGAACTACACGTACGCCGCGCCGAATGAGGTCAATACCGGTGTGAGTTCAGCCAATTTTGTGGGCATGCGACTTGGACTGTTCGGGTAAGGGCGAGCAGTCGACTTATCTCGTTCTCGCTGAGTCTGCACAAATGAATGCTGTCTGGCATCCACGGATGGACGTGTCCGCAAAACTGCCTGATGATTTCGCGACTTCGTTTCTCGGGACCCTCGCCGCTGTCCCATGAATCGTTTAGTATGCACGTGGGAAGATCATTGATTCAATTAAGGCTAGCGGTAGAAGAGAATTTACCGTAGCTAAATTCCTGAGAGTTCAGCTGCGGGCGCGGGGTATTTTGCTCTGCCAATTGCCGTACAGACTTTTCAGAATTCAGGAGAAAACAGTGAACGGATGCATTCAACACAGAATTATCGCGTGCCTGCTGTTGCTGGCTGGCAGTCCCGCATGGGCAGGGCTGGCTGATGATAAGGCCGAACTCAAGTTGTTTGAGGGATCATGGAAGGTTGTTAAACTTATTGAGGATGGCAAGGTGATTCCTGCCGAACGAATTTCGGACGTGCTGCCTTCTGGTGGCCAGCTTGAAATCGTTGATAATTCCCTATTGTTTGTCGATGTTCATACAGGTCAACGTCACGCTCGCACGATCATCATCGACCCGACCAGCTACCCGAGCACCATCGATGTTAAATCTTCCGATGCACCTGAGGTCAGCCGGGGGATTTATCGATTTGACAATGGACAATTGATCGTCTGTTTCGGTGATACCTTCACAGAAACGCGTCCGGCCGAGTTGGCTGCTCCCAAAGGCTCCGGCGCAATGTTAATGGTGCTGCAGCGGCGCACACAATCTACGGATCCAGTTAAGAAACCGGAGGCTCCCCGCAAAACTCAACCTGCAGCCGCGGCAGTTTTGCTCGGAGATGAGGAGATCAATAAGCTGCTTCCGGGCGTGTGGCGAATTCCCGATCAGTTAGGATTCCTGCATATCAGATTCCGTGACAATGGAACGTTCGCTTCCTTTCGGGTTCATGAAGAACTGCAGTTGTTCCGTCGCGT
>CAIXQV010001035.1 GCA_903921605.1 uncultured Planctomycetaceae bacterium | reverse complement strand
TCGGTCATTTGCAGACAGACCGTTTCCAACTCAGGACGGTTAATCCAGAGGAACCAGCGAATCAAAGTGTTGGCATCAATTCTGTCAAATCAACCGGATTCTGGGACTCGGAAACGTGGCCCGAATACGTGCCCGGACCGCCATCAATTAGATCGCACCTGCGACGCTCGTCCCGATTCGTTCGCTACAACAGTCAATGTGACCGGAGCAGGGAACGGAGGGGAGCAATGTCGCTTCAGTCGGTCTCACTAAAACTGGTTCGCATATCTCGTCGCTGGGATCGGCGTATCGGCCCGAACCGTCGATCGTTCCTAAAGATCTGACTCAGGATACGCCCTCATGTGTGGTTAGCCACTGGTCTCGAGTCAGTCCTTTACTGATTCCGATGTTGAAATCTCGACCGTCGTCAGTCGGGTTATTCATCAATGACATCAGACCTTCATGGGTAATGAGCAGCTCTTTAGATTTCATACGTCCGAACGTGTATTGAGTTTCCTGCAGTTTCATCGTTAATCCAAAGTATCAGGCAACAACATGATGTTTCACAGAGTGCGACAAGCATGTGGAGTTCTGCGTTTTATTGTCAGACGTCATCCATTGAGCACCGGCATGAACTGGTCTCAAGGCAAAACTAAATTCCGGTAGAACGTGATGCCGGGAATAACTGGACTGATATCCAATGCGATTTAAGCGGCGGGAGAACTCTGCTGATTGCAGCCGCAACTCTGTTTGCGAAGCTGAGTCCCCCATTGGCCCAATACGCGTCTGGCCCAGACGCACGCGCGATTGTCCTGATTTTCTGGTCCGTTCGCTTGTATGACCTCGCCGTTGGAATCGATCTGAGCGGTGGCACTGCTGCCGTACTTTTCAATATGGAACAAATACGTGTCACCATTCATCGCCGATGGAATCAACGAATCCACGCAGTGACTCATGCGCACCCCCTCTTCGTAGATTTCGCATGGGGTGCCCAAAAATCGAATTTCCGCAGCTTCCGGCAAGCCAATCGAAGGTCGTGCGACCTTCGCAGCGGCTCCAAACTGACGTCGTATCTCCTGAGTTCGTCGCTCAGCCTCTGCACGCTGAAACCGAATAGCTTTCTCTGCAAGGCCGACAATGTTTCCGTGATGCGTCTCCGGATATGTTGCCAGTTGCTGCACGAACCAGGCAATGTCGCTGGTCGAACGAGTTCGCAATCGACGCCCCACCGACTTGCCTGTCATCTGAATTGCGACCTGAATGCGGTCTGCATTTGCAAATTGGAAAACCTTTTCGTTTATGCAGGAATGTTGACGCCAGAGTAGCAGCACAATCAATTCAAGTCGCTTGTACACCGGTCGCATCAAACGCAAGTCAGCGAGATTCATCAACAATCCGCTGGACACGCCCCCGGGCAGATTCATCAACGTTTTTCTCAGACTCGTATAGGCATCACCCTGCGAAAACAGATTCAGCCAATTGCTTAAATGCTGCAGCTGTAATTCTTCGCTCATGTCCGGGAAGTCAACGCCGATTGTGGCTCGCCCTCCTTGTTGCGCAGCAAAATCCTTCAATTGTGTAATCAGGGGAGAACTCAAAATACGTGAACGCTGCTTTTCCCTTGCCAGAATATGGATGTGGCGAGCAGCGATTGCGGCTGCTCGATAGTGAATCACGTCATCTACCAGGTAACGGTTCTTGTAGAACTGGTCACTCAATGTGATTTCTGCAGAACCGAACGTTGCCGCAAACACAGCTCGTTGCACGGCCACAACATTCGGATCTGCCATCTGCAATAAACGCAGCCATTGCTTGTGCAAATGTCCGGCGATCGCACGCCGTGTGTTTCCAACAGCCCAACGTTTGATACCGGGCCACGGTTTGCCAGCATCGAGCGGCGGCGACCAGTCACGCATTACCAACCACGCAATGCGATCCAGCATCGAGTGAAATTCAATCAGCGAATTTCGCTCCCATTTCCCGTCGCAATGAATTCGGAATTCCGTGGAACGCAGATCGACTTGAACGCTGTTACGATCAGGCGCGTCGATCCGAAAGCCATCCGAAAACTCAAGCACTTTGTATTTTGGGCTCTCTGGCAAGTCGAAAAGCATTCGGTCATTCGTCTCCTGTGATCGATTCCAATTGTTTCTCGTCACACAAATAATCAGCTCGGCCGGTTCATCACTGTTCAGCCAGTGCTGTTCAGCCAGCACTGTTTTGCAGATCGGGCTTGTCACTGGAGCAACTGCGCTGTACCGCATCGACAAAGGCTCGATTCAGTCGCATGAACTGATGATCTCGCACATCGATCGTGAGCGTGGCACGACCTCTGCTGGTATCCGCTGCTTCCACGACCATAAACGGAAGATTCATAGCGACGATTTTCAATACCGTACCTTTGAGATAGTCGCTTTCGACGCCGAGTTGCTCCAAAAATCCTTCTTCCACTCGTCGATTGTGAAGTACTGTGATGTGTTCACCGTCCTCAAGGTCGTCGGGCGTTACAAACGTTCTTTTCTGCACTCTTCAAAACTCCTTCGAGGTAAGTGGGGCATCACCGTTTGCTGCTGGAAATCATCAGATCAGGTGTTGCAGCAAATCTCCGGATTTGTGTGGGACAGAAAAACCACTGGTGGCAAGGTGCTGGTCCATCTCATGACGTCCAGGGATGTCAGGACCCTGGACACAAAGACCTTCACTTCGAGAATATCCTGGTTGATCCCGATTGGCCTATTCAGAGCTCATCTTCTTTAACGGCTCTTGTTTGATTCGTGATTGTGTCAATGATTTCGCATGGTTTCGTTTCAGGGATTGGCTGCAGATGGACCATCAGAATGAACGGGCAATTTTTAAACGTGCCTCGAATCCCGACGAACGGAGTAGGCGTGCATTCCTCGCAATAGCTACGGAACCCAAACTCGGTAACGTTGACTTCCGGCTCAGCAAACAGGTCCGACAGTCGCATCGAGTAGCCTGTCCACAGACGTTGGCCGTCTTCACTTCCTCCAAAAATCTCCCGAAAACCCGGGGCAACTGAAAACTGCACCACACCGCCTTCAAGTCGAGTGGTGGACCAAAGCGTAGTATGGCAAGTTCTGTGGTAGTTCCAGTGTCGTGTCACGACCTCTTTGAACGCGATCTCATCAAAATCAATAATCATATTTTCTCCTCGACTAAGGGCACCTGGCGTGGCCGCTTTCTTGATCACACCCCTCGGACCATGAGTGGTGTAAATGGCGGTGAGCACCCGCACTCAGTAAGTCTTTGCTCTAATACACTTTCTTGCTGATGTCTTCGGTGGCAACGAATTCATCCACCTGCGATTGCTCGATCTCGTCGCCTTCGGTGGTCAGCATCGTTGAGTTTATGATTCTGGTTTGAGAGTCGTTGGGATTGATGATGGTCGCTTGATGCATCACTCCGAGCGAGTTGGTCCGAGACTCAACAAACGGCAGGGAGCTGTTGTTGATCAGCAGTATTCGAGAATGGCCTTCGGTGGGTTGAGGCAGTTCCGTTACGTAGCGTTGCAATAATTCTTCGCCTTTTTTGAACATCGGATTGAAGTCTTGTAAGAAACTGGCAATGGATACACCCAAGTCGAATGCGGCCCTGGTGTAGTCGGCCAAAAACAGGCGACTGTGAATCGTAGACGGCTCGTAGCCCAACATGAGGAGTGATTCTGTCGGCGCACCATCCAGATGTAACTTGGTCGTTTCCTGCTGATCAAATCGGCCAAGAGAACGATAGACAAATGGTTTAAGGCCACGACGGACGGCTGTCTCGCTGAATCGCCGTTTCAGGTTCACCATCTGTAATCGCAGCGTATGCGAATCCACGACACCTACATCAATGATGGCAAAGCCTGGGGCCGTGAATTCGAATCGCCAAACAAGATCAAAGACTTTTTCGAGATCGACACCATGGTCAACATTCAAAAATGGCTCACGCTGCTGAGATTCGTTCTCGGGCTTTTTGGGTGACGCATCATGGAGATCGCCAGTTCCAAAATAGTACTCATCGACGCCATCCACCAATCGTTTGTACTCCTCGAACGAACACTTCGAAATGTCGATGCTTTTAGCCAATGGGTCGGGGCGCTGGTCAGGCAGCGTGCTTTGGGGCTTGCTGCTTTCCGCCATTGACGTCGTTGGGGCCGGTTGAGTGTCAGCTACGGCTGATGCGTGTACGACCTCGATGACGCAATCCCAAATTGAGATGTCGTTTACTCTTCCAGCGGGGAGCCGCGCCATGACCACGATTCCGCTATCGTAGAGCAGCTCGCCACCCCATTCCTTCAGCAGCGTCATCTCTTCACAGGTGAGCGGTGTGTTCGTGCGGAGCATCAGCGAGACGAGGATGTCCTGATGCTTGCCGTGCAATGCCTTAAGAGCCGATGCTGTAATCTTTGCATTCATATCGCTAAAGCCTCCCGCAGGTCTTCTTTGGTCTTGAGTCCGACCATCCGATAAAGTTCCGTCCCCCGATAGAACACGATCAGTGTTGGTACGGCACGGATCGCATATTCCTCAAACAACCGCGCGTTCGCGCTGATCTCCACGGTGCAGACCTTCGCTCGGTTGCCAACGTCATCCGCAAGCTCTGCGAGTACAGGCTTCATTGCATGGCACGGAAGACAAAAGACCGAATAGAAGTCCACCAGCACCGGGACTTTGGCTTTCAACACCTTCTGTTCAAAGTTACTTTCGCTAATATGGATTGGCTTACTCATAAATCCCTCCCTTTGTAGAGACTGCAGTCGGATCGGCTGAGCCGAATCTCATTCCCAAACAGCGACTTACGATCGGACTTCTGGTTTCTTCAGCCATTCAACGGGCTTTACGGAAGGCGGGTCGTCCTCTAAAACAAATTGTTTTCCACCTCTAATCCGCATCCACGGCACATTGACCTCACCGGGAACCGCCTCTGTTCGCCCCGCGATACTTCCAGTCTCATCGAACCAGATGGAGAGTCTTCTGCTCCAAACCAAGCAGCACTTCAGCCGTGATTCTCTCGCTACCGATGCAGCCCATGCCTCGGCCCTTTCGATGGTTTCGATCTCAGGATTCAAGTCACGTCGAGAGTAAACCGCTGCGATCAACCGGACCACCAAATGGGGTTGGATCGGTTCGTTGACCCAGGCGAGCCACTTGTGGAAGAACTCACGCCGATCCTCCTCGACCAACTGCTCAATGATCCCGTTATCAATCTCAAAAAAGGCAGCCAGCTTCTCGAAGAGTTCCCTGGATATGGAGCCCGTCTGCTCGAAACTTCGAATACGGGAGCCACCTTTTGAGATGTTGGTATAGCCGATGAGACTGGCAACCTGGCCCGGTTTCAGGCTCTTGCTGATGCGATGCTTCTCAAAGAAACGGGACAGATGGGTAGACATGGCGAACTCCTGGTGCCTGCCAAGAAAAAGATGGCAGGCTCGTCGCCTGCTCATCGCAGCGGTGTGCTGCTACCACCTTGCCGACTCAGGCTTTGTCGGGAGGTTGGTGAATGGCAGTGCCATTCGTCGTGATGAGCGTGGGCCAATCGGGCCCCGGAATTCAGACAGTGTTCCCCAGAAAAGGTTCACGTGCTTTTTATTGGCTCTCCTTGCCCTATTCGTCGTCAGAGTCCTCTTCGACGGAGTAGACCATCGATTCCCCTACGAAATACATCGGATTACCGTCGGCCGACTCAAGGAAGACTTCAAAATCGTCCTCACGTGGCATGGCGAAGATCGACACTTTTCGTCGCCCAATGACCTTGTAGATTTCTCCGCCGAATTCGACCAGATTGCCAATCGGATAGCGGACTTCATCGTAACTGTCTGTTTCTTCGTCATTGACCAGCCGGGCAAACGGTTTGAGATCCAATTTCTGAATCAACTCTGCGACGGTGGGATTCCCGGGAACATCAAGGACTTTGTCGAACTGTTGTAAATTGGCATAACAGAGAGCCGCTTGAAGACACTCCATGTCGGTGTCGTCGTCATCAAGATGTTCTTCAAGTGCGGCTTCAAGCGTGAGTTCACCATTCAATACAGCCTCGGCCAGCACCTTCGGATCTTGTTTCTCGTTCATCTGAATTCTCCAACGAAGTAAGTTTGTGGGATTGGTCAACTCGAGTAATGTTTCGGTGTGTTTTGTTTGGTCTCGACTTCCACAGAATGCGGTCAGTACTGGTTTGTATTTGAAATCACGGCGGGGACGTTACCACAGCCTCAGTCCTGGTCTCGTTTGTAATCTTCTCAGCTGCCTTACACATCCAGAATCAGTCAATATTCTCGCTGCAACGCCCCATCTCATCCACCTGCCACGTTCGTCCGCTCGACATTTCCATGGCCGTTAGAAAACCGCCGACAGAACAGCCGGTGTCGAGGCAAATCAAATGACCAAGGTCGAGGATTTTTGGTTGAGGCGTGTGGCCAACGACGACGCGTTTCCCCGAACAGTGCGGGCCTGGCACGGCATCGCACAGTGACAGCCATCGCAGTGTCTGTCCGTCCTGCTGTTCAAGAGGCAGATCGTGCTTGCAATTCGCGTGAACAAAAATGTGAGTGTCGGTCTCGAAGTACGGGACACACCGTTCAAGAAACCGGATATGTGTCCCGGGGATCAGCTTGAGTCGGCCTGAATCACCGTAGGAATCGAGTGTGGTGATACCGCCGCAATCAAGCCAAAACTGAAGTTCAGATCGACTGTCTCTGGCATTCAGTAACATTTCTTCGTGATTTCCGAGGAGCGGCACGAGTCGGCATCGACCTGCGAGGTCAATCAATTGATCCAGTACGCCTTTGGAATCGATCCCTCGATCAATGTAGTCGCCCAATGTAACAATCGTGTCGTCCGGTTTCGGGTCAATGGCGTTGATGATCACCGCAAGAGCTGTCGAGCACCCATGAATGTCCCCCACTGCAATTGTTCTTCCAGGCACTTCACGCTCCTTAAAATGGACGGCTGTCACGGAAATGGCCCTCAATGGATTTTAACGAAGCAGAAAAACCACGTCGCCGAACGTTGCCTTCAACTTTGATCCTGCAGGGCTTCCCGCAGCACCTGGTCCAACTGCAGGACATTACTGCTGGGAATACTGTCGGGGCGCAACATTTCATCGATCTCCACGCGCAGCTGGGCGAACTGCTCTGGTGCCTGCGAATCAAGGCCCACTTCTTTCAGTCGATTCTGGCGACCGATCTTCCGCAGCAACGACTCGGCCTTCGTGAGCATTAATGATTGAGCGCGGGCTCTGTCCCGCATCGCTCGCAGGGTCCGTTCAATTTCCAAAAGTTCCTGGGCGTACACCTGTCCTTCGGCATTTCCTTCCAGATCCTTGTTCGAAGAAACACCGGTTTGCCGCAGTTGGCTTACGACCAGCGTTCGTTCGTGTTCCATTTCCGTGATGAAGGTGCCCAGTTTCTCCTGTTCGATGCGCAGTTTCTCCATGCCGAGCCCCAGGGACTGTGCATTGTCTAATAGCTCCGCAGGCTCGGCCTGCGTTTTGGTCATTGCGGTTGTGAGAACTTGAGCGACCGTCGTGCTCGCAGGCAGCACGTCGCCACCGTTGATGTAGTGCTGGACCGCAACAAGTCCGATGCAAACGAATCCTCCGAAGGTGATCCCGATATAGGCTTCTGGCGCCAGGTGAAAGACCGGTTTCGTGTCCTCGCCAAGGTAACCACAAACAATCCCGAGACTTCCAAGACTGCCAATCGCCCAAACGACGCACGACAGCAGGAAGCTGAACTTTCCAGATACGTTCCACGGAGCGATCCATCCTGTCGGGAAATAGCGATAAGTGACCCACAGCAGCACGAACCAAATTGCGATACCAAAGAGCGACATTCCGGGTTCTTTTTTATTTTGCATAGTCTGTACCTTACTCTGAGGCGTTGGCAGAAAGTTCTGAGCCTGACAGAACGGGCATAGACAGCCGCGAGTCTTCAGATCTCCTGAATTCAGTTCGTAAAGGTTTTCGCTGCATTTCCAACACTGAAACGTACGGCCCGCCGGTCGAGTCTGGTCTCCTGTTGTGGCTGGTGGGCATGACATTTTTTTGACCTCACTCACGTGTTTGTACTTTGTCAACAGTTTCACTTTCGCTTCTTCCGCCGAGCGAGCACGGATGCGGCCCTTCCTTTGAGAGCCGCTGTGTTCGGAAGCCAGAAACCGGAATACCTGTACGGGCAATGACTCCCCCCTCAATCCTAATGAAGCCGAACAAAGGCGGGCCGGTCGCCCTGAGCATTCCTCACTCAGAGCGATCATGGC
>CAIXQV010001034.1 GCA_903921605.1 uncultured Planctomycetaceae bacterium | reverse complement strand
AGCCAAACGAGTTTCCGCTGACGACGATTCCCGAACACTGCGCAGCAAAGATGCTCAGGTTGGTTGAATCATAAATCGTGTTCCCGGTCAGCGTGACTCGGGAGACGTTCTGTAACTCGACAGCTCGCCACTGACTTCCCAGCACATTGCCCGTGATGTTAATCAGGTGAGCTGTGTCCGGAGATTTGCTCGCTGGCGAATCGGCGAGTTGTGGTCGCTTCACAGCCGCCCCAACGATGCGAATATTGGCTCCGCCATTCTGAACAGTCGCCTGAATCGTGTTACCGCTGATGGTGACTTCGCTGACAATCCCTTCAGTGGCGTCGAACCAGATTTCCGAGCCACCAGGATGCCGGGATAAAGATGCCGCATCGGGCGATGCGTTGGGACCTCCGGCCGTGGCGTTGTTGTATTCAATGTCGTTGCCCACGATCTGCAGGTTATGCACGTCGCCGCCCAGTGATTTGATTCCGGCGATCTTGTTCCAACTGATGTGGCAACCGTGCACAATAATCTGATGCAAATTGCAGTGATCGAAGAACAAACCGATCTCGTGATTGTCATACAGGTGCGAATCGGCCAGCAGGAAGTCTCGATTGCGTTCCACCAGATGCACGGCAATCCGGCATTGGCGAATCAGGACCTGAGACACGATGCACTTCATGGTTCGGCGAAGTTCAATTCCGACGGAATTCGGGTGCTCGCCAACAATTTCAATGCCGGAGATAATCGGGAAGCGTTCTTTATCCCAGGTGTGAGTTTGTACGCTGCCTGGAAAAGCAGTGCCCTGATGATCGCCAACAACTCTTATCGCCGGGCCTTCACCAGCCATAACAATTCGCGACGTTCCATTCTCACCGCGAACAGCTCCGAATCCTTGCTTCGTCAGATCAAGCAGCAGTGGCTTTGTGATGCGGTAGGTGCCCTTATTCAGACGCAGAATGCCGTCCCCGGAATCCAACGTATGCTGCAGCGCGTCGGTGTCGTCGGTCACGCCGTCGCCAACTGCACCGAACCCGAACACATTGGCCATAAGAGAACCCTTCAATGGGGATGTTGCGAACTACGCACGCATTAAACGATCGGACCCACCGTTCGAGGCGATATATGCCAGCGAATCATGCTCCACGACGCGTCTCGGATCGACGGGGTTTGCTATCGCCCTTTGTAGCGGATGGCCTGGCAGAAGTCAGCTTACTATCGCACGAACCTTGGCCACGCCCACGGTGTCTCGCCGACGCGTGACTTTGTTGTTCAATTGTTTAGGAGGTGTCCCATGCGAAATCGAATCGATCATCAACACAAACAGAACGACAATGAAGGACCATTTTTTCGAAACAATGAGTAAGCGTCGTCAAGGCTATCCGTCAGAGACTCAGGTTAAGCGAGGAGTCCGGGTGGTCCATGGTGACAAGCTTCTCGAAGAGAAGCTGGGACGGAATGATCTCTGCCCCTGCGGTTCCGGTCGACGCTTCAAAAATTGTTGTCTGAAGAAAGGCTGCTTTTGATGGCGTCAACAGGGATCACTTCTTTCAGAGACTGACCACGGCGCCAGTATTGTCCAGATCACTCGAAGAATAAGCGACAGCCCCGCCCGTCAAACGACAGGCGGGGCTGTTTGCGTTCTGAGATTTCGGGGAAGAGCCGAGGCCGGTCCATGGAAGCCATTATTCTTGTCGGACTGCAGGCTTCGGGATAATCCTGGTTCTACCACGAGCAGTTCTTCGCATCTTTGCGTTGAGCAGCCACCGTGAATCTGTCTGCCGCGTCTTTACAAAGTCTTGATATCTGCGAACCAACTCTTGACGCCCTTTTGATGCGGCCTGTGCTTCAATTCCTTCGATACGAATTAATGTCGATCAAGAACATCTTTTGATCGGCAGATTGACAAGGAATGACACATGGACATCGTCTGGCTTTTGGTCGGAGTCGCGTTCTTCGGCGGCTCTCTGGGATTCGTTCGGTTCCTCAACAGTCTTCGAGCGGAGGATTAGCGATGGACGGCACAACCTGGTTCGCACTCGTGCTCACTGTTGGCCTGATCGTTTATTTGATGGCCGCTCTTTTGAAGCCGGAGAACTTCTCATGACCCTCAACTCCATTCTTCAGATCAGTTTGTATTTGATTGCTCTGCTGGCCTGTGTGAAGCCACTGGGCCTCTTTATGGCTCGAGTTTACGACGGACGAGTTCCGACGTTCGGCAAACTTCTGGCTCCCGGCGAACGTCTGACATATCGCCTCTGCGGCATCAACAAAGACACGGAGATGACCTGGCAGCAATATACTCAGGCCGTGTTGTCGCTAAGCGTGATCAGCTTTGTCGCCGTCTATGCCATGCAGCGACTGCAAGCTCTGCTTCCACTGAATCCCGATCAGTTGGCGTCGGTCTCCGCGGACTCGTCCTTCAACACGGCGATCAGCTTTGTGACCAACACGAACTGGCAAGGCTACGGCGGCGAAACCACGATGAGCTATCTCACGCAGATGGCGGCTTTGACCGTGCAGAATTTTATCTCTGCAGCGGCCGGTATGGCTGTCCTGGTGGCGTTGATTCGTGGCTTCACTCGTAGCAACACAACTTTGATCGGCAACTTCTGGGTCGATCTCGTGCGAGGCACGTTATACATCCTGCTGCCACTGTCGGTGTTACTGGCCGTGGTGCTGGTGTCTCAGGGAGTCGTCCAGACGTTTAGCAAGTCTCAGGAAGTCACGTTGCTTGAGCCATCGGTCGATGGCGAAGGAAACCCCGTGACGACTCAAAAGATTGCTGTCGGCCCGGCCGCTTCTCAAATCGCCATCAAACAGCTTGGGACTAACGGGGGAGGATTCTTCAACGTCAACTCGGCTCATCCTCTGGAGAATCCGACACCGCTTTCCAACTTCCTGCAAATGCTGTCCATCCTGCTGATCCCGGCATCTCTTTGCTACACATTCGGGGAAATGATCGGCGACCGACGACAAGGCTGGACTATTCTGGCCGCGATGTCCACGATTTTTCTGCCGCTGGTGATTCTGGTTGTGATCTTCGAACAGTCCGGAAACCCTGCACTCGCGAAAGTGCAGGTGAATGGCACTCAGATTGACCAAAGCGTTTCAGCAGAAAATTCCGGTGGGAACATGGAAGGCAAGGAGACACGTTTCGGAATTACGAACTCGGCCATCTGGGCGGTCGCCACAACAGCCGCCTCCAATGGCTCGATCAACTCGATGCATGACTCTTTCACACCTCTGGGCGGCCTCGTTCCGATGTGGCTGATTCAATTGGGCGAAGTGGTGTTCGGCGGAGTAGGCTCAGGGCTCTACGGAATGCTGGTCTTTGCAATCATCGCCGTGTTTATCGCAGGTTTGATGGTCGGACGCACGCCGGAGTACCTTGGAAAGAAGATCGGTGCGTTCGAAATCAAAATGGCGATGCTGGTGATCCTCTTTCCTTGTGCCACCGTTCTGCTGGGCACAGCGGCCGCGGTGAGCTCTCCGGACGGCCAGGCCACGGTCTTCAATCCAGGTCCGCACGGTTTCAGCGAAGTGCTCTACGCACTGTCTTCGGCTGGCAACAACAACGGCAGTGCGTTTGCGGGATTGGGGGCTAACACAGTGTTCTACAACAGTCTGTTGGGCATCGCGATGTTGATTGGCCGGTTCTGGGTCATGGTGCCAGTGCTGGCTCTGGCCGGATCATTGGCAGCCAAGAAATGTGTGCCCGCCGGTGCTGGCACCTTGCCAACTCATACGCCCTTGTTTGTCGTACTTCTGGTTTCCGTGGTCATTGTTGTCGGTGCGCTAAGTTTCTTTCCGGCACTGGCACTCGGGCCGATTGTGGAACAACTGGGCATGACGTCGTAAAGGCCTCCTGATGCCATCAGCCGGAACGCGTTAGCGTCCGGTTTTCACTCGCAAAACACAGCGATCAACCGGGGGCTAACGCCCAGCGGCTGATCAAACGACTAATTCAACGGAATCACTCTCATGGATAAAACTGCTCCCAAACTTCTGGATCAGAAAATTCTCGGTCAGGCCATCTGGTCGTCAGTGCAAAAACTGGATCCGCGACTGCAGCTCAAGAACCCCGTCATGTTTGCGGTCTATCTTGGCAGCATCTTCACCACGGTTCTGTGGATAAAGTCGCTGACCACCCCCGGCACTGAATCGTCAACGTTCAACCTCAGCATCGCTGTGTGGCTGTGGTTCACGGTCCTCTTCGCAAACTTCGCCGAAGCGATTGCCGAGGGACACGGGAAAGCACAGGCAGTTTCACTGAAGAAGAGCCGCACGACAGTGACGGCTCATCGAATCACCAGCAAGACCGATCAAAAGCCTCAGGCCGTTGCCGCGACTGAGCTCAAAATTGGCGAACTGCTGATTGTGCGAGCCGGTGAGACGATTCCGGTCGATGGCGAAATTGTCGAAGGTGTCGCTTCGGTCGACGAAAGTGCGGTAACAGGGGAAAGTGCTCCGGTGGTCCGTGAGAGCGGTGGTGATCGCAGCTCGGTCACTGGTGGAACGCGAGTCATCTCGGACTGGTTGATTATTGAAGTAAAGACGCTGCCCGGCGACAGCTTTCTGGATCGTATGATTGCAATGGTCGAAGGTGCCAAGCGTCAAAAGACCCCGAACGAAATTGCTTTAGCCATTCTCCTCGCCGCGTTGACGCTGATCTTTCTTCTCGTCGTTGCAACGCTGCTGCCTTATTCGATTTTCAGTGTAAAGATTTCCGGCCAGGGCACGGCGATCAGTCTGACTGTGCTGGTGGCGTTGTTCGTTTGTCTGGCTCCGACCACAATCGGCGCATTGCTTTCAGCCATCGGAATCGCCGGCATGAACCGTCTAAGCCAGGCTCGAGTCGTCGCGATGTCGGGTCGTGCTGTGGAAGCGGCTGGCGACGTTGACGTATTGCTGCTCGACAAGACCGGTACGATCACTTTGGGCAATCGTCAGGCCACCAGCTTCATACCGGCTGAAGGAATCAAAGACAGCGAACTGGCCGAGGTTGCTCATCTGGCCTCTATGGCGGATGAAACAGCGGAAGGTCGCAGCATCGCGGTATTGGCGAAGAACCAGTTTGGTTTGCGAGGTCGGGATCTCGAACAAATGAAGCCGGAGTTTGTGCCGTTCTCAGCGAGAACTCGTATGAGCGGCGTCAGTCTGGACGGCCATGAAATTCGCAAAGGTGCCTCGGAAGCGATTGAAGCTCACGTACGAGCACTCGGCGGCTATCTTCCCGATGACGTTCGCGCGGCAGCTCAGCGAGTTGCGAAGTCGGGCGGTACGCCGTTGGTTGTCAGTCGTGACGCGAAAGTGCTGGGTGTGATCGAACTGAAGGATATTGTGAAAGGCGGCATCAAGGAACGCTTTGCTGAACTGCGTCAGATGGGGATCAAGACGGTGATGATCACCGGCGATAATCCTCTGACGGCGGCGGCCATCGCAGCTGAAGCCGGAGTCGACGATTATCTGGCCGAGGCCACTCCGGAAGCCAAGCTGGCGTTGATTCGCGACTATCAAAAGGGCGGACGTCTTGTCGCAATGACGGGCGACGGAACCAACGACGCTCCGGCGTTGGCTCAAGCGGACGTTGCAGTAGCGATGAATAGCGGAACGCAGGCTGCAAAAGAAGCTGGCAACATGGTTGATCTCGATTCGAATCCCACAAAGCTGATCGAGATCGTCAACATTGGCAAGCAACTGTTGATGACGCGAGGATCTCTCACAACGTTCAGTATCGCCAATGATGTGGCCAAGTATTTTGCAATCCTGCCCGCTGCGTTCGCCGCGACTTATCCGGCGTTGAAAACTCTCGACCTGATGCACCTGACTTCCCCGGCCAGTGCGATTCTGTCAGCGGTGATTTTTAACGCTCTGATCATTATCGCGTTGGTGCCTCTGGCGTTGAAGGGAGTCAACTATCGCCCCGTCGGAGCGGCGCAATTGTTGAGAAATAACATGCTGATTTACGGTGTGGGAGGACTCATCGTGCCGTTCGTGGGGATCAAGGTGATCGATGTGATGTTGACGTTGTGTGGTTTGGCGTGAGCAGAAGCAACGCAGACGCCTGCGGCCTGCCGTTAAACGAACAATTCATTTGTACTATCGAAGGATAATCAGACATGTTTCAACAATTGCGAACAGCAACCTTGATGTTGCTGACTCTTACGCTACTCACCGGCGGAATTTATCCGTTAGTGGTTACGGCCATTGCTCAACTGATGTTTCCAAATCAGGCCAACGGCAGCATTGTTCTGAACAAGAAGCAACAGATCGGTTCATCGCTGATTGGCCAAACGTTTACGAGTCCAAAGTATTTCTGGTCTCGTTTGTCGGCGACGAGTGTTACACCGTACAACGCGGCGGCTTCGAGTGGTTCCAATTATGGGCCGATGCATCCAGCACTAATTGAGACTGCCACCGCCAGAATCACGGCTCTCAAATCGGCCGGTTCTTCAAACGCGGTCGTACCGGCGGACCTCGTCACATCATCGGCCAGTGGGTTGGATCCTCATATCAGTCCAGCCGCGGCTGAGTGGCAGGCTGAGCGTGTCGCGAAGGCTCGTCAGATCCCCGTTGAAGAAGTACGCAGACTGGTTGCGGAGCACACGGAAGGACGCACTTTCGGAGTACTCGGGGAACCTCGAGTCAACGTGCTGCTGCTGAACGTGTCACTCGATCAAATGACCGCCGAAGAGTAAGATCACCCCCATGCCCGAACGTCGCCCCGATCCCGATGCGTTGCTTGCTCAAGTGAAAGCCGAAGAGGCCGAGTCCCAGCGTGGATCGCTCAGGATCTTTTTTGGCTACGCAGCTGGTGTCGGCAAAACGTACACCATGCTGCAGGCTGCGCATCAGGCGAAGGCTCAGGGGCGAAACGTGGTCGTGGGCTATGTTGAGCCGCACGCTCGGCCGGCGACTCAGGCTTTGGTCGACGGTTTGACGGTCCTGCCGCAGAAGGAGATCTCCTACCGCGGAGTTACTCTGCGTGAATTTGACGTCGATGGAGCGCTGCATTTGCGGCCAGAGACTTTACTTGTCGATGAACTGGCTCATACGAACGCGGTCGGCTGTCGCCATGAAAAGCGATGGCAGGATATTGAAGAGCTGCTGGGAGAGGGGATCAATGTCTGGACGACGCTGAACGTTCAGCACATCGAGAGCCTGAACGATGTCATCGGTCAGATCACAGGGATCACTGTTCGCGAAACAGTTCCGGATCGAGTCTTCGATTCGGCCGTTGATCTTGAACTCGTCGACATTACACCAGAAGAGCTGCTGGAGCGACTGCAGGCCGGCAAGATTTATCTGCCAGAACAGGCTCAACGAGCCATCCTGAGCTTCTTCCAGAAATCGAATCTGTCAGCCTTGCGAGAACTTTCGCTCCGCCAGGCTGCTCGCAGAATTCACACCGATGTCGAATCTGCAAGACGTGACAAGTCCGCTCCGGAACCGTGGGCCACCAACGAACGACTGCTTGTCTGCATCGGCCCCAGCCCGACGACGGCACGCGTGATCCGCACAGCAAAACGCATGGCCGCGGCACTGGATGCCCCGTGGATGGCGGTGTCGGTGGATTTGACCGGTGAGATTTCTCAAGGTCCGGCCGCACAGCAAATTGCCAATCATTTTCGCCTTGCGGAACGGCTGGGAGCAGAGACCGTTACAATCGCTGGTCAAAGTATCACCGAAACAATTCTGGATTTCGCTCGGTCTCGAAACGTCACGAAGATCTTCATTGGCAAAACGAATCAACCGCGTTGGCGAAGAGTCTTTTGGGGATCGGCGGTCGATGACTTGCTGGAACAGAGCCGTGAGATTGATGTCTACGTGATTCATGGATCGGAAGAATCGCCAACTCCGATTTCGCGTCAAACACCACCACCACCCGTGAATCTGATTCCGTATGCCTTTTCCGGAGGCCTTATACTTCTGGCGGGGATTGCCGCGTCGGGATTGCGATCATTGCATTTGGCGGATGCCGAAGCCAATACCGTAATGCTGTTTTTGGCGGCCGTGGCTCTAGCGGCCTTTCGTTTTGGAAGAGGTCCCGCGATTCTGGCCAGTGTCCTCGCGGTTCTTGTGTTTGACTTCTTTTTCGTTCCGCCTTATCGCACGTTTGCCGTCGCCGATGCGCAGTATATTGTGACATTCGGAGTGATGCTGGCGATTGGGCTTGTGATCAGTACTTTAACCTCGCGACTGCGCGCACAGGTCTTGAGTACTCGCCTGCGTGAGCGACGAACGTCGGCGTTGTATGAACTTGGCAAGCAACTCAGTTCGTTGTATGGCAATGTGTTTCTCGCCGGAGCCGCCGGAGAAAAGATGTCGGATCTTTTGAGTGGTGAGGTTGCAATCTATCTGGAACGATCGTCTGCCGATGCGAAATCGACAAGTCTTGAGATCGTTTACGGACAAGAGAACGCGATTGCTCGCCACGCCGTCAGCCTTCCCGCAGCTCAGTGGGTTGCTGAACACTCCCAGATCGCTGGCGCCGGGACGAATACTCTTCCCAATGCGACCGCGCTGTTTCTTCCTCTGACTGGTTCGCAACGAACATTGGGAGCGATTGCGATTCGAGTATCTCAGCCCGAAACACTGCTGGCTCCTGATCAGCGCCGTTTTCTGGAAGCCTGTGCGAATCAACTGGCCTTAGCGTTGGAGCGAGATCAATTGGCGATTGAGGCCGCGGATGCTCGCATTGAAGCTGAGGCCGAGCATGTGCGGAGTAGTTTGCTGAGTAGCGTTTCGCATGATTTGAAGACTCCACTCGCGTCAATCGCTGGCGCCAGCAGCAGTTTGTTGGAGGCTCATGGGCTTGATGAGACGACTCGAAGGCAGTTGCTGGAGACGGTCGCGGACGAGGCTGCTCGCTTGAATCGTCTGCTGGAGAATATTCTGCAGATGTCCAAACTGGATGCCGGTGGTGCGACGCCGAATATGCAGTGGCATGTGCTAGAGGAGATCATTGGTTCTGCATTGCACAGGACTCGCCGCGAACTTGCGGATCACGAGGTTGCAGTAGATTTGCCCGCCGACCTGCCTCTGCTTTGGATGGATGGTTTGTTGATGGAGCAGGTCTTCGTGAATCTTCTCGAGAACGCGGCTCGTTACACACCAGTCGGCACCAGAGTCTCCGTCAGTGCGGCGATCGATGGTCGCTTCGTGCGAATCTCGGTCGCAGACAATGGGCCTGGATTTCCCAAAGGTGCGGAGAATCGCATCTTCGATAAATTCTTCCGAGCCACGCCGTCAGCCGATGGGGGACGCGGCAGCGGACTGGGCCTGGCAATCTGTCGTGCGATCGCCAGTAACCACGGCGGTGAAATCAACGCACTCAATCGACCGAGTGCAGGAGCTGAGTTTGTGCTGCGACTGCCGATCCGGAAAGATTCACCGCAGGTACCGCTTGATGTGGCGGATCGAACGTGATTAAACAGAACTCAACGAGCCTACGCGTTAAGACGTAGTCATGCATGCCGTCCGGCAGAGTTTACGGCGAACAATCACACCGGACGGCTTGCGCCGTTAGCTTTAAAAGACAAAGTCACACGCCATCCAGGTCATTTCCCTCAAAAGATCGACAAGTCGATGTAGAATGATTTCATGGGACTTGGCGACCACCACATTCTGATCATCGAAGACGAACTCCCGATTCGCAGGTTCCTGCGTGCATCGTTGGGCAGTGAAGGTTATCGCGTCTCGGAGGCTCCCACGGGAGCTCTGGGCCTGCAGATGGCGACTGCCCAGCCGCCCGATCTGATCATTCTGGATCTTGGTCTGCCCGACATGGACGGTCAGGACGTGCTTCTGCGGCTTCGTGAATGGTGCACCGCGCCGATCATTGTGCTGTCTGCTCGTGATCAGGAACCTCAGAAAATTAAAGCTCTGGATCATGGGGCTGACGACTATGTCACGAAGCCGTTTGGGACCGGGGAATTGATGGCTCGCATGCGAACGGCTCTGCGACATGCTCACCGAACCGGCCCGGAGGAGACGGCGATCACGATCGGAGAGCTGCGAGTTGATCTTGCGGCCAGAGTTGTCAAACGTCGAGACGAGATCATTCATCTTACGCCGATCGAGTACAAGCTGTTGGTCACTATGCTGAAGCAGGCGGGCAAGGTGCTGACTCATCGGTTTTTGCTGAGAGAAGTCTGGGGACCGCAGGATTCTCAGGAGAACCATTATCTGCGAGTCTTTGTGGCCAGCCTGCGGCGAAAACTGGAAGACGATCCCGCGCGACCGCGGTACATTGTGACAGAACAGGGAGTTGGCTATCGATTTGCTGTGGAATGAGAACCGAGACCATTCGTATGTTGCTGGTTCCTGATGAAACGGCGGTGCTCTTTCCATGCCAATGAGCTCCGCATGCAAGCTCAGACACCAGGTCGAAGTGATTAGTCAGATTGCGAATTGACCGTCGAATTCAAACTCATTCGCCGCGAACTGATGTTAACGGTATGCTCCTTCCCTGATCGCTTGCAACGGCGATCGGTCAGTATTCTTTTCCCAGCAACTGCTCGTCAAAAGACGTTTTTCTGAGCGAGAATTACAGCATGCAGACGCCTCAATATCTCCGGTTGCGTGTTCTCGTGGCTCTGGTGGCCACACTACTCGGTTCGTTAGTGAGCGTGGCAGAGGAACCTGGCACTCTGCGAGTGCTGTGCTATAACATTCATTATGGTCAGGGCAATGACGGAGAATACAACCTGCAGCGATTGGCTGATGTCATCAATGCTGCGAAGCCCGACCTGGTGGCATTACAGGAGGTTGATGTCGGTGTGAAACGTTCCGGAAGGCTGCACGAGGTGAGGATCCTGGGAGAACTTACGAATCTGAAGTCTCATTTCGGGCCGACGCAGCACTATGAAGGTGGGTTGTTCGGCAATGCGGTGCTGACGAATCTTCCCGTCGAGAATGTCCTGATCCAGCCGCTGCCGTATACCGAAGCGACTCCGGAAGTCACGACCTATCCTCGCGGAGCGATTTCGGTCATTGTGACGTTGCCCAGCGGGGAGCGACTGAACTTTATCAGCACTCATTTTCAGCACAATATGGAACCGGATCGAGTTGCAGAAGCCAGGGCGATCAATAAGCTCTTCGGCGTCGATAAGATGACGACGATTCTGGCGGGCGATATGAATGCCGAGCCCGGGTCGGAACCGATTCGGATCCTTGATGAAAAGTGGAAGAATGCGATTGATGCAGGAGCGGCACCAAGTGCTCCGTCCGCGAATCCTCGCTCACGAATCGACTATATCTTCCATCGCGGTGACTCTCTGAAAATGATCTCTTCCGAGGTCATCGCGGAGCCGATGGCATCAGATCATTGTCCGGTACTGGCCGTGTTTGAAGTCCGGAGTAAGTGACTGGAGTGAGGTTACGAGGAGTCCTGTCCACAGCGGGAATATGATTTCCATCTTTTCCAGCGGAAGATGCCTCATTACTCGGCAGAATATATGGTCTGTCCGGGCAACATCAGCAAAGCAGGATCACTCGGCACAAAGTAGGGAATAGCAGCTGACGTGATTTGTCTCTGAGCCGTTTCGAACATCGCATCGCGAGCCGCCTGCGCATCGGCATTGCCGCGAATCAGGAGCACGCTGGGATTGATCAGCAGATCCGTCGACCATACCGGCTGAGCTTCGCCTGAAATCTGCAATGCCAATTTGATCAAGCCAACGGTCGATTGAATTGGCGTTCCAGAAGGCGGCTGAGCTGGTGGAGTCGGAAATCCGGGCAGACCTCGTCCCTGCGAGAACATTTCCTTACCGTCCGCTTCCGAGTACGTGACACTCAACACGGCGGCTGGACTTCCGGTGGAAGTCATTCCGTCTGCGGCCAGACGTTTCTGAAACGCCTCTTCCAGCTTTTTCTGCGTTTCTTCCGGAGTTCCATACTTTAGAGTTCCGATCTCTACTTTTAGTGCGACAACAGATCCTCGCTT
>CAIXQV010001033.1 GCA_903921605.1 uncultured Planctomycetaceae bacterium | reverse complement strand
TTGAAATCCCGGATTCATCCCCCATTAAGCTTTGACCGCGACGTAAGCCCCATTAGCATATGGTGCGTCAAGATGACGTACATACGATTTCTTTCGTGAAGCTGCACTGACATACTATGCGTTGGGGTTCTGCACAATTCCTTGGACTGATGCTGGCTTGCTGGCAGTTGGTTCTTCCTTCGAGTGCACCGTGGTTGCATTCTTTGATGGAAGATTCCTGCTGCGTGGGTGGTGCCACCAGTTCTGTGCATGAACACTCGCATGGGAAGTGTCATCATCACGACCAGAAACCCCCAGAAAAGGCGGGGCATGAAGCGCCAGACCGCTCGCCTTTGACGCATCATGACTGTTCCGAATGTGCTTTGTGTCAGGCAATCTCGGCTCCTCGCATTCTGACGGGGCCAATTGAACTGCCGACTCTTTCCGAAACCGCACCGCTTGTTGTGGTTGCAATTTGTGCAGACCCTCAATTGGGTTTTGGTCTGCCGCTTCAGGCCCGTGCTCCGCCAGTTGCGTGAGCTGATCTCCGCATGGACCGGGCTCTTTGAGTGTCTGCGTGGTTCGATCGCAGTTGGCTACGTGTGGTTCGTTCTGCTCGTTGGATATGAACATTTTCTGCTCACGCAGAGAATTCACAACAACGCAACTGAACGGGCTATTCGTCACCAGGGATTCGAGTTCCACCGCTCTCCAGCTTGAGTAGTCTCCGGTTCGCGCGATCCATCGGCTCGTTTCTCATCGTCTGGTTCAAATCTCGCCGTGCTTCTATGGCAGATGAAAAAACCGCGGCTGAGCCTCTGGAGATATCCGGGGCACGCCAGTCGCATCAGGCCTGAGTCCCCGGTTGCTTTAGTCGCTTTTCGCAGCGATTCAGCCACTCGACTCGGGCCCACTGGAAGCATCTCGTCTGCGGTTCGCGCGAAGCAATATACGGGTCCGACCAGTCCGTGCTTCGCGCGACCGCGACGAGGTGTCATTCGAATCGATTTGAAGCCAAGAAGCGAGCGAAAATGCCGCACGACGACCCTGGCGAGCAAGAATTTTTGAGTTTTCTATTGGCCTGAATTTCATCATCCTGCAAGGTCTGAACAGAAACATGTCTGTCGAGATGATTGCACAGTCTGCTGACGATTTCTCCGTACATGATCGCGCAATGCCCTTGCTGCGTCGGGCGGACGCTGCGTTGCATCATGACTTTTGCCCGTGGGCGAATCGCTGGGTTTACTGGCTGAAACGCCCGTTCTGGAGCATCTTTCTGGCCATGGTGCTTTCGGGGCTCTGCGGAGTCTTTCTGAGTGTTGAAGCGTTCTTTATCACCGGGATCCTTGGGATCATCGTCGGCGTGGGTGTTGCCATGCCGTGGCTGGCGATGCGGGGAATTGACCTCCATGTCACGTTTGATCTGCGACGTGGTCGAGTTGGTCAGCCGGTTTTAGTGCGGCTCAGGATTCGCAATCGTTGGCCATGGCCCGTGTGGGGACTGTCGCTGGTTCGAGGATTCGCGCTGAAGGATTCTGCTCATACTGATGAGGGCGTTTCTTTGGCACGAGTTCCCGGCTGGTGCACAGCGGAGTATTCCTGGACCTTTGTTCCGCAGGTACGCGGTCTTTATCCGCTGGTGGCTCCTGAAGTGGAAACAGGTTTTCCTTTTGGACTGTACCGAGCCACTCGCAAAGCCACCGTCGACGGTCATGTTGTGATCTGGCCTGCGACTGTCATGCTAAGCGGCCTTCCGGATGCCGCTGAGATTCGTGAATCCGATGAACACCTGGCCGATCGTCGCGTCGGTGATTTTGGCGATATGCTGGGAACTCGCCAGTTTCGCCAGGGAGATTCCCTGCGAAGAATTCACTGGGCGCAGACGGCTCGACAGCAACAGTTAATTGTGTGCGAACGTCAGGCACCAGCGACTTCTGTCGTGCGAGTGACCGTTGATCTTGAAGCCGCCAGCCATCCCGGATGTGATCCGCAATCCCGTTCTGTCTCTGACACAGTGGAACTGGTGGTTCAGGTCGCAGCCAGCGTCTGTGAATCTCTTCACCGGCAACATTGCCGCGTGGAGCTGCTGCTGGATCAGAAGATGTATGTCGCGGGCGATTCAGCCGCGGGCTTTCAGCGTCTGATGGATGCGCTGGCTCAGGCGACGTTGAATGAGTCCACCAGTTCCCTGAGCCGGCAACGATCGGCGGGTAGTGCGTTTGGAGTTGTCGTGACAACTCCGATGGGACTTCGCTGGCGTGGCCGACAACTTGCGGATCAGCATGTCGTAGCGGTTTCTGACGAATCCACCCTGCATCAATCCGTTCCAGTAACGGGTGCCTGGCTGACTCTGCGAGGCGCCGCCGATGTGCAGACAGTGCTGCCTCGGAGATGGAAGGGAGCCTGCGATGCTCGGTGATCGCCAGTCTTCTGCAGTGCGTCGAATTGAAGGTGGAACTCGCTCCCGCCGTGGGGCTGCACAGCCATATCACGCAGCCACCACGCCTGCTGACGATTCGGGTCGGCATCGAGTCACTGCCGGTTCATTGCACTGGATGACGGTGACCATGGCTCTCCTGGCAGGAGCAATTTTTGTTCTGGCCGATGCCGATGGTGGACGCAGCCGGGCTTCGATCTGGATGCAGCTGTCGGTGGAGGTGGCTCTGGTCGTCTCTGGAACACTGATCGTGCGTCGCAGACTTGCTGCTGGCAGCGCAACACCGCTGATCATGCCTTTACTGGTGCTTGTTGTCGTGGCCACTTTGCTTTGGGAGCCGTTTCAGCGAATGTTTCTAATGGCTGGCCGACCTTTCGAAATGATGGTCATGCTCACGCAGAAGAATCTGATGCTGGCCGCGGCGGTGCTGGGATATCAAATCGGTTATCAGCGACTCTCGATCCTTGCGGGCGTCGCACTGACAATCTTTTGTGCGGCCATCGCGAGGCAGAATCAGGTCCTTTGGCTGACGGCAATCTATGGCTTCGCTGCTGTGAGCTGGATGGTAGCGGGATATTGGGACAGTCTTCGTGGGCGACTGTTGCATGGTCAGTCTCGTCAGATTCCGCTGCGATGGCTGATCGTCGGGCCCTGCATTCCATTGTTGTTTCTGTTAGCGTCAGCCTCGGGCGGTCAAAATGCGATTACAGTTCTCCGTGGATTCCTGCCGGGATCCGGCGGTGACGGCGAATCAGATCCGTATGCTCGCAGCGGAGCGAATGACGGCGAGAATCTTGTGGCAGGCTCCGACAACATTAAGTCGTTCGGCCCGATTGAAGATGCTCCGTTTGCCGAAGACGACAAGCCCAGCCTCTACGATGTGTTCAATGATGCTTTTGACGAACCCGTGCGCAAAGTCAAAGAACAGGATCGTTCGATTGCTCTTCCGCCCGAACTTCTCGCTGACATCAATGCTCGCATGGCCAGATCCGCGCAGAGCGGTCGTGAGTTTACAACGCTCCGCAAGTCGACTCGCCCGGACCAGAAACGAATTAAGGACCTGAAGAGTCCAGCTTTGTTGTACGTCGCGGGGCGAGTTCCGCTGCATCTGCGGATGGAGATCTACGACGTATTTGATGGTATCGACTGGATTCCGGAACAGCCGCTGGAACATCCGCCGGGAATGGCGATCGTTCCGACACATGGAAAACCGTGGCTGCGAGTCCCCTGTGGCAGTCGCAGTCTTGGGCTGTATTCGGATCTTGAGACGCATGCCGTCAAGATTATTAATCTTAAGTCAAACGTGATCCCTGCTCCGCTGGAACTGCGAGCTGTCCATATTGATAAAGTCGATCAGTCAGACATGTATGGATGGACACAGGATTCGATTCTGAAATTGAATCGAGAATCATTGCCTGAGTTTCTCGCGATCAATCTGTCTTCTGAATGCTTGCAGCGATCAAAACTGCTGCATCATACTGAGTTAACATTCAATGCCCTTGGAGACAAACGCAGAACTCAACTTCCTCTGCTTCCGCAAATGAGCGATGTCAGGAATCTGGCCGAGCAGATTACTCGAGATGTGCCAAATGGGTTTGCTCGTGTTGATGCAGTGATTAACCATCTGCGATCCAATTATGAGCTTGACCGTACGGCCGTAGCTCCGGAAAGCAGTGAGTTTCCCGTGAGCCAGTTCTTGTTTGAATCCAAACGCGGCCCGGATTATCAGTTCGCAACGGCCGCTGCGTTGATGCTCAGAAGTCTTGGATTTTCAACGCGAGTCGTCTCTGGATTTTATGCTCGCCCGGAGAACTACGATCCGCAAAAGCGACACACATCGGTCCATAATGCAGACGCTCATTTCTGGTGCGAAGTCTACATCGGCTCCTCCACGTGGATTACGCTGGAACCTTCGCCAGGATATGAGGTCCTGACTCCACCACCGGGATTTTTTGCTCGTTGCCTGATCGCCCTGCAAACCGCATTGAAGTGGTTGTTGAGTCATTGGCTTCTGACGCTTACTGTCACAGCCGTGACAGCCGCCGGAATAATGAAGCGGCATGCAATTCATGACCGGATCTCGACGGCGATCTGGGTGCTGAGTGCCTCCGCCGATCCACGAGTTCGAGTCGTGCGAACTCTGCAGTTGCTTGATACGCGTCTTGCCTCATCCCGGTTGGCTCGCCCCAGCGGAATGACATTCTCACGCTGGATAAAACGGCTTCCGGATTTGTCGACAGAGACTCCACATCTCAACGATTTTCTGCGCCTTGTGGAGTTGGCGGCGTATGGCACAAGAGAATCCTTCTCCTCAATCGATCGACAACACATCGTCGATTGCTGTGCCGCCATTCTTCGTGAGATCAGCCTTGCGAAGTGTCAGAAAACTGCTGAGCGACTGCGGGCTCGTGAGAAGTCCACGCTGCTGGAAGCGGATCGATCAGCGAATTTCCCTGTCAGCCCGGATGAAACGTTACCAATCGGGACTGGTTCGAACTTAGTAAGTGTCTCCTGAGACTGTTTAAAAAGAACATTTGATTCATGACGCTGGCAACAACATCTCAATCGATCGACGTGAACCACACGGCGCTGTCAGAACTGCGCAATCGACTTAATCATGCATTACGCGGCAAGGCGGACGTTGTCGAGCTGGTCCTGGTATGCTTACTGGCCAACGGACATTTGCTTTTGGAAGACAAGCCGGGGCTGGGAAAAACGACGCTGGCCAAAGCGCTGGCTTCTGGCCTTGGCGGCCGGTTTGCTCGCTGCCAGTGTACGCCGGACTTGCTCCCCAGCGATATCACTGGATTCAATATCTTTAATCAGAGCACTCGTGAGTTCGAATTCCGCAGCGGGCCGGTCTTTGCGGATATTCTGCTGGCCGATGAAATCAACCGCGCAACACCGCGCACGCAGAGTGCTTTGCTGGAGGCGATGGCCGAGAGACAAGTCACTGTAGACAATCAGAGATTCCCTCTCAGTCGTCAGTTCTTTGTCATCGCGACCCAGAATCCCGTCGACCAGCATGGCACTTATCCATTGCCGGAAGCGCAACTGGATCGTTTCGCCATGAAATTGAGTGTCGGTTATCCGGAGCATGCCGACGAACTGCAGATGCTGCAGGATGCTGTTGGCGGCATGGATCAGGCTGTTGATCAGCATCCCGTGCTTGATGCTTCTACGCTCAGCAGCATTCAGTCACAAGTTGCAGCGTTGTCGGTGGCTCGCAATGTTCAGGATTACCTGGTGAGACTGGGACATGAAACTCGCAGTCATTCCAGTATTGCTTTGGGCTTGAGTCCTCGCGGATTACTAACGTGGCAGCGAGTTGCTCAGTCCTATGCCTGGCTGGCCGGACGGAATTTTGTCACACCAGATGACGTGCAGGACGTTGCCTATCCTGTGCTGAGTGTTCGACTGGGGCTTGAGCCGGCGGAAGCGCAAACTGTGATCGAAGAAATTTTGAGTCGCGTTAGCGTTCCGAAGTATCAGGAATAGTCCGGCGTTGATTTTTTATAGATGAGGAGTCCCATGATCAACGATCTAGAGCTACCAATGCACGAACAGATCTCGCCGCAACGCAGCGTTGAGCAGAGATTGCTCCGCAAGTTGAATCGCATGCTTCATCTGACGGCGTGGTTGGGATTGTCGCTTGCGATCTTCGGCTGTGGTTCGCATGACGATCATCATGAAGATGAACATCTGGAACACTTTGTTCCAGCCCACAAGCCGGTCGACTATTCGGCTCTTATGGAACAATTGGAGAAGCGGATTGCTCAACAGACACTCGCGTCTGGTTCCGGTGAAGGAGCTGCGGATGCCACTCAGTCAGCCACTGCTCGACAGGAGTTGATCGACATCCTTGGCTGGATTCCAGAACTTGCTGCCGACAGTGAGCTGCGAAAGCAGGATTTTGAAGCGGCGGTCTCGGCTGGAACGCGGCTCAGTATCGCACTTGGATTCACGAAGCAGAGTGATGGCACCGCGCCGGTTGATCAGTCAACGATTCCCAAACTTCTGGAAGAGCTAAAGGCTCTTGTTTCCAAATCACAGACTTCCACGGAGCCGATGTAATCATGGCGGAAATGATGTTCTGGGGATTCGCGGTCAGATTTACCAGCAGCCTCGTGCAGGCGTCGCCCTTCATCCTGTGCGGTTTTGCAATTGCCGCAATTCTGCGACGGTTCTTCGGCTATGAGGCGACTCGCCGACTTTTTGGCGAAGGCACTCGCTCCGCTTTGTTTCGGGCGTGGGTGATCGGGATGTTGCTGCCGGTCTGTTCGCTGGGTGTCATTCCTGTCATTCGGGAACTCCGGCGGGCCGGTATCCGAGGCGGCACGATTCTGGCCTTTGCGATGTCAGGACCATTGTTCAATCCGCTGTCGCTGTTGTACGGGCTGACGTTGTCAGAGCCGATTGCAATCCTGTCGTTCGCTGGTTGTTCATTAGTGATCGTGACCGTGATTGGGATCATCTGGGATCGTCTGTTTCCCGATTCGGCATTGCCGATGGTCGAAGAAAAGCCGGTGGCCTATGGCTATCGACGCATGCTGGCCGTAGCGACAGCTGCAGGAAGAGAAGCGACTTCAGGTTCGCTGATGTATATCCTGATAGGGCTCGTCGGAGTTGGCTTGCTGGGGGCGATCGTCCCAGCCAACAGCCTGCAGCATACATTCAACCATGACAATGCGCTGGCTCCATTATACATGGCTGCCATCGCGATTCCTGTGTATGCCACCCCCATGTTGGCGATGTCTCAACTGGGCATGATGTTTCAGCATGCAAATTCCGTAGGAGCCGCCTTTGTATTGCTGGTCCTTGGTGCCGGCATGAACATGGGCATCGTCATATGGCTCTACCGCGAATACGGTATGCGTCGAGGCACCACGTGGATGGTTTTGCTGCTGGGCATCGTGTTGGCGCTCGCCTACAGCGTCGACAAACCCTTGTTTCCTCGAGACATCGAACCAGCCAATCATACCCATGCCTTCGATATTTATTGCCAGCCATTCACTAACGCCGCTGGAGCTTCCTGGCTGCAACTTGTCAGCCAGAAACTGCAACGTGATATCAATCCATTTGAATGGCGGAACCTTTGGCTGTTTGGCGGTTTGATCGGATTCGGAGTTGCACTGAGGCTGGTCGATCGTGCGTCAAAACTGGAACGCTGGCTGGAGTCAGAAGTCCCCGCGTCGGCTCCTCGTCGAGGTGATATTGTCGTCCCCGGTCCGGTACTTGGCTTTCTTTCGCTCGCTGGCCTGGTCGCCTTCAGCATCGTTGGCTGCTTTGCGTACTATCCTGCTCCCGATGAATGCCTGGAAGCGATGGTCGACGCAAAAATCAGTGCTCTGAGCGGCGCGCTGGCAATGAATCATACCGAGACAAAGTACTGGGCCGAGCGCTACGACGACTGGACTCGAAAACTTGAGGTCGGAGCCTATCTGCGACATGGTGAACTCAGCGACTACCATCGCTGGAAAGCTCGACTCATTCGTGAGCAACTGGAGTTACTGGAGCATGAAGTTGAAGACAAAGAACGTGAAGAAGTGGCCCATTTGGTGCCAAAACTCTCGAGAAGCCACAATCGGATGAAGCGAGCCTTTCTGCAGGAGCTTTGAAACGCGTCGCTTCCAATCGCAGACTGAGTTCAGCAGAATCCCGGTCGCCCACTTCAATCTTAAACCTTGGGGGAACTCTGCGATGAGAATTGCTTGTGCTGCGTTGATCGGTGCGACCATTGTTCTGTGTGAAACGCTGCCTGCTGCGACGATTATTCATGCCGGACGATTAATCGATGGCCGCAGCGATGAGTTGCAGACGGAGATGTCCATCGTCATCGAGGATGGAAAGATTACCGAAGTGGTGAAGGGATTCATCAATCCGGCCGACGGCGATCGCCTGATTGATCTCAGCCAACTCACGGTCATGCCCGGCCTGATGGACATGCACACGCATCTCATCGGCCAGCACTCCAAAGAGGCGTACACCGAAAAGTTCTTCATGGAAGAGTCGGACTATGCTCTGCGATCCACCATGTTCGCTCGCGCTACGCTGATGGCCGGGTTCACAACAGTGCGAGAACTGGGTGACAACGGCATCAACTCCGTTTCGCTGCGACGTGCCATCACGGAAGGCTGGATCGTCGGGCCTCGGATTTACACAGCGGGAAAATCCATCGCCACAACGGGAGGTCATGCCGATCCAACAAACGGTTTGAAGGGTGATTTCCGCCGCGATGCCGGTCCGACGGAAGGCGTCATCAACGGCGTCGACGATGCTCGCAAAGCCGTTCGTCTGCGTTACAAAGAAGGAGCAGATTTGATCAAGCTGACTGCGACCGGCGGGATTCTGAGTCTCGCGGCGAATGGTCAGAATCCGCAGTTCACCAAAGAAGAATTGGAGGCTATTGTTGAGACGGCTCGTGACTACGACATGGTTGTGACCGTTCATGCTCACGGGGCCGAAGGCATGAAGCGAGCGGTATTGGCCGGCGTGGATTCCATCGAACATGGCACGTATATGACCGACGAGATCATGGAACTGATGAAAGAGCGAGGAACCTATTGGGTTCCGACCAATATGGCGGGAGAATGGGTCGCAAAGAAGGCTGCTGAGCCCGGATATTTCCCTGAAGTTGTTCGTCCCAAAGCGGCCGCAATCGGCCCGGCGATCAAGCAGACATTTGCGAAAGCTTACAAAGCTGGCGTCAAGATCGCCTTCGGCACGGATAGCGGAGTATCAACGCACGGGGAAAATGCTCATGAGTTTGAACTGATGGTTGAAGGCGGCATGCCTCCCATGAAAGCCATCCAATGCGCCACAATTGAGGCGTCTCGATTGCTGCGTGTCGAAGACAAACTGGGAACACTTGAGCCCAACAAACTGGCCGATGTTGTTGCGGTGTCAGGAAATCCTCTGGAGGACATCAGTGCGATGAAGCATGTCGTTTTCGTTATGAAAGAAGGCGAGATCTTCCGGCAGCCGTAGAGATCTGGCACGATATT
>CAIXQV010001032.1 GCA_903921605.1 uncultured Planctomycetaceae bacterium | reverse complement strand
TTGTCGTACGTCAACAGCAGCAGATCCTTCAGAGTGATATACCATGTTGACATGAAGCGAGGTCCTGCAGCTGATTTGCGTTCGACATGATTTGTACGAGGGCGTTTATCTCTGACTGTTTTCGTTCAACGGCAAGCCGCAGACGTCGGCGTCCCTGGTTGCAGTCGCTTGCGGATTGCCGTTAAGCGATGGAACAGCAATCGGCGCCTGACACGATGCTCGATTTTCAATTTCCGATATGTCGCCTTGATGAACTTTCGAAGCCAGTCCCATGTTTTGACAAGAGCTAGTCCCGCAATTGCTTTCCCGTCAGATTGAGAAAGACTCTTTCAAGATTTGACTGCTGTGTTTCCACACTGAGTACTTCAATCTGCAGTTCCTGCAACTTTTTGAGCGTCGCCTGAAGTCGCCACGCAAATGCAGTGGGATCAATCGACTCCCGATTTACACCATGAGCAGACGGCGTCCTGCTCTCTTCATCCCGGTTTTGCGTGTTCCCCGAAACAACAACCGCCGGAGCATTCACCGAATCCGTGGCAATGCTCGCGAGTCCGCTCAGGGCATCGTTGATGCCAGCCGTGCGATCGACGAACAGGTAAAAATCCGCAGCAAGTCCGGCCAGAAGATTATGAATCGAGTCATTGGCGATGACGCGTCCCTGATCGAGGATCACCACTCGCTGACAGATCGCCTGAGCTTCTTCCATATAGTGGCTGGCGTAAAGAACGCTTCCACCTTCTGCTGTATGTTGACTGATACATTCCATCAGGCGGAACCGAGACTGCGCATCAACGCCCAGCGTCGGCTCATCCAGAATCAGGATCTGAGGTTTGTGAATCAAAGCAATTCCGAAGTTGAGTCGACGCTTCATACCGCCGGAATAGCCTGCGGACTGCCGGTTCGCATTTTCTGTCAGACCAATTTGTTCAAGCACCTCGTCGCAGCGAGATTTCAGAATGCGACCTCTTAACCCGTACAATCGCCCGAAGAACATCAGGTTGTTCATCGCGCTAAGATCCTGATACAGCGCGTATTCCTGAGGAACGACTCCGAAGAGCCTTCTTTGTTCAAGACGTCGACCGTCGTATTTTTCCCCATTCAGGATAACTTCGCCGGAGTCCGCAGCGAGTAGTCCCGTGATCATCATCATGATGGTGCTCTTTCCCGCACCGTTTGGTCCCAGCAGGCCAAGAACCTCTCCACCGCGAAACGAAAAGCTCACGTCCTTCACGGCCAGCTGCTGATCGTAACTCTTGTGCAGACTGCGAACGTCAACCGCAACCCTGCGACCCCGCGATCGCCCCTCTTCACGATGCGCACTGGAAATTGAACTTTCGATCGGCTGCACTTTGAGCATCATCGCATGTTTCAAAAAAGGTGGTCGCAATAGACTGTGAGGTGAGGGTCAGCTGTTAACGATCCTCTGAAACGGGATCTCAACTTACCCCCGCTCTTACAAGAACAGAATGCAACAACATGCAGAGCGCTATGAGTGGGGCTCTCCGCCGACAAATTTACCACGGGTCTTCACGTACAAACCTGTTCTCTGCAGACGGAGAGACTTCCGGAGATTTCGATACGTTATTGGATTCGATCGAAGCAGCCGATGCTGTTACGTTGGGCATTGCGGATACAGCATCGGACAGAAACTCCTGAACGGGGCTCTCGGTGCTGGCATCGCTCGACGGTTCAACCGGGGATGGTTCGTAGCCGTCGTCAGCGTTCTGAGCCAGACTCTCGGACATTTTCAACATCACTTCAGCCTCCCTGGAGTGTCGCGGGGATGTTCAAGCGACCGCTGTTGTCTTGTTAGTACAAAATTTCGATGCCGGAGGTCCGCCTTCATTCTCGAACCTGGAGATTGCTTCCTGATCCGCCGAACGGGATACCGTCAGGGCAGCCGGCCGAGGCCAGATTTCCAGCAACACCATGGTGATGGTTAACGTCACAGGGCCGAGAATTAATCCGGCTGGGCCGAAGACTGCAATTCCGCCGACCACGGAAATAAACGCGAGCACAGTAGGCAATTGAAGACGCTGTCCAACTAAAATCGGACGCAGAAGATTGTCAATTGTGCCGACAACTATCAGTCCCCAGAGCGACAGAATGATCGCCTGCCCCCAGTGTCCATCGATGGACAGAAACAGAGCTGCCGGGACCCAAACAATAAAGGCTCCCAGCAGCGGAATAATGGCCAATAAACCCATGACAACGCCCCACAACAGAGGAGCCGGCAGACCCAGCCACCAGAACATCAAACCGCCCAGAAAACCCTGCACTGCGGCGACGATCATGGTTCCGTAGATCGTGGCATGAATTGTGTCAGCCACACGGCCCAGTAATCGATCCATTTCCATATGCGTCAGAGGTAATACTGAACGCAACACCGCAATCGCAGCACGACGATCTCGCAGAAAGTAAAACAGCAGATAAAACGTCAGCAACAGGCTCATCACTTCGATCACCGATCCACGAACGAAGCCAGAACCCGTGGTACTCATCCATGTCGCCGTTGACTTCACCGTTTCGGGTAGATTCTGCTGCTCAAGCCAGTCAGCGAGCGGAATCAATCTTGGATGCAGCTCGATCGCTCGCCGCCATTCGCCGGATTCGATGCGTGCATTCACCAACTGCGCACCGCTGGAGGCTTCTCGTCCAAGCCTCTCCCCGACAAATGTCACGAGGACCAAAACCACAGACCCGATCAGGAAGACGGAAATTGCTGCGGCAACTCCGGGACTTGGGATAACAGCTTCAATCCGTCGTTGCATCGGCGCGCAAACGACAGCGAGTGCCAGTGACCACGCAATCGGCGATAGAAACGGAGCGGCCAGCAGGTAGCAGAGATACAAGCCCACAGTTGTGGCAAACATCAGGACAAAAATCTGCACATAGTTCCGGGAGCCCCAATCATGAGTGATCGGCAACGCGGTCTCATCTGCAGAACTGCCAGTTGTCGCCAACTTGACGATCACGGGCGGCGTGACGGTTGGAGCGGACCCTTCTGAGGAAAGACCGTCTTTACCCGCAGCAATCTCTTCAGCCGCCGTCTCGATGGCGTATTCCATTTTCTCGAGCGACCGATCCGGAGACGACGGCTCTTCGACCAGAGTCAACAACGTATTCATCTGCATCTCTTTCGAATAAACGCCGAAGAACTCCTGACAGAACCGGGACAGGCCCCCTTGCCGGGCGAGGTTTCAAATGCCTCCGGAGGCTCTTCGAGAGCCAGCCCCGGTTTTGTCAGGCGTTTGGAGTCAAAGCCAGCCGCTACTCGCTGGCAACTCGAACGATCAGTTTGCCAAAGTTCCGGCCTTCGAGAAGTCCGATGAGGGCGGCCGGAGCGTTCGGAAGACCTTCAATGATGTCTTCACGAAACTTCACTTTTCCATCCCGAACCCACTCGCTCATCTGAGTCTGAAACTCCTCGAATCGATCTCCATAGTCATCGAAGATAATGAAGCCCTTGAATGTGAGGCGTTTGGTCAGAATCGTACGCATCAGCAGCGATAATCGATCAGGGCCCTTGGGCAGAGCCGTTTCGTTGTAAGACGAAATCAGGCCACAGACAGGAACACGAGCCTTCGGCTTAAGCAGCGGCAGCACCGCATCAAATACAGCTCCACCGACACCTTCGAAGTAGACATCGATGCCCTCATGGCACGCGGCAGCGATTTCCTCAGGGAAGTTCGCGGCGCGATGATCAATACACGCATCGAAGCCCAGCTCGTTAATCACATACGCACATTTTTCCGCGCCGCCAGCAATACCGATGACTCGACATCCTTTAAGACGAGCAACCTGGCCTACAACTGAACCAACAGCACCGCTGGCGGCCGCAACAACAACCGTTTCTCCCATTTGCGGTTTGCCGATATCCAACAGCCCCATGTAAGCCGTGAAGCCCGGCATGCCCAGAACTCCCAGAGCCAGCGACGGCTGTGGCATGTTCGGGTCAAGTTTGATCAATCCGCTGCCGTCCGAGACCGCAAAGCGTTGCCAGCCTGACATTCCGACCACGAGGTCACCCTCATTGAATCCCGGATGCCGCGACGAGATGACTCGCGAGACAGTTCCACCGACCATCGTCTGGCCAACATTGATCGGAGCAGCGTAGGACGTCGCGTCACTCATGCGGCCACGCATATAAGGGTCAAGCGAAAGAAACAGCGTTTTTAGCAGCATTTGGCCGTCATTGGGGACGGATGGCGGCAGTTCCTCGATCCGAAAATTGTCGACGATCGGCTTTCCAATCGGGCGAGAATTCAACACCACTCTTTGGTTGATCAAACCATCCTTCGCGAAGGAGACGTCGAAATCCAGCGTTGACGCTTGCGACTTGGCCATGAGTATATCTTCCTGTAAGTCTGAGCTGATCCGCCTGTCTCGCGGCGCATAAAAAAAGCCGACGTAATGAAATCTGATGAGACTTCATTGCGTCGGCTTACTTGATAACTCGCCCCGCGCACGAAACCGCGTTGCGATCTATTGAGTCGTCCGAAAGAAGTGCAACATACGGCCATGGATATGGCAGTGTTTTGCTACCCACCTTGTATCAACCGAGACCTGGAAAGCAATTCGCTTTCCACGGAGTTTGCTCCGATCCTCGCGGGAATCTGAAGAAACAGATTTCGCACATCCACAGATGTCGACTGGCTAAGAACTCCTGACACAACCGGGACTGGCTCCCGCAGAGATCCCGGAATCATGGAGAAATGGGATCGCCAAGGGTGCCTGTCTCGGTTTTGCTGGTGCCTCTCAACACATCTTTCTAACGCATATCAATCAACTGGTCATGTCGCTAAGATACAACCATAACGAAGACGCCAAACTCGATGTATACAGCCGCCAGCTTGTGATTTCTTCCATCGGTTTTAATGCCTTCAATTTTGCTTCAACGGGGTGCTGATGATGATGACTCAGGGCGAAATGGAAGCGGCCGTCTGCGAGGGCATCTCGCGATTTGAACAGGAATACATGGGCCGCGGTCCAAAAGAGGTCCGCTGTTTTCTGATCGACGATCTGTTGCTGGTTCGTCTGCAGGGCGTTCTGACGGCCGCTGAACAGCATCTTGTGCAGACTATGGCACCGGAACGAGGTCGAGATCTTCTCAAAGACGTGCGTACACAGTTGATCGAGATCGCTCGCCCAACGCTGGAGTCTCTGATCGAAACAATCACCGGGGCGAAAACGATCAGCCTGCATCACGACATCAGCACCATCCACGGCGAAGAAGTCATTATGTTTGCACTTGGGAGCGTTCCCGTGGTTCGACCATCGCTAAATAAGACTCGCTGATCGCCGCTCGTGCTCGGTACGACAGGGCTCGGTGCCTGATGGCTCAGTAGCGGATGGCTCAATAACTTTCGGCGACCAATAGAAGGATCAGCATCGTGCTGATA
>CAIXQV010001031.1 GCA_903921605.1 uncultured Planctomycetaceae bacterium | reverse complement strand
GAAGACGATGCTCATCGGGCGATGCATCGTATGACGGCCATCTTCAGCGGCGTCATCTGGGCTGGTGTCGCCGGGATTGTGATCTTCTTTATCTTCCGAATCGCGATGATGTACGTCGGTCTGCTGAATGATGCTGTGAAGCAGGCGTTGTGAGGGGCCGTTGCCAGTATGCCAAAGACTGGCACGCCACCGGGGCTCGCCCCGGCGGTTCAACGGCTTTTTGCACCACTCTCGTTGCCTAATCAAGTCACGAGTTGTAGCCTGCAAGTTGCGGTTGTTGCGGAAGAAAGAGCGAAGAATTAAGGGCCCAAGTGGTGCAGAAGCCGTTAGACCACCGGGGCAGGCCCGGTGGCGGATTGATTGTTGAGCAATGTTGAGAAGGCTCTTTCGAAACGCTGCCAGAGCTCTTCGACCGGTTCCATTCCAATACTGATCCGCAGCAGCCAGCGGCTGACGCCGCACTCTTCAACAAAGTCCAGCTCTGTGTAATGCGCCAGAATTGTGTAAGGACAGCACAGAGTAAAATTTGTACCCAGGTTGGGGCCTTTGCAGACTTCCAGACGATCGAACACGATTGGCGTAGTCGTTGAGGGGTTCTTTAAAACGACAGAGAGAAGTCCGCCATACCCAAAGGTTGATATCGATCCATCAGACTTGGAAGAAACGTCCGCATTGAGGCTCGGGTGGTAAACTCGATCAACCAACGGATGTTGGCTCAGTCGTTTCGCCAGGATTTCTGCGTTGCGGTTAATCACAGAAACGCGTTCTCGAACATCGCGAGAATTTTTTTCAAGGACTTCCGCGTCCGCATCAATCAGCATTTCCTCAAAGTCATCTCGCAGTGCGCCGCGAAGTCTGACAGCATGCTTTGAAGCGGAGTTCAGCATGACAGAACCGGCCAGCACATCACCGTAGCCACTGAAGTACTTGGTCAGGCTCGTGACTACGGCATCGGCATAGGGCAGCACGTTTTGATTGATGCAGGCGGCTAAAGTGTCATCGATGACGAGGACGAAGCCATATTCATCAGCGAGACTGCGCAGAGTCACGAGGTCCGGAGTTGTGAGCAGCGGATTTGTCGGCGACTCGCAGAATACGGCACTGACTTTTTCGGTCTTCAAAAGAGTCCGCAACGCTTCGATGTCTGTACTATTTCCGATCGGATAGAAGTGATAAGCCGCTGGCTCAAATCGTTGCTGAATTTTTAGCGTGTCCACATAGGGAAATCCGAACTGCACGCTGGGGCTATTGGGATCATATCGACGAACGGCTCGCCACACTGCTGCGATTGCCGCCATGCCGCAAGGGAAAATCCACAGGTCTTCTTTTGAGCAACCTCGAAGTTCGGCCAGTCGATTCAGAATCTGATTGCGCGCCGGAGTCGCAGTACAGGTCACTTGTTCGCCGCGCAGAGCCATCTCCGCGCCGCGGGAGGAAATGACTTCGCCGGCGTGTTGCCAGTATTCCTTCAGTGTTGAGAACTCTTTAGGATCGATGGCGACTCCGCAGAATGGCTGGCCAGCAACAGGGACCAGCGAGGCGGTTGTCACGCCTCGCCATTTCACATAGCAAAGCGCCCGCTCGGCCGACTTCCGGGTTGGAAAAATCAGCCCGGAAGAATCTGAACCAAAGACCTGGCGACAGAGCTGTCGCACGAATGGATGCAGGCAAAATCGAGGATATGCGGCCTTCAGTTTCGACACGACCTCGGCGTCACCCTCTTCGTACCGGATATTGTGTTCCCACAGTGGCAGGCATGCTGAGACTGCATGGACCGAATCAGGCATCGGAAATCCCAGATGTTCAGCTTTCCATCGGGGTGAAATGAGCAAATCTGCGGTCATGGGCGAATTCATTGAAGCATGTTAACCTGAGTAAACGCAGTCGAGTTATCGCCTCAGGAGAGGTTCAGGGGACAGAAATACCGTGGGCCTATTGGGCTGACGGTGCCAGTGAAGCCAATCATTCGAGCCGACAGGATTATAGAATACGGCTCGGTCACCACATAATAGCAGGCATTTCCCCGAGGAAAACTCGCATTCTCGCCACTCCCTGACACTGATATTCTGCGTCTTCTGGCCGTATTCCGGTGACTCGGATGTCGAATACTGGCCAATTCAAGGATATGGCAATGAGAAGACTCCCGCGATCAACTGTCAGGCTTCTGTCTGTTTCCCTTCAGGCTTTGTCGTACGCGATTCTTTGTATCGTTGCCATTACGGGTCAGCCGGTTGCCGGCGATGAAGCTCCGCGGCGGGATCGACTCCATCGCCAGATTCTGGAAAAGCGTCAGGCGATCTTCGACAGTCTGCAGGCAGATTTGGAAAGTGTTGAGACCTGGTGTGACAAGCATGAGCTGCCCGAGGCGATTCCTCAGGTGCAGGTGATTCGTCATTCACTCGCCTCGCCCGAGCCAAATTTTGATCCGCCCCGTCTTGTCACTACGGAGGTCGATGGGACCCTGCCGCTGGATGAGCAGCAATGGCGACTTCAGATTCAGAATCATCGCCGGGAGCGAGGAGCGGAACTCTATTCGCTTGCTCGTCAGGCTCTGAGAAACGGCTTTCCTTCGCTGGCATTTTCACTGATCAGTGACGTTGTTCGAGTTGATTCAGACCACAAGTATGCGCGATCCGTTCTGGGGCAATTGATCTTCAATGATCCTCAGCGGAAAGGAGAGCCGGGGTATGCCGGCGAATGGGTCTCGCAGTTCGAAAAGCAGATGCGAAGTGGCAGCAAGCCTCAGACATTTCATCCGGAGTTTGGCTGGATCCCAATCACCAGCGTTTCGCGCTATGAAGAAGGGTTGCGTCCCTGGAAAGGCGGATGGATCAGCGCAGAGAAGGAAGCGGAGCATCGGCGAGACTTCCGCAACGCCTGGGAGATTCCCAGTGAGCATTTCCTTGTGAAGACGAATGTCAGCCTTGAGGTTGGACTTGAGCTGTCATTGAAGCTGGAGCTTTACTACGAGTGGCTGCAACATCACTTCGCGGCTTTCTTCGAGACGCCAGCGGCTCTGCAGGATCGCTTCGACAATGCAACGCTTCGTGGTTCTGCACAAAAACGCGGGCCGATGGAATTGCATTTCTACGCCAAGCGAGACGAGTATCAAAAACGAGTCGAAGGCAAAGTACCGCCGAATCTGGAGACGACCGGGTATTACTCTCAGGAGACTCGCACCACGTACTTCTTTATGGATCGCAAAGAACGAACGCTGTCGACGCTGTTTCACGAGGCGACTCATCAGATCCTTGACATCCATACCCTGGAAGCTCGCCGTGCAGCCGCCCGAGGGCGGGCTCAGAGGACGAGGCAGAAGCCCGGTGATTGGGGCCTTGGTGAGCGGTCAAATTTCTGGATCATCGAGGGTCTGGCCTGCTACTTTGAATCGTTTGAGATAAATGAAGGCAAGGTTTCGATCGGTCGCCCGGATCATGTGCGCTTCGTCAGAGCGATAGAGCGAATGACGCTGCCTGATGATCAGTTCTATTTGCCCAGCAAAGAGTTCCTGGCACTTGGGAAGAATGACTTTATGCATCATCCTCAAGTCGCTCCGCTGTATACGCAGGCGGCCGGGTTTACTCACTTCCTGATGCACTATGAAGACGGCCTGTATCGAGACGATCTGATTGCTCTTCTAGCCGCGATTTATCGTCCGGATGGGGACTACATCCTGCAGGAGCCATCACTGGCACGTATCGCTGAGGTTACTCACGATGCCTTTGATCAGCAGTACAGAACACACATGCAAAATCTGGCCGAGCAGTTGAATGTTCAGTCGGAAGAGAGCGGCGTTCAGACGCCCTGACCTTCGCAAAAAGAATGCTAAGGCTGCACGACTTGGGACTAAGCGTTGTGTGTGTTTGGCATGCCGTGGAAAATCTGTCTGTGAGCCAAACAGCCGAATTTACTTGCGGATGGCTCGCCAGCGGAGCCAGTGATCGGCGAGGACGATGGCGACCATGGCTTCTCCCATGGGGACGAAGCGAGGCAGCAGGCAGGGATCGTGGCGGCCCTTTGTGCGAATCGTGGTTGGCAGGCCATCTCGAGTCACAGTCGCCTGTTCTTTGGCGAGGCTGCTGGTCGGTTTGATAGCGGCCCGCAGAACGATTGGCATCCCGGAACTGATGCCGCCCAACATGCCACCATGTCGATTTGATTCGGTGGCAATCTCAACGCCAGCGCGTGTTTGTCGAGATGTGAAGATGTCGTTGTTCTGACTGCCGCGAAGTTCGGCACAGGCAAAACCGTTGCCGTATTCAACACCAAGGACAGCGGGCAGGCTGAACAAGGCTTTCGCCAGATCGGCCTTCAGTTTATCGAAGACTGGTTCACCCAATCCCGCCGGAATGTTGGTTGCAACGATTTCTGATACGCCGCCGATGGAATCGGTGTCGCGACGGACTTCGTCAATCAAAGCCACCATCTTCTCGGCGGCTGAGTAGTCCGGGCATCGGACGAAGTTTGGCGATCCATCCGGCAGCGTTTCCACCTGATTCAATGTGACCTGTTCGGGGTTGGGAATCACGGCTTTGATGGGGCCGACCTGAGACACATAGCCGATCACTTGTCCGCCGAACTCCTGAGCGATCAGTTTCTTTGCGATGGCTCCTGCAGCAACTCGTGCGGTTGTTTCTCTCGCGCTGCTGCGACCGCCGCCGCGATAATCGCGAAAGCCGTACCGAGCATCGAACGTATAGTCCGCATGCCCCGGGCGATACTTCTCGCGGATGTCAGAATAGTCGCCGCTACGCTGATCGGCGTTACGAATCAGAATGGCGATGCTGGTTCCGGTCGTCTTGCCATCGAAAACACCGGACAGGATTTCCGGTTCGTCTCCCTCCTGACGCTGAGTCACGAGCGGGCTTTGGCCTGGTCGTCGTCGCTGCAGGTCTGGTCGCAGGTCGTCAATGCTGAGAGGCATTCCGGGGGGAACACCGTCGACGATAACAACATTACCTGGCCCGTGGCTCTCGCCGGCGGTTGTGATGCGAAACAGTTTTCCGAAGGAGTTGCCGGCCATGAAGGTTCAATGTTCTGGAAGAGAGAGCAGAGTCCAAACAACAGATTTGAAATCTGAAATTTGAGATTTGAATTTCGCGATCGAAGAGAAAAGATGCTCAGGTGAATCCTGATGCGAATGTGCAAGCTATTGAGTTTACAGCGGGGTAACTACAGCGTCACGAGCTGCTTCATTTCTCGCACGGCTCGCTCAAAGCCCACCATCATGGCCTGAGCCACGATCGAGTGACCAATGTTGAGTTCGTGCACACAATGAATTTCGGCTACTCGGCGTACGTTGCGATAAGTGAGCCCGTGTCCAAGATTCAGTTTTAGTCCCTGAGCGTTGGCATATAGCCCCGCTTCACGCAGACGATCGAATTCGAACTCGACTTTTTCTGGTGTTCGCGCGTCGGCGTAACAACCAGTGTGTAGTTCAACGGCTTCGACGCCAAGCTCCCTGGCTTTTTCGACCTGAGCAACATCAGGATCAATAAACAGGCTGCACATGATTCCAGCGCCTTGAAGCTGATCGATGCACTGGCGGATTCGCTGGAAGTGAGTCTTCACATCCAGTCCGCCCTCGGTTGTAATTTCTTCGCGTCGTTCGGGAACCAAAGTCACCTGATCCGGCACCAGATTCAGGGCAATCGTTGTGATCTCGTCGGAGACCGCCATTTCCAGATTCAGGCGGACTCGACAGATTTCTTTCAGCAGGCGGACGTCGCGATCCTGAATATGGCGCCGGTCTTCTCGCAAATGTACCGTGATCGCGTCGGCTCCACCCAATTCTGCCAGGACAGCCGCATGAACCGGGTCAGGTTCATTGGTACGTCGCGCTTGACGGACGGTTGCGACGTGGTCGATGTTCACACCCAACAATGGCATTGGAACGATGCTCCGCTGAAAAGTCTGAATTGAATAGTGGGCAATTGTTGTGGCAAGGCTCGGTTTTCACCAGTGAACTGGCCTTCGAAGAGCCTCTGATCCAGATGATCGCGACTTTGGCAGCCAGCAAACACAAAAACACGGGATCTTTGTGAGCTATTGATTTATTCAGTGCGCGGCTGCGATTGAGGCTCTCCTCGTTTACGGTGTTCCGCGAACACCCGGCCTCAATTCACACCGTGTGGAGAATAATACCAACCGAAGCACCAGCGAGGCAAAAACCGGGAAACTCCTTGCTTGCGATTCCGGTAAGTGTCACTGTTGCTTCGGAGCCCGGCAAAACCAACAATTCGCTTCCCACGAAAACGTGGCCATCGGCGTTGCCAGTTTCTGGAACGAAGTTTGCAACTTTGAGGCCAAAAACGCGGGCCGCTGCCGTTCCGGCAGTTTTGCGCGATCAAGGGTCGCACGAGGGCAACGCGTTGAAAAAGGTGTCGGGCGTCCACGATCCGGGCGGAGGACGGCCTCGATTGTATTCTCTGCCAAAGTCGCGACCATGCGTTGCTGGTCTACGGGGTTTGAGAGTTGTAGAAAAATCTCCGGGACTTCGTCGGCTGAGGCATCTTAATGCCCACGAAAGGCCGTTCGAGGAAGTGTTGTTCGTTTAGATTTCCGGCCGATTGGCCGTTTGGTTCAGGGGTGAAGCCCTGGTTGGATAGATCAGAAGGCAGAGAAACGAGCTAATGAGTTCAAAATCCAGCACTTCGTCTGATGTGATGATCGAAGCCCGCGGGCTGAGCAAGTTCTACGGAGAATTTGCGGCGACTCGGGACGTTACGTTTTCAGTGCCACGCGGGCAGGTTTGTGCGTTTCTCGGGCCGAACGGCGCCGGGAAAAGTACGACCATGAAAATGCTGACAGGGTTCCTTTCCCCCAGTCGCGGCGAAGCATTTCTTGCGGGCTACAACGTTGCGGAGAACCGCATTGCAGCCAGCGAGCACTTGGGGTATCTGCCCGAGAACGGGCCGCTCTACGTGGAGATGACCCCGGAGACGTTGCTGCAGTATATGGGTGAAGTTCGCGGATTAAAGGGCGACCTGCTGGCCAAGCGGATGGCATGGGTTTCGGACAAATGTTCCCTCGCGGAAGTCTGGCGGAAGCCGATTTCGAAATTATCACGCGGGTTTCGTCAGCGAGTCGGGATGGCTCATGCGATGTTGCACGATCCCGATGTTTTGATTCTTGACGAGCCCACCAGTGGTCTTGATCCAAATCAGGTGCATGGTGTTCGTGATTTGATTCTTGAGTTGGCAAAGACGAAGACGATTTTGTTGTCGACTCACATCCTGCAGGAAGTTCGCGCGGTCTGCAGTCGAGTGGTGATGGTGAATAATGGGCGCGTTGTTTTTGATGGTCCGACGGGTGATTTGGGCAATAACGAAGTCGATATGGAGCAGCAATTCCGCAAGCTGACTCACAGTGCTGCGTGATTGAGACCACGACTTTTTTCATTTGATACACAGTCTGCTGATCCGTTTTGAGTTTTATAGGACTCAATTAAAACGTCGGCTCGCAGATTTCCGATCCTTATCCAGAGCGAAGGTGTGTGCATGTTTCGCAGTCATGTAATTCTGGCAGTAGCCAAGCGGAATTTCCGCAGTTACTTCTCTGGGATTCTCGGATATCTCTTTATCCTGGTGTTCTGCGTAGCCTCGGCCGCAATGGCATTTTCGGCTTCCTTTTTTGCCGCTAATCAGGCAACCCTGGATCAGTTGACTGCCGGGTTTCCCTGGCTGCTGCTGTTCGTGATCCCGGCGATTACGATGGCAGCCTGGTCTGATGAGCGAAAGCTGGGAACAGACGAATTGCTGTTCACCATGCCGTCCACAGAAATCGAAGTGCTGGCAGGAAAATATCTAGCTGTGTTCGGCGTCTATTCCGTTGCGTTGGCGTTTTCGCTGGTCAACGTTCTTGTTCTGATCTGGCTGGGTTCGCCGGACATGGGAGCGGTAGTCAGCAGCTATGTGGGATATCTGCTTGCTGGTGGTGCCTTGCTTGCTGCCGGAATGCTGGCTTCTTCTTTGACGAACAGCTCGACCGTCGCGTTCGTGCTGGGAGTCGTCTTTTGCTGTGTACCTGTGATGTTGTATTACGTCACGGATGTTGTGGAGTGGATTTATGGTCTGTTCGGCAAGGGGGCTGAGCTGTATGACCTTCGGAATCGTCTGACTTCTATGAGTCTTCAGCAGCAACTGCAGGATTTCAGTGTCGGCGTTCTACCCTTCACCGGGATCGCCTGGTTTGTGTTCTTTGCAGCGGTCATGCTGTATCTGAATCTGATTGTGATATCGCGACGTCGCTGGTCAGCAGGACAGCAGGTCGGTATGGGGATGCAGTTTGCGATCAGAACTGGTTGCGTTCTGATCACGGCCGCGAGCCTGATGTCAATCTTCTGGACCTATCCGGCTCGCGCGGACTTGTCGGCAGAAGATCTCTTCACGCTTTCCTCTGCTACAGAGACTACGTTGCAAGGTCTGAAGGAAACTCAGCGGATCACAATTCAGTCGTTTATCAGCCCGGACGTACCGGGAGATTATGTCGAAACACGCCGTCAGCTTCGCGGATTGCTGCGTGAGTTTGAATTAAGCAGCGGCGGTGCAATTACATGGCGGGATATTGCGGTTGAGCCATTCAGTGAAGAAGCCGAACAGGCTCGAGCATTAGGAATTGAACCTGTCCGTTTGCAGTATGAACGAGACGGCAAACGCGAAGAGGCAGAAGTATTTCTTGGGGCGTTTATTCAGAGTTCGACTGATGAACTGGTAATCCCGTTCTTTGGTAAGGGGCTCCCGATTGAATATGAGCTAACTCGATCACTGAGAACTGTCTCTCAGGAAGAGCGTTTGACCGTGGGTGTTCTGGTCACCGATGCTCGAGCAACCTCCGAAGGTGAAGGCGGCGGAAAGTGGGAGATCGTTCGAGAACTGGAAAAGCAGTACAAGGTCATCGCCGTCAATCCTTCTAATCGCATTTTGGTTGATGACGAGAAGGCTGAAGAGAAGAAGGAAGGCGAAGACGCCGCTAAGGATGCTGAAGAGAAAAAGGATGATGCGGCGGCCGCTGATAAAAAGGACAAGAAGTCTGCTGAGGGCTTTGATGTTTTGGTTGCGGTGATGCCTTCTTCGCTGACTCAGCCGCAGATGGATAACCTCGTCGAATACGTCAAGGCCGGAAAGCCGACTTTGATTTTTGATGACCCTTGCCCGTTTGTCTTTCAGTCTCAGGCTGGTTTGGCGATGGCTCCTAAGCTGCCAAAGCCTGGTGGGGGCGGCGGCATGTTTGGCGGTGGTCCACCACCGGAGCAAAAGGCCGATGGTGGCGAAGCGACGTCGCTGATGAATCTGTTGAACGTGAAATGGGATAACGGTCAGGTTGTTTATGACCGCAACAATCCGCACAACGAATTTGGCACGCTGCCACCGGAATATGTGTTCGTTTCTCGCACTGGAAACCAGTCTTCTCCATTTGGTGAAGAGAGCACAGTCTCGAAGAGCCTGCAGGATCTGGTGATGCTGTATCCTGGATCGATCATCGATCGTGCGGGTCGCAAAGAGCAGGAATTCATTCCGCTGCTGCGAACGAGTCGTGAGTCCGGCTTGCTGGATTGGGAAGACTACACTGCTCCATCATTCAATCCGTTTGCCGGGGGGCAGTCAGTTGAAATCAATCCGAATCCTCGTCGTCGCGACGATAATGATTCGCATGTGATCGCCGCTCAGATCCGAAATAAGTCGGCGGAGTCGCCGCTAAACGTAATTCTATGTTCCGATATCGACATGATCACAGACTGGTTCTTCCTTGAGCGTAACCGTGGAATGCTGGGCGTTAAGTTCGATAACGTGACCTTCGTTCTGAATGCTGTGGACGCACTGGCCGGTGATGAGACCTTCATTCCTTTGCGGTCTCGTCGAGCAAGTCTGAGAACTCTGAAGTTTGTCGAAGATCAGACCAGCTCAATGAGAAAGGATCTGAACAAGGAAGAGAAGGACGCTCAGGACCAGATGGACGCTACTCTGAAGAAAGCTGAAGAAGAGCTTCGAGCTGAGATCAAAAAGATCGAAGAGAACGCTGAACTGGATGCTCGCAGCAAGGACGTGCAGATGCGTCAGAAAGAACAGCAGTTGAATCGACAGCTCGAACTGCAGAAAGAGCAGCTCGAACGTCAGTTGAATTCTCGTGTTCGTAAGTCAGGACTTGAGATGAAGCGAGAGATTCGTCGAGTCGAAAGTACCGTGAAGATCGTAGCCTGCATTATTCCGGCGATCCTGCCGGTCTGTTTTGGAATGTTGTTCCTCGGGCTTCGTAACCTTGCTGAGCAGCAGTCCATTAACCCCAATCGAAGAAAGAGCTGATGCCGAGGCATGTCGGTATCGGCTTTGTGGGGTGGACCGGTCTCAAGTCTGGTTCGCCTCGATGAAGCTTGTTACTGAAGTGCGGTTGTTTGTGGCATTACTCTTCTCATTGTCAGTCTTTTGTTAATCAGGTTTTTCCATGAACGCGACAAGTCGAACTATGGTATTCGTTGGAGTAGCTGCGGTTGCTGCTCTTGCCGCGGTGGGTGTTCGATTCGCCAATCAGCCTGCTGCCGTCGAGGGATTCTCTGACGTCGGTCAGGCGTTCTTCGCGGACTTCAACGATCCAATGAAAGCCATGGAACTCAGTGTCGTAAAGTACGATGCAGAGACTCGTGAACCGCTTTCGTTCTCAGTGAAGCAGAATGACAAAGGTTTCTGGGTCATTCCGTCGCACCATGACTATCCGGCTGAAGCCGCAGAGCGTCTGGCCAAAACGGCTGCGTCACTGATCGGCATCAAAAAGGTTGCTCTGCAAAGTCGCAGCAAAGACGACTGGGCTCGTTATGGTGTTGAAGATCCGGGGGCTGAGGTGGCAGCCGCTGCACCAGAAGCTGATGACAAAAAAGAAGAAACACGCGGAACCCGGATTACGCTGCGAGACAACAGCAGTAACCCTCTTGTTGATCTGATCGTCGGCAAAGCGGTAGAAGGGCGAGAAAAGCACTTTTACGTTCGTCAGCCGGATAAGAACCCGGTCTTTATTGCGAAGCTGGATGCTGATCTGTCAGCGAAGTTCAGTGATTGGATTGAGCCGGACTTGTTGAAGCTGAATCAGAATGACATCGTTAAGGTCACCGTTGATCAGTATTCCGTCGACGAGGAGCAAGGCGCGATTCTTCAAGGCGAAGTTTTTGATTTCCAGAAAGACAAGACCACCAGCAAGTGGGACATGAAGGGTTTGAATCCGGACATCGAGTCGCTGAAGGAAGCGGCTGTTACGGATATCACCAAGAACCTGGACCAGCTGAAGATCGTTGGTGTTCGTCCAAAGCCAGAAGGATTGAATGCGGACCTGACTGTTTCATCTGAGGTTGCTCAGAATCCATTGATGCGTCAGGTCCTGCAGACTGATATGCAGCGACAGGGGTTCTATATTGCTCGAGGTGAAAACAATCAGGTGAAGCTGGTTTCTAACGAAGGCGAGCTGCTTGCGGGCACAAACAACGGAGTGCGGTACACGCTGTACTTCGGTGAGATCGCTCGAGGAACCGCGAAGGACATAGAGACTGGTCTCAATGACAAGAAGCCGGCTGAAGGCGAAGCCAAAACAGAAGGTGGAGAAGCCAAGGCCGATGGCGAAAAGGGTGCCGAAGGCGCAGAGGCTGATGCTGCCAAGCCGGAGGACAAGCCAGAAGATTCGGAATCGGGTCCACGCCGTTATTTGTTGGTGAAGGTCGACTATGACGAATCATTGCTGGGGCCAAAGCCGACCGAGCCTGTTGCTCCGGAGAAACCAGCGATCCTGAATGAAGAAGCGACTCCAGCTCCAGCAGAAGACAAAAAGCCGGATGCTCCAGCAGAAGCTCCTAAAGCCGATGCACCACCCGCGGATGCTCCCAAAGATGCACCTGCTGCAGAAGAAAAGCCGGCTGCCGATGCCGCGCCAAAAGAAGAATCGCCTGCTCCAGAAAAGGCTGCCGAGGCTGCTCCTGAGAAGCCGGCGGATCCTGGTTCTTGTGATGAACCGGCGGCCGCTGAGCCTGTAGCGGTTGCTGAACCAGCCGCTGCCGAACCTGCGGCTCCAGCTCAGGATGCTGCTCCTGCGGCAGAAGCAAAGCCTGCTGAGCCAGCGGCCGTTGTTCCGGCGCAGGAAGGTCAACCGGTGCCGGCTGATGGCGAACAGCCTGCGGCTGAAGTACCAGCAGCACCTGCTCAGCCACCTGTTGATCCAAAAGCAGAAGCTCAGAAGCAGTACGATCAGGCTCTGGGTGAATACGAAGCCGCCAAGGCTGGTTTCGCAGGTGCCTTGAAGGCCTGGGAAAGCAAAGCGAAGGAAGGCAAAAAGAAGGCCGACGAGCTGTCTTCCCGATTCGGTGCCTGGTACTACGTGATCTCTGCTGAAAGCTTTGAGAAGTTCAAGCTGACTCGAGATGCGGTGGTTGGTCCGAAGGAAGACCCTAAGCCAGCTGATGGAGCCGCTGTTCCGGGGCTTGGTGGTCCACCAGTTTTTGATATGCCCGTACTTGGCAATTGAGACTGATGATAGCTCAGGCTGATGATAGCCGAGGCTGGTAGGTTCTTGAGCTGAACTCACCTTCTGAATGATCAGAGACAGATCCGCCGTGTTGGAAACACACGGCGGATTTTTTACGCCCGGAGTTTGTGCGGCCGAAACAGACGGCAAAGATCTCCCCGTTACCGAGATTACCAAAGTTGGACTCAACCGACTTTGACGGCCATGACGATTGTAACACTTGGAGGGCCGCGCCCTGCGCGGAGCTTCGGCGGATTCTGCCGAACGACCTGTCACCTTAATCAGCACTGATTTGGGAACTTCCTCGTGTCCACATCAAAACCAACATCCCCTGCTCTGCCGTCGTCAAATGTCGCAGGAGCGCAGACTGTTCGTCCCCCATCAAACACCTCGACCATGACCGGGATGCTGATTGGTTTGGGAGTGACGGTAGTCTTCTACATCGTGGCTCCGCTGGCTGCGAAGCCATTTGCCGGAGGACCTGAGTTTGTCCAGCGGTATTTCTGCGGGCATCCTCTGGAGTATGTAACCTCAGCGATGTTCTTCGTTGGGATGGGCATTCTTGCGGCCAAATTTGTCGCTCTGCCAGGCGAACGCCGAGCCATTCGATCCATTGCGGAGTTAGCGACGAAGGGTGGCTGGGCGACCAGGAAATCATCATCGAATGAAGTCGTCGATTCGATTTCAAGTTGGCAGAAACAGAACCATCTGCTTGGGTTTGTTCGAACCGCTTTGGCGCGACGGCTGACTGAGGTTTTGCACTATGTGCGTAATCGAGAAGACGGCAGCGGACTTGAAGACCACTTGCGATACCTTGCCGACCTTGCGTCCGATCGCCTGCTGCAGAGCTACTCGTTGATTCGAACGGTCACCTGGGCCGTCCCGATCATGGGCTTTCTTGGTACCGTCGTGGGGATCACGATGGCCATTGCCAACGTGACGCCGGAGCAATTGGATTCATCACTTCCGGAAGTCACCGCTGGTCTTGCTGTTGCGTTTGATACGACAGCTCAGGCTCTCGGGATGTCCATGATTTTGGTCTTCGGCACATTCCTGATTGAGCGAGGCGAACAGAACAATCTTAACGAGATTGAACAGTTCGGAATCGATCAGCTGGTTCCATCGCTGACCACGGAAACCACTACGAACCAGGCAACCGGGATCCCGGCACTGACCGACTGGACGGCTCAGATGCTGACGCAACAGACGGAGTTCTGGAATCGGCATCTGATGTCTCTGCAGACGGACTGGGCTCAGTCTCTTACTCAGCAGACGGATACGCTGGCTCAGGCGTTGAATCAGGAAACGCAGCAAACTCTTCAGGTTCATCGCGAAAGCATCGACGTGTCGCGAGATCAATACGCGGCGTCATTGCACCAGAGTACTCAGGCGTTCACGCAGCAAATGCAGACGACGATGATGGCCTTCGTCGATCGCGTTGATGCGTGGCAGAACGCCATGCAGGCGACGACGCTGTCATCCGCAGGTCAGGCTGAAGAGCTGCACAGACTGGGGCGGACGCTGCTGCAAATGACGGAGTCGGAAGAACGCCTGATACAACTGCAGGAGCAACTCAACAAGAATCTGCAGACGCTTGAGGTTGTG
>CAIXQV010001030.1 GCA_903921605.1 uncultured Planctomycetaceae bacterium | reverse complement strand
TCTGTTCAGGCTCCTCGATAACTCGCGACAATTTCAGCAGTCGATCTTTGAACCGTATACTCAGCTTGCTCCGGAGCATCTTCAGCGGATGGATCGCCAGGCGAGTATTCCCCGCCAGACTCTTGATTTATTGGATACTGTACTTCGTGTCTATGAAAGGATGTGCCTGCCCCTGTTGATGGACTCACTGGCCATTGATGTACCCCGAGAATGGTTTCGCCTTCTGCCGCCAACTTTGGCCGACCCGAAAGCTCTGGACGGGAAAATTGTCTACCCGTGGGATGCGGATCAGGATCTGCAAGTGGATCATTTCGTTAAATGTCTGAGGCCATCTGCACAACCCGCGTTACGATTCCTGCATATTTCTGCACCACATGACCCATGGACACGGCTTGATTCCGGAAAACTATACAGACGCATGAATATTGGCCCGGATGCGATACCCGGAGAGGATTCAGGCTCCTGGGGCGATGATGAGTGGCTGGTCAATCAAGGATGGCAGAGGTATCTGCTTCAGGTCCGGTTTGCCGATCTTTGTCTGGGCAGAATACTTGATCGGCTGGAAGAAACAGGACTTTTCGACGAGTCCATGATCGTTGTCACGGCTGATCATGGTTTCGCATTTCGGGCTCGATGCAGCCGACGAGATCCGCAGGGGGAAACTCTTTCTGACCTGATTCCTGTTCCGTTGTTCATCAAGTATCCGCATCAGACGAAGTCGATGATCTCTGATCGAAACGTGGAGACCATAGATATTCTCCCAACGATTGCAGACGTTCTGGGAGTGCCGAAGGATTCAAATTGGGATGGTGAATCGCTCCTGTCTGCAGTGGCGGAGCGACCAAGAAAGACTGTCGTCGCCACCCCGACGATCATTCTTGAAGCCGCGTTCCCCGGTCGATTCGAATACGTTGATCGGCTTCATAAAGTTTTTGGCAAAGGTGTTGAGGGAGAATTTACCGACCTGCAGTTTCTTCCCGAGTTGTCTGGTCGAGAGTCTTCGCCACTTCTGAGTTCGGCGGAATCGAAACTTACGCTCACTTTAAGCGAAGGACGTTTGTCTTCTGAAGCTGGCGAGCAGAATCTGGTTCCCTGCTATTATCAGGGTCAGGTAAGCGGTACGACGTCGGCTGACAAACCGGCAATTCTTGCTGTCGCCGTCAACGGCAGAATTCAGGCGACAACAAGAACATCCGTTGCTCCGACGAGCCATGGTAAATGGTCCGTCATGGTTCCTCCGAATGCCTTCACTGATGCGACGGATCGCGTCCAGTTTTTCGAGGTGGAGCAGAAAGCGGGAGGCATTAAACTCCACGAACTCCTGCTTGAATAATTTTGTAATCCCCCAGTATGTTTCTCGGGAGATTTTCACCGCGATCAGGAAATGTCGCCTGCAGGTTCCGCAGATGCCGAGAAGTTCCGTCGCGGGTGCGATCGAAAAATGCCGTTTTCCGATCAAAGAGTACTTGACGAACGTAACGATCATGCCACGGAGACTTCGTCTGCTGAAAGCAATGACGAATCCTGTCGATACAGATTTGCATGAGCACAACGCAGACACCGCCAGACACCTTTGATCAGAACTGTCTTACAGTTCTTGAGTGTTATGCTGTGCGAGACCTGGCTGCCAAAGCGACAAACACAGACTATGCTGGCTGGCTGGACAGAATTCTCGAAGTGCCAGGACTTGAGTCCTCATCATTGACTTCGATTCATGGCTTTTTGATTGCTCAGGGACTCATCAAGTTCGAATTCACGGGCCGTAGTGTGGGGCTCCAGTACCAGCTCAGTAACCTCGGCAAGGAATGCGTAGCCAGAAAATCGCTGTGCTTTGCTGATGATCTTCGCAACACAGACAACGTGATGGACTGTGCATCCGAGGCGAAAGCTCAGGCCGCCTGACAGGAGTGGGCTGTAAGGCATCGGCTGCGGCCAGTAAGCCGTTGGAGTGGCAACCTGCTGCTTTAGTCGCCCATTCAGCATCATCACTTAGTGAAGCGATTGAAAAACCAGCGGAGCATCGCGAACTGCCCGGTGTGGGCCCGTGAAATCACAGGGGCACCGGACGGCTGCCGCCGGTGCTGCCAGAAGACAGATCGTTCAACGGTTCGTCCGTACATCTGATTTCCACAGGGGTTTCGGCTCTGGTTCCCGATTCAGGACTGCCGCTGTCTGTGCTAGAGTTCGGCGTCACCGATTCTGTGCATACCGGAGCCTGAAACCATGCAAAGTCGATCAATTCCGCCTGCAACCCACGTCGCGCTGGTGCTGATACTGCTCTGTGGTGTTGATCAGTCGGCCCTGTCCGACGAAGAGACCACTCGCCCCGGCTTAGCCGGTCTCTTTTCAGACTCAATATCCATCGTTCAGAAAGTTGACGATCGGATTGCGTTTGACTGGACTGATTCTTCGCCGGACAGCCGACTCGGGGACGACTATCAGGCAAAGTGGCAGGGCCGCCTTCTGGTTCGTCAGCCGGGAAAACACACCTTCCACGCGATGGTGTCCGGACGACTGACCATCGTTGTTAACGGAAAGTTGGCGCTGCAGTCGGAAGGAGAGAATCTCTTTCATTCGGCTGAACCAATCGAACTGACGGCGGGCGATCATCTTCTGGAGATTTCCTTCAAACGCACAGTCAATGTTGATGCCAGGCTCCAGCTTTTCTGGTCATCTCCGGAGTTTACATTGGAACCCTTGCCAGCCGATGTGTTGACTCATGAGGCACCCAATACGACAGCCGGGGATCAGGAGTCCGGAAGACTTCTGGCCGACGCGATGCGCTGTTCGGCCTGTCATTCCGGCCTTGCAGAAGCTTCGACTCTCAAAGCCCCGTCGCTGAAGTATGTGAACGAAACGCCGATTGATCAGCTTGTCCGGCGTCTGATGGACCCGAGGTCT
>CAIXQV010001029.1 GCA_903921605.1 uncultured Planctomycetaceae bacterium | reverse complement strand
CATGATGATGACGATCGGAGGCTCAATGCTCGGGCTGACACTTGGCTGTGTGCGCTGTCATGATCACAAGTATGATCCGATTCCACATCAGGATTACTACGCCCTGGCAGCATCTCTTGCGACAACGGCCCATGGTCCGCGGACTTTGGACCTTGATGAAGCTGCGACGGAAAAAGCCCTTGAAAAACATAAGGCTGATCATGAACCGCTGGTCGCTGCGCTGAACGAATTTGCTGCGAATGAGCTGCCCGCTCGCTTTATTGCCTGGCGTGATAAAGAATTAGCGAATCAACCAGAGACAACTCGCTGGCAGACTCTGGAAGCCATCACAACAGAAGCCGAACGTTCATGGCTCAAGGTTCTTCCGAATGGAATGATAGCACATGATGGTCTACTGAGTCCGGGGCGAATGTTCGTCAGCGAGGCCAACGCAGAAACGTGCGCAATGAAGAGGCATACCGTCTGACGTTTGATACGCATCAGAAGAATATCCAGTCTCTCCGACTGGATGCGTTGACAGACAAGTCATTGCCGCAGCGAGGCCCAGGGTTGAACGCTGATGGGAGTTTTCAGCTGGCGGAGATCACCGTCACTGCGCGACCGCTGGATTCGCAGGATCCGACGGCGATTCAAACTTTGAAACTGAAACCAGTCTTTGCTGCGTTCGAGGATGACAAGCAACCAATCATCAACGCTGTCGACGGAAATCCCGGCACGGCGTGGGTTGTGCGTGCAACGGCAAAGAAAGATAACGCCGCGGTCTTTGAGCTGGAGTCGCCGCTGGCTGGTTTTCCGAATGGGACGGAGCTTGTCGTCGAATTGAAGTTTGTGGATATGGGTATCGGGCGGCTTCGAATATCGGCGAGCGTCGAGCCCAATCCTGCGACCTGGGCAGGAGATGTTTCGCCACAGCATGTCGGAGAGTTAAGGGCTGTCGCTGAATCACATAAAGGCGAAATGCCGGAGCCTGTCAAAGTCTCACTCGCTCGCTGGTTCGCGCCGTATGATTTGGAAACGGCTGGCAAATTCAATCCGGTACGAGACCATGCAGCCGCGGCTCCTCGTCCGAATCTGCAGGAGGTTTATACAACGGTCGCAGGTGGTCAGGACATCTTTTTCCTTCGTCGTGGAGAAGTCGATAACAAACAGGGTAAAGCAGAACCGGGATACCTGCAGGTTCTGTGGCGAAGTCCCGAACCGGCCAAGCCAACTGCATCCGCATCGGCCGAGCATCCACGTGTTTCTATGGCCAATTGGATGACGGATGTGGAGCGTGGTGCGGGTCCTCTGCTGGCACGAGTCATCGTGAATCGACTTTGGCAGCATCACATGGGCCAGGGCATTGTCGGGACCCCGAACGATTTTGGATTTCAGGGCGACAAACCGACGCATCCGGAATTGCTCGATTATCTTGCCGGTGAACTGGTGCGAGGGGGATGGAAGCTGAAGCCGCTTCATCGTGCGATTCTGCTGAGCGAAACTTATCAGCAGTCTCACGAGGTCAACGCAGAGAACCTCGCCATTGATCCCGCCAACCGCTTTCTATGGCACTATCAGCCTCATCGACTGGAGGCCGAAACGATACGTGACGCGTTGCTGGCCGTTGGTGGTAACCTGGATGGCACGATGTACGGTCCCAGCGTGCTTGATAATACTCAGAGACGAAGTGTCTATCTGCGAGTGAAACGCAGTGAGCTATTGCCGGTCATGACATTGTTCGATGCTCCGGAGCCGACTCAAAGTATCGGCGAGCGCAGCGTAACAACTGTGCCGACACAGGCTCTGGCTTTGATGAATTCGCCGCTGGTGCGACAGCAGGCTGAAAAACTGTCTGCACGAATTAAAGCCGCGGGCGATGGTTCGTTATCTTCGGTCGTTCAGCAAGGTTACCAATTGACGTTTGCTCGTCTTCCAACGGACGAAGAGCAAACCATGATGCTGGCTTTCATTGATCAGCAGCGAGCCGCAGCGGGCGGCGAATCACCCGACGCGACAGATTGAGCACTGGTTGAGTTTTGTCATGTGCTGTTGTGTCTGAATGAGTTTGTCTACATCGATTGATCAAAAGTCGCCGCCGCCTGAGCAGTTGCGTGAGTTAGATGTTGTGAATCTGTTTGAGGAATGTTCAGATGTTCGGATTTTACTCGCCTGGCGAAATCACCCTGCCTGCTCGCCGCAATTTTTTGCAGCAGGCCGGTCTTGGCTTTGGATCCGTCGCGCTGGCCAGCATGCTTCAGAATGAAACAGCCAGAGGCGCGGAAGTGTCAGACCCGCTCGCACTGCGACCGCCGCATTTTCCCGGTCAGGTGAAGTCCATTATCTGGTTGTTCATGACCGGCGCGCCGTCTCAGGTGGATACATGGGATTACAAACCGGAGCTTCAGAAACGAAATGGTCAGGAGTTAGCGGGCTCAGACCCCAAGACGGGCTTCTTCACGACCAGCGGGAAGTGTCTTAAGTCACCGTTCGCGTGGGCTCAGCACGGCGAATCCGGATCATGGGTGTCAGATCTGTTTCCGCATCTTTCAAAGCACGTGGACAAGATGTGCTTTCTGCATTCGATGCATCTCAAGCAGAACAATCACGCGCCCGCGTCACTCGAATTGATGTGCGGAACGAATCGCCCCGGTCTGCCAGCGCTTGGGGCGTGGATGACTTACGGACTTGGATCACAGAATCAAAGTCTTCCGTCGTTTGTGGTACTCCACGATACGCGACCACGAGGTGATGATCAGATCTGGTCGGCCGGGTTCCTTCCGAAGACCTATCAGGCGATGACCCTGGATGCTCGTAGAAAGGAATCGATTGATAACCTCGTTCGAGATGCAAAGCATTCGGATGCTCAGCAACGTTCTCAGTTGGACCTGCTTCGTGAGCTGAATCAGAAGCACGCCGTTACACGGCCGACGCAGGCCGATCTTGCCGCGCGAATTAATTCTTTTGAGCTGGCCTATCGTATGCAGATGGCGGCACCCGAGGCTTTGGATTTGACGAAGGAATCAGAATCCATCCACAAGCTCTACGGCATGGATAATCCCGAATGTGCCACGTTCTCACGCCAGTGCCTGCTTGCTCGACGACTGGTCGAACGAGGTGTCAGGTTTGTGCAGATTTTTGCCGGCAAGGGTGTCGGGGGCGATGGCAGTGTCAACGACGTTCCGTGGGATTGCCACAGCGACGTGCAGACAAATCACCGATCGTGTGGCCTGCATACAGACCGGCCCGCAGCAGCTCTGCTCGCTGATCTGGAAGCACGGGGACTACTGGACTCGACACTTGTAATCTGGGGAGGCGAATTTGGCCGAACGTCAGATTCTCAGGGCGACAAAGGCCGCGACCATAATCCCAATGGATTCACCATCTGGATGGCTGGCGCCGGAGTGAAAGGAGGCTTCCACTACGGCGCCACCGATCCGTTCGGCTACAAGGCGGTTGAGAACAAAGTGAATGCGAATGACTTACATGCAACACTGCTGCACTTGCTTGGGCTCGACCACACGAAGCTCACCCATCGTTT
>CAIXQV010001028.1 GCA_903921605.1 uncultured Planctomycetaceae bacterium | reverse complement strand
ATGTCCGTGCCGAACTGCAGATCAAATTCCTCAGTCGGAGCGTCTGATCGAATCCGTTCGCCCACCTGAAGATCTTCAATTCGCGTCAGTTTTTCCACTGACTTCAGGGTCGAAAGGTCTGCGTTCGTGAGGACCAGATCTCCGAACTGATCCAAGCTACTGCCGCTGCTCGATGGCAACTTCTCTGCACCGAGTGATGCCTGCTCAGCATGCGAACCAAACCCCAACGCTCGGTGAAAGTTGTAACCCCCAAACACCAGTGCAGCTACGACTACCAGCACCGATGACGGTGGCATCTCGCGATATCGACGAAGCAAATCAAGCATTGAAGGATCTCAATCGAGAGAGGAAGGCCGTGTGCTACAGTTTTCAAGGAAGCCAATGAAAAGGTCTGTCGCTTCTGCAAGCGATGCCCCATCAATCGGCGGGATTCGAAGCGGGATTATTGAACAGCAGTGATCAACAAAGCCGTCACCTGCTTGATCCGACATCATCTTGAACGGGACCGAATCACCTTTCCCGAGTGCAAATGCCTCCAACAATTGTCGCAACAGCATAAAGCCAACTAGCAATTCGATCATCACTGAAGCAAAGTCCGGTGGTGGTGAATCTTGATTCTCATAATTCTGCTGAAACAAATGCCGCAATACCGGAACCAGTTTTGACGACAACTGGTCGCTGTAGGGAACCTCCATCAAGTTCAAAGTTTCGCTCATTTCACGATAGAAATTTGCGAAAAACAGACTCCAGTGTTCATCCTTTGCAGCTTGATTGTCTCGCCAGTAACACACCAGCATTGTCGCGTAGGATTCCAGCGAGCTTGCTTGCACAATGGGCTTCCCTACTTGTTCGTTGAGGGAAGAAATCCAAGGTGAAAGGCCATCAAACCCAGATTTCCAAAGCTGAGTTGCAAGATTTCTGTCCATCAATGACTGCCTCAAAACCGCCTACTTGAAAAGCTTGCCGATCAACTCTTTCTGCCACTGTGACATGTTCCAGTTGCCGAAGTATCCGGATCCAAATATTGCCATTTGTCCAGTCTGACTATGTTTGCTTACGGTGAACGGGATGATTTCACCGGACTTGATTTTCGCGAGCAGCCCAGAGACCGCCAGTTGATTCGCCATCTGTTCATGACCAGCCTTACCCTTTACCACAGCTTGGGCTAGAACTTCACCCTTGCGCGTAACGAAACCATAGATCGTTTGGCCAGGCTCCAGAACGGTTACAAGTGTCTTTGTCCGCAACAACGGATTGAACAGCGCCTCTGCATCTGGACACAGATCGTTTCCATTATGCACCAGCACGCCACTGGATCCGACGTGGTAGACGTGGGTGCCGTGGATTTCGAGGTTGTAGACGGGCGTTGAGCCGGGGATGTGGCTCAGTGACGTAACGGTTGTCGTGCCGGTGGTTGTGCGGAGCGTTTCATTGGGTTGCAGCGAGGCGGCGCGGACGAAGTCGTGGCGGTCTTCGCTCCAGAACGGATGGTTGCTGGTGCAAAGGATCGGCTCCGCCTGCCCGGCGATGCACAGTGCGATCGATGCCGACACCTGATGCCGAAACGTCCCCGTGATGACTCGGCCACCGAGATCACCCGCAGGTTCGATCGGCGGACACTGTTCAATCGCCAGCACATTGGCATGTCCATCAATGCCGCATTCCGGGACAGAGATAAACACGGTCCCGCCAACTTCGGCCTGCTGCTCAGTCAACCATGGAAGCGGTCGTAGCAAAACAACATCAGCCGAAGAGCCATCTCGCTTGGGAGCGACCAGCGTCACCTTCCGCCAGTCCGAACGAATGATCTCACTGCCGAACTGCAGATCAAATTCTTCCGTCGGAGCGTCTGAACGAATACGTTCGCCTACCTGAAGCTCTTCGATTCGCGTCAACTTTTCTACTGACTTCAGCGTCGAAGCGTCCGCCTTCGTAAAGACCGGATCTCCAAACGGAGCCAAGCTACTGTTGCCGCTCGAAGGCAAATGCTCTGCAGCAAGCGATGCCTGCTCAACGTGCGAACCAAACCCCAACGCTCGATGAACGTTGTAGCCCCCAACGAGCAACGCAGCAACAATCACCAGCACCGAAGCCGGTCGCATCTCGCGATATCGACGAAGTAATTCAAGCATCGTTGAGACTCTTGGAAACAGGCGTGGTCACCAGTCTAGTCCCGGCAAGTCTTTGAAAGTGCTGAAAAGCTGCATAACCTGGAACTGGTCGCGAGTCTGTTGCAATTCCGGATACATCCGGTTCACAGTTTCAAGTTTCAGGCACCCAGAAGCGAGGTAACAGAGGAGAAAAGACCCCGCCATTGCTAAACAGGAGTTTGCCTTTTCGTAAATACTCACACGGTGATGCGGCCGTACTGCCGAAAGTGCCCAAATAATGTAAAGCACAACGACGTCTTGCCTGAAAGAATTGTTGGTATTCGGAGTCCATTCGGTTTCAATCTGTTCATAGATGCGAGCGACATCATACTCGCCAGTAATCTGCCGCAGGTCGAAGATAGCACTTTTGACTGACTCCGGCACACCGTCATGACCGAGCAGATACTGATAGTGTGTGTCTCCGGTTTTCAGAGCTTCTCGAAGTGAGAGCAGCGCAGCTGCGCGAAGTAAGCCCGAATCAAATCTCTCTTTCCGCAAATCAGGCAGCGTCTTGAGAGCCAGTCGCTGCTTACACCGGCGGTATTCAACATGAAAATCCTCAGCCGTGCTTTCGTACACACTTTGAAGGTTGACCGTATGCGTAACGAGTCTTGTTAAAGCAGCAGTTTCTCTGAGGCCGTCATCGTCGCGTAAGCCATCAGATGCTAGCCGAATCACCAGCGGGAGCGTGAATTCATACATCGAATCACCTCGTCCCAAACTTCTTACCAAGTTTACCGAAGGCATGAAAGGTCTCGATCGTGAGTTCTTGCATGTTCACCCAGAGTCTCATGGACTGCCCATTGACGACGACATCAATTGGTATGTTCGTAGTAATGCCCTTCTTTCTTGCCTCGTTGATTGCATTGCTGACTCCTTTCTGTCCAAGTGCTGTTTCAAGCAGTCTTCTGTATTCGGCTGCCGTTCCCTTGAAAACGGTGCTCACATCTTTCCCCGTTCGCGACGCTGCGTCGAAAGTTTCGTCAACATGGGACTTTACTATGTGGTCCCAGTCAACACCCTTAAGCTTTAAAGTTTCTCCGGTACCTGCAAGTTTGAGATAATCGTCGCATGGCAAGCTGTTATGCACCAGCACACCGCTGGTTCCGACGTGGTAGACGTGAGTTCCATGGATTTCGAGGTTGTAGACGGGGGTTGCCCCGGGGACGTATCTCAGTGAGGTGACGGTTGTCGTGCCCGTGGTTGTGCGGAGAGTTTCTTTGGGCTGTAGCGAGTCGGCTCGGACGAAGTCCTGGCGGTCTTCGCTCCAGAACGGATGGTTGCCCGTGCAGAGAACAGGCTCCGCTTGACCGGCGATGCTCAGCGAGATCGATGCCGACACTTGATGCCGAAACGTCCCCGTGATGACTCGCCCACCGAGATTACCGGCCGGCTCAATCGGCGGACACGGATCAATCGCCAGCACATCGGCATGCCCATCGATACCGCATTCCGGAACAGAGATGTACACAGTCCCGCCAACTTCGGCCTGCTGCTCGTTCAGCCACTGCAGCGGCCTTAGCAAAACAACTTCAGCCGAAGAGCCATCTCGCTTCGGTGCAACGAGCGTCAGTTTTCGCCAGTCGGCACGAATGATGTCCGTGCCGAACTGCAGATCAAATTCCTCAGTCGGAGCGTCTGATCGAATCCGTTCGCCCACCTGAAGATCTTCAATTCGCGTCAGTTTTTCCACTGACTTCAGGGTCGAAAGGTCTGCGTTCGTGAGGACCAGATCT
>CAIXQV010001027.1 GCA_903921605.1 uncultured Planctomycetaceae bacterium | reverse complement strand
GGTGTTCGGTTCGAGTTGATTGAGGAAGTTTGTTCCCTGCGTGCGGGTCAGGTAGTACATACGATCGCCAAATTGCAGATTTTCCATCTGCGCCTCGAACACGTAGTTGAAGGTCGTGCCCAGCATGCCACCGAACTCTGGAGCCTTCTCGGCCAATCCGCCGATCCAGAGATCGACGGCGTTAAGACCCCCGAGGGCTCCGGCCGCTGCACTTCCACCAGCGTAGGCATCGGATCCGTTCAGAAACTCAACGCGGTCAGCCGGTGCTCCAGCTCCACCCAGGACGATCAGTGTGGCCGCCGCACGCTTTCCAGCGAGCGTAGTTTGACTGGTGATAGTCTCGTGCGTGCCATAAGCCGCGATGAAGTTCACGACCGAGCTCGCATTTTTAAGATTCTGGGCAAAGTCGACCCAGCTCGTGTACGGCGTCAAGTCGGCGAGGCCGGTGTTGTTGTAGAGCTCCGCCCGGGTTTGGTTAAACGACGGGATGCCGGTTTCACGGCCGCGCGCCAGGTTGAGCGCCGCCAGGTCAAGCGGCAGCCCCAGCAAATTGGAACGCACGTCCTCAATGACGAATTCGTCCATCGCATTGCCCACGTCGCGCGATAAGCCGCGGATGATGTTGGCGTTGATCTCTGCCGCGTCAATGCCGCTGCCAAGGTAGGCCTGCGGGTTCAGGAACACCGCCAACAGTGTCTTTTGCGAAGTGTCTCCGTTCAGCAGCTCCAGATTGTTGTCCAATCGATCGACGGTGCCAGTCAGCATCGAGTGGCCAAAGCGGTAGACGGTATGCGCAAACTCGGCCGTAATCGCCGGATTAAGTTCAGGGGTGCTATTGAAGACGAAGGGATCGACCATCGGTTGTATGCGGCGTGCGAACTCTTCAAACACCAGGTGCTGGTACTGCATTTCAGTGGTGAATCGCGCGGCCTGGAACAGACGCTCGCCCTCCCAATTGAGCGTGCCGGCGTAGCTCGTAAGTGCCGTCAATTCCGTGGGAATCGCCGCGACTTCGGCAGCGGTAAGGTCGGTCAGCAACCACTGATTGATGAAGGCCATGTCGCCGCTGCGCAAGATCGTCAACTTGTCCGCCTGGACTATGCGGTTGTGCTCCGAGTGAAAAACGCTGTGGACCGAAGTCAACGCGATATTCTCGTTGCCGCGTCCGTCGCCTGTGACGAAGTGTGAATCGAGCATTTCATTGTCGTAGGTGGCGGAACTACCGTCGTCCACTACCAGGTTGTCCGCATCCGGCGTCTGGTTTGTATCGGGAACTCGATCGTCGTTAGTATCATACATCCCCGGCGACGCATGGTGCGCGATGTCATGCAGGAAAGCGTGGTTGGTGCGCAGGGCGCCATCCGCCGCAGGGTTCACTGGGTTTGTCGGGGTTCCAGAAATCACGATGTCGTCGGAGGTATTGACAATCCCATCTGCACCGGCGCCGATGATCACTTGCGCGTAGCCGGTTGCTGGATCCGGAATGAACTTGCCATACTCGTCCGTGCGGAGTTCCGGCACGTTATGGACGTCGAAATCGGTCAACAGGATACCAAGGTGCTGCAGGGCTTGCGCCTTGACATCGGCCCAGGTGGCAATTGTCCCGGCGATCGCTCCGTCGAGGAGGTTGCCAGTACTGACCGTTCTTCCAGCGACCGTCGCGTATTCTCGCAGGAACACCTGGTGCGAGGGATGCGAAGTGTAGGTCTGGTTCTGGTCGATAAATGAGGTCGTCGCGTTCTGTGTCCCGGTCACGCCATCGACGGTGATGGGCGTGGCCCGTGTCAAAGCCATGAACCGAAGCTGAGGTGGAAGATCATCGCCGGTCCCCATTTGTCCGTCTGCCCCGGCGATCAACGGATCGTCCGGCTTCAGCGGAATGAACACCGTGCCATTGCCGCCCTTATTGACCAGGTCCAAACCATGGTCAAAGAACTGGCCGAAGTAGGTCATCCAGCTATTGAAGCCAGGCGACAGGCCAATATCAGGCGACTGATTTGGAATCGTCTGCAGATCATCGGTCGTGACAGGGAGCTGAGTAGCCGCGTTGAAGGGTACACCCGGTCGGACAGGCTCAAAAGAACCCAAAGACGGGTCTGCCGGATCCAGGGGATGATCTTCAGCAAACTGATCGAGCGCCAATGGGTTACTGAAATAAGCCTGAAGCGCTGCCGGATTGTTGATCGACATATCGCTGATTAGATTGGAAATGATACGCGGATCGGAATCGACAACGTTCCCAGTCAGGGCGTAGTCCGTATTAGTGATGGTGCCGTTGGCAAACGGGACTTCATCGCGTTCGTTGGTGTACGACGGATCCGTCAAGCGCAGGAACATCGTGTCCGCCGCACCAAAGTCTCTCTGGCCAGGGACCAGACTGTTGTCACGGCCATCGACCGTACGCAGGCCATACGGTGCCATCTGCGCATCCGCAGCGGTCATACCATATGTGTCCATGATCGATTGAGTAATCGACTTGGTCGGTGTGTCTGGTGTATAGCCTTCTGACGCGTCTTCGGCGATTACGATCTGCTTCATAATGTACTGGAGGTCGGCAGTATTGATGGTAAAACTGCTCGCCGACAGCACCTCGCGCCTTTCCAGTGACTCCGTAGTCAACGATCTCGCACCCCGTCGTCGCTTACGCGACTTGACCGGATTGAGACTTCTAAGAATCATAGAACGCCAAAACCGACGTAAAGGAATCATTAACAGTACCCCACACTTATTCCAGACGGCCCGAGATCCCAATAGTCCCCACATGTCCTATTGCCCCCAAGCTATCAGATAGTCTTGTCTCGGGTCCGGATCAAAAACACCTCAATTATGTGGTTTTATGCTGAATCTATTTATCTTCTCCGAATTAGTTCATGAACTAATTAGCTGCGTACCCTGTGGCAAGTTATTTCGTAGAACATGGAATGTTGCGGATAAATATATGACGGAAACAAAACACCTGAATCCTCAAGTATTATTGACATTTCATTGAAAAACTCGCCCCAGAATAAACATGCGCCACACCCATTTCTGATTAATATCAATAAACCTGATCATTGCAGGCAAAAAGATGGCGGACAACAACAACTAGAAATATTGAGTATTATGGAATTTTGTAAGGCCCATGGATCATTGCTCGCATGACCCCGTGCTCACTTCATTGCTTTTTATTTTTAGAATTTGACCTGGTGGAGATGGTTTCGGTGCGCTACAAGGGATTTTATGAGCACGAAAACAAAAACTCAGCAGCGTGGTCAGGCTCGGGTGCAGTTGCCGGAGCGACATCAGATGGAATTACGGACGAAGTCGCTGGATCAGATGGTCCCGAGGGATCATCTGGCTCGACAGGTCGTGAGCTTTGTTGATTCGCTTGATCTCAGTGAACTCTATGCCGACATCCGAGCCACGAAAGACAATGTCGGGCGAGCACCAATTGATCCACGAATTCTGTTCTGTCTGTGGCTGTATGCAACGCTCGAAGGAGAAACAAGTGGGCGACGAATTGCGATTCTGACGGAACGCGACGTGATTTATGAATATCTCTGCGGAGGCGTGTCAGTCAATTATCACACGATCTGTGATTTTCGTTCGCAGCATCGTGAATTGCTTAAACGTATCCTCACCGATTCTGTGGCGATCCTGCATCATCATGGCCTTGTGCAGCTGGAGACGATCGCCCAGGATGGCATGCGCGTGAGGGCCTCCGCAGGCAGCAGCAGTTTTCGTCGTCAGGAGACATTGGAAGAATCGCGTGCCGCAGCACAGGCGTATCTCGAACAGCTGGAGTCCGGCGACGATGATGATGATTCCGATGAAAACAGCAGGGGGAATGATGCGCCGTCGCATCGTCAGAAGTCTGCTCGTGAGCGGGCCGCACGAGAAAAAAACCAGCGTCTGCAGGAAGCGTGTGAGCAGATGAAAGAACTGCAAAAATCCCGGGATAAACGCAATTCCAGCAAGAGTGAAGGGCAGCAGCGAAGCACGCCGCGAGCGTCCACAACCGATTCGGATGCTCGCCGCATGAAGATGGGAGATGGTGGATTGAGGACAGCCTTTAACGTGCAGTTCGGCAGCGATGCGGATGCGCTGGTGATCGTGGATGTCAACGTCGAAACTGTAGGCAGTGATGCGGGTCTTCTCGAACCAATGCACACTCGTGTGTGCGAGCAGTACG
>CAIXQV010001026.1 GCA_903921605.1 uncultured Planctomycetaceae bacterium | reverse complement strand
GCTGTCATTGGCAGCGTAGTTCGTGCGGCTAAGTTTTATTCGGCTGGTGTCGTCATTTCGACGAGGCGCGGGGATGAGATTTGAGCGATGCCGGCGATCAGATTGATGCGACATCAGCGTGTCGGACCGAAGTAGCGAAGCGAACTCCGGTTCCTCACTCCGGTCGTGACAACCGGAGCGTCGAACGATGGGGACGCAACAGGGCGCGGCGAGTTGTTGATACCATAGAAACTCGACTCGTGTGTGAGTGCTGCGGGCGGGCGTTTTTGCGGGAGGGCTTGGACGATGCAACTGCGCTACATGTTTCAGGTGGGATTGCTGGGGCTGGCTTCGAACTGTAGCTCGAATGCGGAGTATCGCAGAGTTGGTCCCGAGGCGTCTTCCCAGCCGTAGGGGTAGCTGCCGATGTGCCAGAGTCGGATCGACGTGTCGGCCATGATCCTAAAGCCAGCCTGGCGAGCTCTCTCGCAGAATGCAAAGTCTTCGCCAAGATACCATGGGTTGCCTTTGTATTCTCGAATCAGTGGCTGGAACCAGGGAACTATGGCTTCGCCGAAACTGAGGTTACAAGTAGGCAGATTCAGTTTGTGCTGAATGTCCAGATAGACCTCTCGCCGGACGTGCAGAAACCCGGTCGCGGCGTACATCAGTTCAATCAGGCCACCCTTCTTACCAAACTGAATTCCCTTGGTATCATCGAGAAACTTGCAGGCCAGTTCGCGTTTCGCCTTCTTCGCATAGATTCCCGCCACGATCGGCAATTGATGATTACGAAGCTTCTCGACATCATCCGGATTGAAGCCGACGTCCGAATCGATCCAGAGAGTTTCTGCAAACCCATCTCGCACGGCATTGCTGGCGATGGTGTTTCGAGCCACATCGATCTGCGAGAAACCTCGAATCCGCCGGACTTCGTAGCCTCGGGACTCGAGGACTCGCAAAGAGTCTTCGCAGGGAGCAGCAATGGCTTCACCACACGGAACCAGGACGACACAGGCTTTGGGATCGGAGATGCTCATATTGATCGTCGCAACGCCTTCTGCCAATCATCGACCAGGTCAACAACACGAACCAGCCCGTCAACATCGGCAGGTGTGCCTTTGTGAAAGCACAGCAGGTTAGCTTCCGGCTGAATGGACTCAAAGACGTTCTGCGTGTTGCCAAAGAAATTGGCTGGATTGAAGTAGCTGCGGATATGCCACCAGGCGACATAGTTCAGAGACTGCAACATCTCCAGCAGTGGGCGAGAACCCTCGATCGTATTATTCTCGACGAACAGCACGGGCCGGAACCGTTCAATGGTCGCGGCGGCTCCGGCAAGTACATCGACCTCCATTCCTTCGACGTCCACTTTGATCAGATTGCAGCGAGTCAACTTTAAGTCATCGATCCTGACGACTTTCACCATCGCTCCTGAAGAATGGCCCGAGATCGCCAACGCCGCAAAGTTGAACTGCTGTCGAGGATCAAGCACCGGTACTGGTATCCTCCCCGCTTCACGCCCAACTCCAACTTCATGGGCGACCACATTGCAAATCCCGTTCAGAGCCAGATTCGCACACAGGTTCTGAAACACCAACCTTTGCGGTTCAAAGGCAACAACACAGCCGCCATCCCCCACCATCCGCGAAAACGGCACTGCATGAGTCCCAATATTCGCCCCCACATCCAGAACCACATCGCCGGGCTTTATGACCTGAGCCAACAACTCAACCTCCGCCTCACACCATTCGCCGTACAACTCCAGTGACCGACCGACGAAGGTGTCGTTCCGATTGAACAGAAACGTGCCATGACGGCAGAGCTTCGTAGACATCACGTTAATTGACAATCGCTTAGTCATGAACACGGAAACTCGGCTTGCATCAAATGCGCCCTGATCTGCATTCGAAGCTGTTCGACCTTCGTTCGATGCGCCTGTGTGGGAATTCTTTCAATATCTCCGCGTTCCTCAAGTGAGGCAGTCGGAGGAACTATAGGGGACTCTAGCGATAGAGAATGCCACCCCAGTTCCGTAACTGGGTACCAATAAAGAAACTCCAGAATTTCCTTAAGAATCGCCCGCGGTACTGCTGCAATGACGGCCTCTGCAATTGCTGGTGCTTCGATCGTCATCAGTTCCGCCACGAAATAGGAAACACCGACAATACCTTTTTGATACTGACTGCATAGCATGACGATTCGCTGGGTATGTGCTTGACTGCTCATACTTTCACTGCAACCTCTGCAAGATGCCAAGTGCCCACTCTCGTGTATCTGCCCGCCGAACAAGGTGCGACGACAACTGTTCACGAATGAAATCGGCTGCAGTCAAGATCCGACCATTGTCGTGAAATAGAACTTTGTGCGAGAACTGCATGTCGGCGATCCCATTTAGCGCGAGGCCCATTTCTGCCGCCGTCCCGCGAATAGCCGGACTTGGAAGCGATCCTCCAATCGGTCGGGCATTAAACGCGTTATCTAATATTCCGCCAATATCGTTTGGCCTCAAACCTGCGAGTGAAAAGTGAATCTTGGTTGCATCTTCCATCTCCAATAATGCATCGATCATTTTGAAGGTGTTTGGGTTGTATCCGATGCGATCCCATTGACCGTAATGCTTGGCGCCAATGCTGTCGGCCCACTCAAAGAGACCATGCGCTCGGTTGCCAAATGCAATCTCGCAATTATTATGTGCCAGCACACCGTCATCGCCCACGAAGTAGACATGTTCTTCATGAACTTCGAGGTTGTAGACTTCGGCGGGTGGGCCTGGTCGAGGGAGCTTTTGGGCGAGGATCTTGGTTTCGCCGAATAACGTGCGGACTCGTTCGCCGATGTCCATGCGCCCGATTTCGATGAACTCACCGCGATCCTCGGACCAGAACAGGTGATTGTCCGTCACGCCAATTGGCTTCGATGCAGCACCTGCTGTTGTGCGTGGGTCTCCCGACCCCGCACTTGAGTTTGACCGCAGGTCTCTGGTGCTTCTTTGGCCTGTCTGAGCTTCGGGAGACCTCTGGTCGGCGATTCCGGCGGGGGCAGGAGACCCTCGCCGAACAGGAGAAGGTTTCTCTGCCTCCGCGAGTCCTTGCTGATCAATGTTCGTGCCTTCATCAACAAACACAACATCCAGCACCGTATTCGACGGCGGATGGCGAAACGTGGCGGTGACAACCTGGCCGTCGCCCTGTTCAATCTCAGGCGTTGTCGAAATCCCTGTGATGACTGCCGTGCCGCAGGCCCCCATTTCCGGAAGGTCCAGATCCACCGTCAATCCCACCAACTCCACGCCCTCGGCGTCGGCTGCAACTGTGGCAAGGGCGATGTCGCAATAGATCGGGCGAAGCGGCGATAGCAGGACAAGGGATTGAGGTTGGAGGGTTTCGGTTTGAGGAGAGGGCGGAGCGAGATTGGCATTCGCAGTTGCTGCTGGAATCACACTCGGAGGGCTGACGCCCTGCCGCTCGCCCGAGGAAACCTCACCGATTACGAATCCAAGCTGGTTCCGCAGCCATTCTTCGGATCGCAGCATTTCGATGTGCAGGGTACTGCCGTCGGACTTGGGCATTTCCAGACTAAGCTGCAACCAGTTCGAAAACTCCGGCTCTTCTCGTCGCGCCCGGCGTTCCAGATTACTGATCTCTGGATTCTTCGCCAGCACGCGCTGACCCACACGAATGTCCTGAATCGCACGAGTCTTTACGCCCGCAGCCGCAGGCGATGCATCCGATGTGCTGCCAATCGAAGCCACGGCCCCCGGCATCACAACCGTCGCAGGATCACGCGTTACACTCGACGGCAGACCTTTGAAAAAACAAAGGCCCCCAAAGGCGACCAGTGAAACTGCGAGAAGTGTTCGAAGTGTTGTGTTCATGTTGTTACGCAGACCCTGAACAATCTGACCAGATTACACCCATGCTGGTTTTGCCGTTAACAACCTCAGCGTTCCACTATTTTGAACGTCGTTCCAGTTCTGCTTTCCACTTTTCACGCAGCTTAAGAACTTCTGCGAGTTGGTCAGCTTTCCATTCTTTGGTCTCCCAAGGCATTGGTCGGGACAGCCATTTTTCACGTTCATCCAAGGCAAACAGTGCCTGTTCGAGGTTTCCGTCTTCGTAAAAAAGTTTTGGCGTTCCAATCCGGCCTTCAGTGTTAAAAAACTCGGCGGCCTGGCTCAGTGTTACAATTGATTGAAACCACGGTTCAACGAGAGATTCCATCAGAGCAGCAATTTTCCTAAAGCTTACAATTGCAGCTTCACGGGTCTCGCACGGCCAATGCCCCGAGCCGGATCCAAAGCCGTCTGGTGTCAAATCATACAATCTTACGCATCCATTGTGGTTCTCTTCACAAGCTCTTGGATCAACTTGCAAGGCATTCACACCAGCAGTCACGTAAAACGTCTCATTGCTGCGAACGTCCATTGAGATCCCGATTGAATGTACGATACCATTGGGAAGAACACGTCGATAACCGGATTTTTCCGCCTCAAAGCCAAGTGAGCATAACAACGGTGTAATCTCTTTCGCTGCGATCTTGATAAGTTCTCGATTTTTCATTCGTTCACCGCCTGTATATCTGATCAATCAAAACGCCGAATCGGCGCGCAATTTCGGTTTGCTTCGTGCTTGACCAACCTTGACCCGTCTTCAGGTCGAATCCTCGGATTACACGTCCATTAACTTCAACTAGCGCATCGACTCCAAGAGTACCTGGAGCACGCTTAATCCTTGAAACAATGCCTGCCGAGTCACGAAACTGCTCTGCAATGACACGCACACCTGTACCTCGAAGGCGATTCGACAGCGCCAGATTCAGCGTTTCAAAATGCGTATGGGCTCTGGTTCCGAATCGACCAAAGACCCTGCTCAACCCACTGCCTCTTGCCATTTGGTTTGCCAACGTTGCATTCTGATAGATACCTTCGATCGCAATGTGAGCGCTGAAGCCGCTTGTGCCTCGTGCTGCCCGACTCGCAGCAACGTTCGCTCGCACACGTGCTGCAATCGAGGCTACTTCGTCACACGTGTTATGCGCCAGCACACCATCATCGCCCACGAAGTAGACGTGTTCTTCATGAACTTCGAGGTTGTAGACTTCGGCGGGTGGGCCGGGGCGGGGGAGTTTTTGGGCGAGGATCTTGGTTTCGCCGAATAACGTGCGGACACGTTCGCCGATTTCCATGCGCCCGATTTCGATGAACTCACCACGATCCTCCGACCAGAACAAGTGATTGTCCGTCACGCCAATCGGCTTCGAGGCAGTCTCAGTCTGCGTTGACTGAGCCGTAACGACATCAGCGGACGCCGCAGGATCAGCAGCCGTCGCCAGTCCGTGCTGATCAAGGCTCGTGCCTTCATCGACGAACACGACATCCAGCACCGTGTTGGACGGCGGATGACGAAACGTGGCCGTGACAATTTGGCCTTCGCCCTGTTCAATCTCAGGAGTTGTCGAAATTCCCGTGATGACCGCCGTGCCGCAGGCTCCCATTTCCGGAAGGTCCAGATCGACCGTCAATCCCACCAACTCCACGCCTTCGGCTTCTGCCGCAACTGAGGCAAACGCGATGTCGGAATAGATCGGGCGAAGAGGAGAGAGGGGAGCAAGCTCCGTTTTCGGTTGGAGGTTTTCGGTTTGAGGAGAGGGCGGAGCGAGATTGGCATTCGCAGTTGCTGCTGGAATCGCACTCGGAGGGCTGACGCCCTGCCGCTCGCCGGAGGAAACTTCACCGATCACAAACCCGATCTGGTTCCGCAGCCATTCTTCGGACCGCAGCATTTCGATGTGCAGGGTGCTGCCATCGGACTTGGGCATTTCCAGACTAAGCTGCAGCCAGTTTGAAAACTCCGGCTCTTCTCGTCGCGCCCGGCGTTCGAGATTGCTGATCTCCGGATTCTTCGCCAGGACTCGCTGTCCGACGCGAATATCCTGAATCGCCCGAGTCTTCACGCTCGAAGCCGCCGGCAACGCAGGCCGTTCACTATGAATCGAAGCCACGGCCCGCGGCATCACTCCATGCACGCCATTGTGCGTAAAACTGGAAGGCATGCTCCGGGCGAAACAGAAGACACCAAAAGCAATCAACGAGAAAACCGCCAACTTGCGAAGAGACTTGTTCATCTGTTTGATTCCTTGAAATTGAGTGAAACGGGCCGAGGTCAAATTTCATCAACCATCTGAGAGCGATGGTCTCTCAACTCTTTTCCAGCGAACCGGTTGACATCTCTTCGCAGAGTTCGCCAAAGTCAAGGTAATCAGCAT
>CAIXQV010001025.1 GCA_903921605.1 uncultured Planctomycetaceae bacterium | reverse complement strand
TCTTCACCACTAACTGCCACTCCGTCGCTTTGCGACAACACAATGCCGTTCACGGAGACAGACCCGCTTAGCACCTGCAGCCACACATATCGACCGGGAGTGATCGTGAAATCCACGGAACCATTTTCGTTCAGTTGTGCCAGATAGATTGCGGCATCGGTGTGAATTTTCAGAGAATCCTGAGCCCCCTCGCGAGACGCCACCAGTCGCAGTTCATCGTGACGTCCAACCGCCGAGAATGATTTCTGCTCATAACCGGGCGTCAGCCCCTTTCGCTCTGGAAACAACCAGATCTGATAGAGATGAGTAGGCTCCGTCGCGGAGGGATTGAACTCACTGTGAGTAATCCCGGTTCCAGCAGTCATCCGCTGAAACTCACCCGGCCGCAACACCTCGCCATTTCCCATCGAATCCTTGTGCTCCAGCGCGCCGGACAACACATAGGTCACGATTTCCATATCGTTGTGCGGATGAGTTCCAAAACCCTGCCCGGGAGCAACGATATCTTCATTCATCACCCGCAACGCACGAAAGCGGAGGTGTTGAGGATCCTGATAGCTGGCAAACGAAAACGTATGCCACGTATCCAGCCAGCCATGGTCGGCGTGGCCTCGTTCCCGGGCTTTGCGTACCTGTAACATCTCTAAACTCCTGCCTTCAAAATCTCGCGACAAAAGGGAATACCAGGCTCGGGAGCCGACCTTACAGCGATTCTGATCACTTTGGAAAAATTTCCCGAGATGCTCAACTGCGGGTGATTCGAGCTACAAACGCCCGGAATTTCACGTACTCGATCACATTTTTGCCAATCCTCGCCATTACCTGCTCACAAAGAAAACCGATTGTCACGTAGAAGTCACTGACCGATTGTGCCGAACCTGTTCGGCTGTCAAAATGGTCGACTGACTCGTGTGCAACACAGCAACCAGGCCGATTGCAAAGATTTTAGTTCTCTTCTTTCCCTGAACTGACACTTCTGTCAGGCGATTTCCAGTATGACTGAGCGAAAGATTGGTCCGTTCATCCTTGGGAAGCAGATCGGTGCCGGAGGCATGGGCATCGTCTACATGGCCACGTACGTTGAAAACGGCAAAGAGGTCGCTCTGAAGGTCCTGCCGCCCGGGCTTTCCGGCGACGCAAAAATGCTCAAACGCTTCGAGCGCGAAATTGATATTCTCAAGCGACTGACTCATCCCAATATCGTCAAGTACTACGGTGGGGGAACTCATCAGGGCCAGCGTTGGTATGCGATGGAACTCGTTGATGGCGGTTCACTGCAGGATATTTTGAAAAAGAAAAAAAGGTTATCGTGGGACCAGGCTGTTCAGGTCGGCCGACAGCTTTGCGCAGCGCTGGAGGTTGCTCACAACGCAGGGATCATTCATCGCGATTTGAAGCCAGCCAATCTTTTCGTGACGAAGAAAGGCAAGATCAAGCTGGGCGACTTCGGGATCGCTCGTGATACCGAAGCGACCGCGCTGACAGCCGCTGGCAAGACGGTGGGCACCTATGCCTATATGGCCCCCGAACAAATTCAGGGCAACGTGCCGATCTCACGCAAGACTGATCTTTATGCGACAGGTTGTTTGCTCTACGAAGTACTGACCGGGCAGACTCCGTTTGTCGCCGACAACCCAGCCGAGATGCTGATGCAGCATCTGAATGATGATCCTTACAACGTTCGTGAAAAAATTCCGGAGTGCCCGCTGGCACTCGATCAACTGATTGAACGGCTTCTTGCGAAGAGTCCTGACGACCGACCCTATGACGCTCTGGCGGTTCACACGGAACTGACGGAGATTCTGCAAAAAGCACAGCAGGTTGTTTCGGACGTTTCTCCCGAAGCGATGGCGGCGGCAGGAGCGAGCAAGGGTTCAACGGTCGACCCCGAGACTGGTGAACTCAAGCCGAAGAAGAAAAAGAAGAAAAAAGATAACTCAGCGTTCTATGAAAAAACATGGTTCCTCGTCACCTGTTTCTTTCTGCTGATCGCGGCTGCCGTCTGGATGGTTCTGGGACCCAACGAAGACGCGCTGTACCTGAAAGCCAAAGAAGCGATGGCCACCGGCGACGATTCGTCTGTGGTCAAATTTGATGATGCGAAGCGAATGTTTCTTCTGCCTTACCTGGAGCAGTATCCGGAAGGCAAACACGTTCAGGAAGTGAGCGGCTGGCTGGATGATGCAGAAGTCGCAATTCTTGAGCGACAGGCCGAGAATATGGCTCGCGGCAAACGCGACGGACGCAATCGCCATGAAAAGGACTGCATTGCCGCCCTGCAGGCTGAACGCGACAAAGACCGCAATCTTCTCGAATCCATCGAACTCTTTCAGCAGATGTTGAATTCACTCAGCAGCGCGAATACTCAACCAGCGGCTGCGGCTTCCGACGAAAAAGCCGACGCAACTGAAGCAGGCGGAATCATCGGCGATCCGAAATACTGGAGAATGCTGGCTGAACGTCATCTGAAGTCGCAAAAGAACGCCCTCTTGACTCACAGCGAACGTAACCGAATCATTACAGAGCGAATGACAGCGGCGGATAAACTTCTGGCTTCTGACGAACCCGAAGATGGTCAGCAAATCCTGACGTTGTTCCGCGATATTTTTCGTTCCGAGAGAGATCTCGACCCATGGCTCGATTACGCACGGTTCCGACAGAATGGTGAACCAGCCGAGATGCCAAAACAATAAAGTCGCAGATCACTATGGCACTTGATGAGAATACAATCGGAATGAACGATTCCGTTCTGATCGAAGATCTCGTCGATCAGTGGGAGGGCGCTCGTGAGCAGGGAAAGCATTTGTCCATCGCTGACTTATGTCGCCACGCGCCTCATCTTGAGCAGGACCTGCGGCGCAGAGTTGACGCCATCGAGCAACAGCACTTCGCCTCACGCGGAAAATCAGACCGCAAATCGACAACCGGAACTGACACAGAGAGCCTGACATCTTCCAGTGAGATTACCTCGCTGATTTTTCATGCCAAAGGTGGCCTCGGAGCCGTCTACCGTGCAACGGAGCGCGAACTGAATCGCCAGGTAGCGGTCAAATTCATCCACCAGAGTCTGATCAAAGATCGCACAAGCTGCGATCGCTTTATGCTGGAAGCAGAAGTCACCGGACGCCTGGAGCACCCAGGGATTGTGCCGCTGTATGGAATTGGCCAGGCCGAAAACGGGCAACTGTTCTACTACATGCGTTACATCGACGGCGAAACGATGGATGAGGCCATTCAACGCTGTCATCAGGTTCGCGCGACCGCTGGCAGCACTGCAGAGCCGAGCCTTGAGTTTCGTCGGCTCCTAACGGCATTCATTTCAGTCTGCAAGACTGTTGCCTATGCCCACAATCGTGGCATCGTGCATCGAGACATCAAGCCGGCGAATGTGATGCTGGGGAAGTATGGCGAGACGATTGTTGTCGACTGGGGTCTGGCGGTTCCCGTGAATCGCGATGATCGCTTTCGCAACAGCGGCGAAATGACTCTGATGCCCAACGCTGGCAGCCAGAACAGCAGTACCTCCGGTGGCGGAGCTGGCACACTGGCTTACATGAGTCCCGAACAGGCGTCCAATCTGGCCCCCACTCCGGCCAGCGACATCTACAGTCTCGGCGCCACGCTCTACAAGATCCTGTGCGGGCAGCCCGCCTTCACGGGTGATAACGGTCATGAAATCCGGACTCGCGTGATTGAAGGGCGGTTCACACATCCGTCGGAGATCGTGCGGAGTGTACCTCGCAGTCTGGAAGCCATCTGCCTGAAAGCGATGCAGGCACAGCCGAAAGATCGCTACGAGACGGCTCTCGATCTCGCGGCAGATGTCGAGAATTATCTGGCCGATGAGCCCGTATCAGTCCTGAGTGAGACTCGCGCTCAACGAATCTCGCGCTGGGTACGAAGGCATCGGTTCGCCGCTCAGTCGGCAGCTTTAGGGATTGTCGCCGTCGTCCTGATCAGTGTACTGGCCGCTGCATGGCTGGGGACGCTGGCCCGACGCGAACATGCAGCTCGTGAACTGGCTGACTTCAGCCATAAAGAAGCACAAACCGCGCGGCAGGAGAACCTGGAAACGACAGCTCGCACGATGGCTCAGGCCATCGGCTACGAAATTGATCTGCGCTGGAGACTGCTGGAGTCCGAAGCGCAGTCGGAATCATTGAAGAATCTCTTGAGGGCCGCCAACGCGAATCCGAGCGAAAAGACTCTGTGGGAGCCGTTGCAGGCGTGGCTTAACGAACATCGTGGTCTGCGTGGCAACGCGATTCAGAATTCGAATTGGAGTATCTTTTCAAATACCGGACTGCAGTATGCTCGTACGCCGCGAGGCACCAGCATTGGCAGTGAATATCGTCATCGCGATTACTTTCACGGGCTCGGTCATGACCTCGAGAAAGATGATCCACGTGTGGCCACTTTGAAACCACTAGAGTATCTGATCCCGAAGTTGGCAGAGCAGGGCGATGTCGTCAATCTTTCGTGCGTCTATCAGAGCACCGCGACGAATAAACTGGTCGTTTCATTCTCTGTGCCCGTTTGGGACAGTGAAAATCCGATCGAACGACAAGTGCTGGGTTTGCTTTCCATGACGCTGGAGATCGACGACTTTGGCGTTCAGAAAAATGCGATGTTGTTTCAGATTGAAGAGAACCAGATTACTCATCACCAAGGAATGGTGATCGCTCATCCGAAGTTGAAGGATCGTAGGTCCGACGCGGAGTTTCCTCGCGTCGCAGACTCTGTTCTGACAGTGGCCAGGAAACTCGTGAACGCCGAGACTCCAGAACTTTCTGTGGAACTCATGGAACAGTTTGTTGACCCCATCACCGGAGCATCTCATCTGGCCGCCATGTCGCCAGTGATTGTGCACAGCCGCCCCAAAGAAGTCAGCAATATCGGCTGGGTTCTGGTCGTGACGGAGACGGACAAGTAACTCTCACGCCTTGAGTCTTGTTCGCGTCAGTGTGACGAATTCGTAGGGTGGGACCAGCTCGCATCGCGAGCGCCGGCCCACCATTTTTCTTCAACGATGGTGGGCCGGCGTTACGCTGGTCCCACCCTACATTCTTTCTTCAGCCGCCAACGCGTCAGAGCTCTGAATACCCCGAGGCTGTGGGGCTGCCACCACTGCGGAGCACGACTTCCGCTTTCGCCACGATGTTCTCGTCGATACCACAACTGCGCATGTGGCGAATCGTCTGATCAATATCATAAGGGACACGTCGAAACTCAACCTGCCCTTTGTCAATAATCGCATAGGCTGCACGCGGGTCACCATCGCGAGGCTGACCAACGCTGCCCGGATTGATCACCTGAGTTTTCTCAAGCTGAAGCTGCATCGGGATGTGCGTGTGGCCGACACAGACAAAATCCACGTCCACATGCTCCAGACGCTGCTGCCATTGTTCCGCGTTGTCTCCGACGTACTCATCCATTGGATCACGAGGCGTGGCATGGACCAGCAGAAATCGATGATCGCCCAAAGTCAGATAACGAGTCACCGGCATTTGAGCCAGCCAAGTGAGGTGCTCATCATTCAGAACTTCGAAGTGTCTTGGTCGCATGGCCGCTGCCATCCGACGAAAGGTTCCCCCCGGTTTTACAACGACTCGCTGTGCCACCGAGTGATCATGATTGCCTCGCACAGTGGCAAGAGCATACTTGCGTACCCAGTCGATGCAGGGCAGGGGATCAGTGGCGTAGTCGACAACGTCGCCCAGAAACAAACAGGCATCGAATCGCTCATTGATCGCCGCCAAGGCTGGCCAGTTTGCATGGATGTCGGCCAACAGAAGGATACGCATGGGTCGCTCGGTACTCACATTTTACGGGAACAATTCGAGGATCGCAGGGATCATGATTACTCGGCTACCGCTCGTCAACGCGACGCGAATCATGGGGAAACACCCCAACCTGGGATCCATAGGGGTGTTATCCGATGGCTCGAATCACGGCAGCAGAGCGGGATTTACCGATTGAATGGCTCATTTTGAGCCTTCGTGCCAGAAACCTGGGTGACATTTGTGTGCACAGTTCGTCTGCCTGAGGGTTTTCGCTACAATCGGGGTAGTCGGAAGATGCAGCGTGTGGGAATGGTCTCGCTGGCGAGCGTTTTTCGTTTGTAAACCGAGCGGTTTTAACACCATAACGCCGGTTGTTCTGTGCGGAATTCTGCTGCCGCCCTGGTGTGCGGCGCTTGGTAAATCCGCGTCTGTAGTTCGGAGTCTGAAGACCGTGTCTGGAACTATCGCTCAGCGAAAGTCGATTTTGGTTGTTGAAGATGAACCCATCATTCGGGAAACTCTGGCTGAGTTCCTGATGGGTGAGGGTTTTGAAGTCCGTACCGCCGGAACTGCGGCCGAAGCCATCCGTGTGGCCCAGGAACGCGATTACGATGTCGGGATCTGTGACATTCAGCTTCCCGACGGCGACGGCGTAAAAGTCCTGCGCCAGCTTCATCGCATCAATCCAGCGATGTTCGTGCTGATTATCTCCGCGTACGCGACCGTAGAGAATGCCGTTGAAGCCTTTACAGCCGGAGCCTTCGACTATCTGGTGAAGCCTGTTCGCTTTGAAGAGCTGGTAAAGCGTCTGCAACGACTCTTCAAGTTCCAGGATCTCTATCGCGAAAATCAACGACTGCGCAACGACCTGGCCCGCAGCGCGGGCTTTGATCAGGTTGTGGGGTCCAGCCATGCTCTCCAGGAACTGCTGAAGACCATTCGCAAAGTAGCGGCCACAAATTCGAACGTCCTGCTGGTTGGAGAAACCGGCACGGGCAAAGAATTATTCGCTCGCGAAATCCATGTGGCCGGTCCAAACAAGGACGAAAAATTCCTGGCTGTGAGCTGCGGAACTCGCCCTGTCGAATTGCTGGAAACTCAGCTCTTTGGAAACAAAGACGGCCAGGAAGGTGCTCTGGTCACTGCTGGAACAGGAACCGTGTTCCTCGACGAGATCGCTCAACTGCCGCCGGGAACTCAGTCAGAAATCCTGCGAGCAATCGAGTATCAGGAAGTCACTCCGGTTGGTGGTGCCAAGCCCGTCAAGGTTCAGGCTCGCATCATCGCAGCAACTTCTCGTGATCTGAGCCAGGAAGTGACCGACGGCAACTTCCAGGAAGATCTGTTCTATCGTCTGGATGGCGTCAAGATTCGTATTCCCGCACTGCGAGAACGTCTCGACGATATTCCGGAACTGGTCGAATACTTTATCGTTCGCCATCGCGAAGCCATGGGCAAACGCGTCTCTGGTGCGACAAGTGAATCGATTCGCACTTTGATGGCCGCTCATTGGAAGGGCAACGTTCGCCAGCTGGATAACGCGATCGAACGAGCCGTCATGATGTGCGAAGGTGAGGAGATTACTCCGAACGACCTGCCGCCGGATCTGCTGGGCGGTGGATCTTCACTGCCTGACACCGACGATCTGCGTTCGGCTCTGCGACACTACGAACGCCTGCACATCACGCGAGTTCTCCGTCAGTGCCCGGATAAAAAAGAGGCGGCTCGCCGCTTGAAACTGGGCTTGTCGAGTCTATATCGCAAGATCGAAGAACTGAAGATCGAGCTGTAAGGCGGTCCGCAACGCAATCACACAGTTTGCCTGACACAGGCCGGGACGAAATTTGTCCCGGCTTGTCTCTTTGGTACTCACTATACTCCCTGAACTTTTTCTGGCTTCGCCCGTGAACACCGACGAAATCAAAGCCTGCATTCCTCATCGTGATCCGTTTTTGTGGCTGGATGAAGTCACCGAGATCAGCGAAACACATATCGTGGCTCGCAAAGTCCTGAAGGAATCTTTGCCGGTCTTTCAGGGCCACTATCCGGCCTTCCCGGTCTTCCCGGGAGTGCTGCAATGTGAAGCCTGCTTTCAGGCCGGAGCGGTACTAATTTCAAAGTTAGTCCCGACCGGATCAGAAGAAGTTCCCGTGGTAACTCGGCTTAACAACGTCCAGTTCCGCAAGATGATTCGGCCTGGGGAAACCATTGAGCTGACCGTGGAGCTGACAGAGCGAGTCGCCAACGCCTTCTACTTGAAGGGCAAATGCTCCGTCGACGGCAAAGTCACCGCGCGTCTGGAATTCGTCTGCACCGCCGCGGCGGTGGAAGCGTAGCGAATTCGCAGAGCTCAACGATTGTCCGTCGCGAATAAACGGTACTGGAGACCGTGCCGGTCGGAACGGGTGGCTCGGTCAGGAGACGGGCCACAACTCTGCGGCTCGCCCAACAATGCCGCTGGCCGCAACCATGCGAAGACCCCAGCCCGTATGGGTTTCGCCGCGAATGCGGCGGCTGCGCGTAGCCCCACGCTTCAGCGTGGGGTCAAATAAGCATCCCCGTCGTCTCGGCCGTGAATACGGCCGCAGCAGATTTACGTCGCCTGAATACAAGACACCTTCCGCCGTTACACAGCGGACTTCGTCTGTCGGCCAATTACCCCACGCGGAAGCATCAGGCTACACGCGATGCTCTTTCCACGAGCCGCCAATTCATTCGCTTCTGTGTTGCGACTCTTCGCTCTACATTGCCTTCATGCCACTTGACCTTGATGACACCATCGTTGCCCTTGCTTCACCTCCCGGCTCCGCCCTGCGCGGGATTGTGCGAGTCAGTGGAATGGCAACCGTCGATGTTGTAGCAGAGTTGTTTCGGCCGGATGAAAAGTCGAACAGTTGGCGATCGTCGAAATTGCCTCGACGATTTACAGGCCACCTGGAACTTTCCTCGATCATTGTTCCTGTGCCGGTCGCTCTGATGTTCTGGCCGACAAAGCGAAGTTATACGGGCCAGCCGATGGCTGAGTTTCATCTGATCGGCTCACCTCCGCTGCTGGAAGCAACGATTGAACACCTGTGTGAAAAGGGTGCTCGCCTGGCTCGGCGAGGTGAATTTACGATGCGGGCGTTTCTTTCAGGCCGCATCGACCTGCTGCAGGCGGAAGCGGTTCTCGGGGTGATCGAAGCGACAGATCACGAAGAACTCCAGAAGGCACTGTCTCAGCTTGGTGGCAGCATGACTTCTCGGCTGGGTCAGGTGCGAGCCGATCTGATTGCACTTCTGGGAGATCTCGAAGCGGGCCTGGATTTCGTCGAAGAAGATATCGAGTTCATCACGAAGCCCGAGATTGCTCGTCGACTTGACGAAGCATTATTCGTTGTGAGGCAATTGGCCGAAGATTCTGCCAGCCGATTACCAGCCGGTTATCGTCGTCGAGTAGTTTTGGCGGGGCTGCCGAATGCTGGCAAGAGTACTCTGTTTAATCGACTGATCGGACAGCAAAAGGCAATCGTCTCACCAATCGCCGGGACGACCAGAGATTATCTCACGGCCACACTGCCGCTGGATTCGATGGAGGTGGAACTAATCGATACTGCGGGCTGGGAAGATGCGGCCGATCTGATCATGGAACGTGCTCAGGAGCTGCGCGGTGAACAGGTCTCGGCCTCGGATCTTGTCGTCTGGTGTACTGCCGCTGATCTTTCTGATCTTTCTGATCATGAGAGAGCTGAAGACGAGCAACTTCGCAGGATCGCAGCAAAGCAATCGTCGGCCATGATTCATGTACTGACTCGGATTGATTTGACGACGGGAGGTCAGTCGGATGAATCCGACGCTACGATTAGCAGCGTTTTGTGCGTGAGTGCGGAGACGGGGCATAACATCGAAGCTCTGCGCGAGACAATTCTGGCCAGCCTGAACTCCGCCAACGCCTCACGCAGCGAGCTGCTGGGGACGACGGCGGTGCGATGTCGAGACAGCCTGCAGCGAGCCACGCAATCACTGGATCACGCACTCACGGCGACCACAGCGAATCACGGCGACGAACTGATCTCCATGGAGATTCGCTCCGCACTGCATGAACTAGGTACGATCCTGGGTGATGTCTACACTGACGATATTCTGGACCACATCTTCAGTAATTTTTGTATCGGGAAGTAGCGGGCGACTATTTCAGCATCGCCAGAGCTCGCTGACGATCTCTAACCAATTTGGGATCCGGCGAATTCGTTGAGAGGCGATTATTCAATTCTTCGAGTGCTGCGTTAAGCTCTCGACGGGCTTCTTCGCGATGCTCCGGATTCTGGCTTTCGGTCAACAGCAGTAACTGAGCGCGACGAATTCGCCAGGCGCTCTTGAGCCGTGAATCCGCAAGTTCGCGTTCAATAATCGCACCAGCTTCGTCAATAAAGACTGCGGGGAGTAACTCACCGGACAAATCTTTGCTGGCGTTTTCAATCAGCACGTCGCATAACCTGGCACGAATCACAGGGCTGCCGGTCGTGACATATGATTCTCGAAGTGCCGTCAGGCATTCGGAATATCGGCCAAGCCTCTGCAATGCCTCGGCCTGCCACAGAGCCCACTGAACCTCCTCAGGGCGGCTTTTCAAAGCAGCAGAAAAATCGGCGGCGGCGTCATTCCACTGACAATAGGCCAGATGAATTTCACCTCGCAAGGCCAACGCGGCAATACGAACGATTTCACTTGGACTCTCGAGCAAAGGCTGCAGGGTTTCCATTGGCTCCCTGAGAACCAGCAGGGGCTGCGGAGAATCCGCCGCCTGACGTTGCAACTTCAATTGGAGTCGCGCGAGTTCCAGACGAGCAATCTCCAGAGACCCATCCAATTCGATTGCACGCTGCAGGTCATTGGCCGCACGCACATCATCACGGAGTGCGCGAAACTCTGAAGCTCGGCGAAACATAAGATCAGCGGTTGGCCCCGATTTCAGCATCGTGGCGTTCAGTGCTGCAATCACAGCTTCGGGCCCATTATGCGCGAGTGCTGATCGTGACGATGCCAATAGAATTGTCATCAGAGTCAGAACAATTCGCCAGGAGGAATAAACTCTCAAGACCGCCCTCACTTTGGCACCGCAAGAAGATAAGCGTCCAGGGTAAGGTCGCTGCTCCCGAGGTCATCGTTGTGGCCTTCGATGGACAGAATGTTGTCGTCATCTGTCAGAAACTTCACGGCATCCTTCAAAGGCAGGTATTCGTAACCCTCTGCTTCGTGACTGCTCACGCCTTTGGCCATCGCTCCGCGTCCTGACTTGACGTTAACTCGCAGGACTTCGTGGCCATTCAGATAAGCGATGAATGCATCGTCATAACTGATCACAAGGCCCAGTTCGGCAATCTGTTCTTTCTTCCCGGGCGGTAATTCAAAGTCTTTGCGTGAATACACGGCCCTGTACTTGTCCTTCATGTCTTTCAGCTCGGTTACATCATCACTGTCGCCATAGCCGATACCCATCGTTCCTGATTTCCAGCCACTGGCTTCGTCCGGGATGAAGGCGATTGCAGTCCACTGATCAGAAGCATGGCTACCAGCCAGATAATCCCACTCCGCGTTCGGTTTGATGAGTTCTACGGAGGCTTTTGGAAACGGTGTCAGTTCGGACTTTTCAATGTTGGGTCTTCCCACAGGAACAGAATAGAGCGGCAACACACGCGGCGATGCAACAATCTTCGGCTCCACGGTTCCCTGTTTGACAATACTGAAGAGATCGCTGGTGACACCCGCCCGATTCACCATAACGCCGCTCAGAGTATCGCCGTTGATGTCGAGAATTGTTGATCCATATTCGACGAGGACTTTCTTCATCACGGGAGATGTTCCCAGCCGACTGACCTTGGCACCTCCGTTGCCGGTCACCACCTGCACGACTCCTTGATGAGGATGGAGCCCCTTGCTTTTGCGATACGGTCCTTCACCGTTGGGATCACCATCACCATCGTCCAGCACGACTCCGTCGGCTGTCGTCGGAGTCTGATAAGCCCCGTCGATCAACATAGATCGCTCGTAGATGTGTGAGTGCCCCGTCAGAACCATATCAACGCCACCAGCTTCCAGAATCGGCATGATGAGTTCTCGCATTTCCACCAGCGCGCCTTCTTTGTCGCTGTCATGTGAACCTTTTGTATAGGGCGGATGATGCCAATAAGCGATGACCCAGTCAGACTTTGTGTTCTCCAGATCGGCTCGCAACCATTGAGCCATCACTCCGGTGGGGGCTCGGTCAAGGTCATGTGAGTCCAGACAGATGAAATGAGCATTCGCGTAGTCGAATGAATAGAATGCTTCGCTGGCCGATGGCAGCCCGCCCGCTTCGCCTCGCTTTGGGCAAACGTATGCATCGTAGTATGGGCCGAGTCCCAGCAGACCCTTCGAGGTCTTCCCTTCATGATTGCCCATCGACGCCCAGCACACCGTATTGCGCAATGTTGGCTGATAGATGTCGAAGAACGTCTTCTGGAATTCGTCATCTGTTCCTGACGGATACGCCATATCACCCACATGCAGATACAGATCCAGGGGATGATTCTGCTCCGTCACATATTTCTGCATGGCCGAATAAACAGCCGCCTGGCGAGCATCCGCTGTGCCGGAATCGCCCACAACCCAGACGCGAATGGGCTGAACAGTTCCTGGAACGGGATGAGTTCTGAAGAAGTAGTCGGCGCCGCCAGCAAGAATTTCTGAATCATTCAGTATGGAATAAAAATAGGTCTTACCCGGTTCAAGCCCTGAAAGTGTGGCTTCGTATTGCACAGTTCCAGCCGGCGCGGAGTGCAGGGACGAGTCACTGACCGCCTCTCCGCTTATCCCTCCGTCTTTCGGGGCCATTCTGACGACGATTGATGACGACTCTAAGGTCTGATTCAAATTGGAATGCTGAAGTCCAAACTGAACCTCAGGTCGAATCTCACCAACGGTTCGCCAAACGATCTTAATCGATGATGAAGTTGACAGTTGAAGATAAGGACCGCGACTAAGCCGTGGAGACGTCGTCTCGGCCTGCACAAATGCCGCGCCGAAGATCTCAAGGACTGCGCAAAAAAGTACGCACACGCGAACATTCATCTGGGTCTTTCCTGTCGCTGAACTAGTCAATTTCCACGGTTATCCAGTCGTGCCACAAAGGCGACGGTGCTTTCCAAGGATTTCAATTGGGCGTCGCTGCATTTTCTATTCACACAAAAATTAACAAATTATTCATAATCAAGAGACGGTTCCCATTGTAAACAACGACGAACGCCCGAAGATCTCCTCTGGTCAAATGCTCACCATTATTCCGGAAATCTCGGACACGCGTGATTCAGGCCGTTGTCCTGTCTCGCAGCGGGATTCAGACCCTTTTCTTATGGCTGCAAACTGAGAGGAAGTGGCGTATGTCTCAGACTATGGTAGTGTCTCGAAAGCGACTCAGGGGCTTTACGCTCATTGAGTTGCTCGTTGTGATTGCGATCATCGCAATTCTGATTGCATTGCTGCTGCCAGCGGTGCAGCAAGCCAGAGAAGCGGCTCGACGTACTCAGTGCAAGAACAACCTCAAGCAACTGGGGCTGGCTCTTCACAACTACATGGATGTCGCTGGCCGATTGCCGCCGGCAGGTATCCATAACTTTGAGGCTGTTGTAAATGGCGGCGTAAACCCTGCTGCCAACAGCACAAGCTGGGGCCCTTCCTGGATTGTGTTAACGCTGCCATATTTTGAGCAGGGGAACCTGTACGCTCAATACAATTTCAGCAGTGTCCGCGCGCGTGATAATGTGGCGGTGGTGGGCACAAAACTGGCTGCTGTTCAGTGCCCAAGCGATTCAGGTTCTGAAGCTCCAATGTATGGTCCATTGACGAATGCCGCTGGCCAACTGGCAAACTTTGCTCGTGGTAATTATGCGGTCAATGGTGGCGCAGGAAATGCCTACTCCGGGACAGACTTCAACCTCTCCCAGGAGCGCGGTCCATTTTCAGGCGTTCACTATTTCGGAGCTAAGATAGCACACATTACGGACGGGACGTCGAATACGCTTCTGGTTGCTGAGGTTATTGGCGGCACAGCAACGGGTGATGTTCGTGGTGCGTGGGCCTATCCTACAGGCGTCATCATTTCCAACTCGTCAGCGACATCCAATCTCGCAACCTACAATCCTCGAATCCGGCTTCGCCCAAATGGAAATGCACTGGACGACCGATTCAAAGACCGCCCCGCTCGATGTAGTGCAAGTAACACAGATCGTAACCTTCGCTGTACTGCGGAAGGGGACAATGCATTCATGACGTCTCGCAGCAAACACACCGGGGGCGTACAAGTTTGCCTCGCAGATGGTTCTGGACGATTCATCAGCGAGAACATTGATCTCGGCATTTGGCTGAATCTACTTTCCATGGCAGACGGTAACGTGCTGGGCGAATTCTAAGATACCACTCGCTCATCCTGCCATCCTTGAGCCAGCCAGACGGAAGACTGTCCTGGCTGGCTTTTTCTCCCCTCCTCGTTACTTGATGATGAAAGACCCTACCATGTCTCGAATTATGCGACATGCTGTTCTCTTGATTCTGCTAACAGCTTCTGGATGTGGTGGTTCTGAAAGCACGGTTCCTTTCAACGACGATTCCCAGGATGCGGATAAGTACGCAGCGAGCGTCAAACAGATTGTCGCCGACGAAGTCGTTGCAGCCGTGCGTTCTGCTGAACCCGCTGATCAGATCTCCACGATCGTAGGGCTGCTTGAGAATCCTGATAGCCGTCCCTCCGGTTCACATGAGTCTGTTTACCTCGAGATTCTCGCTGCGGCTAAGAAGTTGAATGAGGAGTGTGCGACGGCAAACGGTAAACCGAAGGATTTGGCCGAAAGCCTGAAGAACCTGAAAGCGATCTCGGACAAACTTCCCGGGACCGTTGTCGATTCTAAACCTGAATCGGACTAGAGGCAGTTTCAAAACCCCTTCAGGCATAGCATCATGCAAGCCAGATGTAGGAATCCTTCGAAGAGGTGGGCGTGTCTTTCATGTCGGACGAGGAGTCGTCTTTGATATTGAAGCCAGCTGATCGTGCGTTCGATC
>CAIXQV010001024.1 GCA_903921605.1 uncultured Planctomycetaceae bacterium | reverse complement strand
TCACGAGCCAGATGTACGGCATGTCAATGATGCGCAGCGGAAGCTCCGAGGCGATCACATCTTTACTACGAAACGTGACGATTGCCATTCCCGTGTCTCAGGGTTTTACCGCCGCTGGCACTCGGCATGAAACTCGACCCACAGTCATGTTCTGGAACACAACAACTGGCAAGTATTCGCAATCTGGCTGCACTTCTGTGTACGATGCCGCAACTAAAGTGGTATCCGCTACGTGCAACCATCTTACTGAATTTGTGAGTCAGTCAGTGTCAACTTGCGAACTTTCTCCGTCTGATGCCATCTGCCAATCTGTAACGCTTCCCGTCACAACCACTGCACCGCCTCCTGACGCAACCACTGCACCACCTACCTCCGGTAATGCCACCAATACTACAACTGTACCCAGTGTTCCCGCCCCCTCCCATGATTCGGACTTCAGTTCGACGCCCGTCATCATTGGCGCCGTTGCCGGCTGCGCTTCGTTCTTACTGCTCATCATTCTTTATATCAAGTGGAATGACCTCCGTGCGTACTTCAAGCAGAGGGGTCAGACCCCTGGTGTTGGCTTTACTATCAAACGTGCTGCGACACAAGGCTCACACGTGAACCGCCCCTCTCATCTTCAAGAAGATCACGACATGAAACTGGACATATCATCATTGAAAGCTCGAAGTGGAGTTCAAGTCGATGCGTTAGGAGTCATGCGACGGTCTGTTGGTTTAGAGATTGCTCCTCAAGCGCAACAGTACTTTCGACGTCCAGCCACGTTTCGTTCACAGTCGAGGCCGCGTGAAGACTTTGCCCCTGTCTCAATCGTGTCCGCTGCTGGGGTTGCAGCTGGAAATTTTTCAATCTCAGGAGCATTACGTGCCATGTCTCAAGAAAGACCAACTGCAACAAGCATCTTACAAGAAATTCCATCGCCTCCTCCACGTTCCCGGTCAAAGTCGCGGCCACTTGCAGAGTCGCCGCTTGCTTCATCTGTATATGTATTGCCAGAAGCAGCAAAATCGCTGGTTCAATCTTTTCCTGCAGCAACTTCAGTCTCGCCAACCGAGCGCGATCGATCTCGCGCCTTGCGGCAAGCGATGGCAGACTCAATTGCTGCAAATTTTGTCGAAAACTTGGAGCCATCCAGGCACTATACCCCAGAAATTCTTGAATCACAGGAGCAGCCGTCTTCCTCGCCATCTGATGATCCTCAATCGTTAGCTAATGCGCTTGCGATATCGCGAGCCATGCGAGAGAAAGTTCATTCCCGATCGGGTTCAGGTGCTTCCTCCGCAGTAGAGTCGCCATCTGCGTTGCAGAAATTCGCAGGCCAAGCGCTGCCCGCAGCTGACATTGTACAAGCTGTTCCTCCTGCCCCTCGACCGCGATCCCAGTCTCGTTCACGTGAACAGGCTGGCTCTTCCTCTGCCATGCCAGCGGCAGTGGTTGCCGGTTTTGCGGAATCCCTGAGTCAGCGGCCGTCAACTGCACCATCTGATGATCCTCCAAAACCAACCCAAAACCCTAACCTAACCTCGTTTGCTAAAGCGCTTGCGATATCGCGAGCCATGCGAGAGAAAGTTCATTCCCGATCGGGTGCTGAAAGTTCAGCAAATTCATCTGATGTGCAGTATGGTGATTGCTAAAGTATGGCCCGGGTTGATTAATTATTTACAGTTCTGGATTGGTTGTTTTAGTTGAATCAGATCGGAAGAGCACACGTCTGAACTCCAGTCACGAATTC
>CAIXQV010001023.1 GCA_903921605.1 uncultured Planctomycetaceae bacterium | reverse complement strand
GGGCAATGCCTTTCATACGCTGCGAGGTCACTCCGGGGCGATTCATGGAATCGTCTGGTCGGCCAATTCGAACACTGTGATGTCTGTCAGCGAAGACGGAACTCTTCGCGAATGGGACATGCATGAAGGCAAACAGTTGCGAATTGAGTCTGAGAACATTGGCGGGCTGCTGGCCGTTGACTCCGCGGCGGCCGGTCCTTTCGTTGTTGGTGGTCGCAGAGGGAAACTGGCGATTCGACAGGCACCAGATCAGCCATCACGCGAGATTACCATGGACGACGAAGTGACAGATCTCGCGATGACTCAGGATGCCACTCACGTCATCGCCGCCGACGTGACAGGCAACGTTGTACTGTTCAATCTGAAAACAGGTAGCGAAGCTGCTCGGTTTCATTTGCCGTAGATTTAATGACGAAATCATACACCACGTGGTTTACCCCCAATGGCGTGGACTTAAGCAAGAAATGCTGTGACAAGTTGATGAATTGAAACTGGGGCAGCAAAAAGTCGCCTCCTTGATGCAGAGTGGTTTTGTTCTACGAAACCCACAACCGCAAGCAAGGAGGCGTGCGATGATTCTACCACCCCGGAAGGCATCGGTCGAGACTGACGAAGAGGAGCAGAACAGGACACAAAAACGTAAACGGCTTATCCGCTTCGACGAAATCCTGAAGCGACTGGAGAGGCTTAAGGCGATGGAGAAGATTCGCCTCCATCATCTGTTCGACGACGAAGAGATTCATCAGATGTGCAATACACTCAATGTGGAGTTTCGCGACCGAGTGTTCACTCCGGCAATAACGCTGGGGCTGTTTGTGTCTCAGGTTCTCAGTCGTAGTGATGCGTGCAGTACGGTCATGACGAATTTCAATCGTGAAAGAAAAGACAATGGGCTTTCACCTGTGTCGTCGGATGCTTCGGCTTACACCAAGGCGAGGGCCAGATTGCCTGTCGAGCTGATTCACCAACTCAGTGATCTCGTCAGAAAGATGGCTCATAACCTGACGCCCGACAATTGGAAATGGAAAGGACTGAATGCGTATCTTGTCGACGGATTTGTGTTACGGGCTCCTGACACCTTAGCGAACCAGAAAAAGTATCCTCAGCCATCATGTCAGAAAGAAGGGCTGGGATTTCCTCAAGTGCGTGTCGTGGCCACAACGTCGCTCGCCAGTGGTTGCGTGGTGCATCACAATTCTTTGCCGGTATCCGGAAAGAAAACCGGCGAAGTCTCACTTTTTCGTGATAAACACAAGGATTTTGAAAAGGGGACATCGTGGTAGCCGACAGCAATTTCGAATCTTTTCATGATGCAGCGTTGCTGATTCGTCGCGGTGTTCACATGGTCTGCTGCATCAACGGAACAAGAACTTCCCCGTTCGAAGGTGCCTGCTCAACGACTGAGGACGTGATCATGGAGTTGCTGAAACCGAGGTTTGATCTGTCCCGCTTCACACGCACAGAATGGAACGCGCTACCAAAGCGAATTCTGTATCGACTGATTCGCTATCAAGTGGCGGGATGTGAGGCCCCGATCACGATCGCAACAACACTGACCGATCGACAGGTTTACACGGCCGAAGATATGGCAGAACTCTACGGTTTGAGATGGGATGTGGAGGTCGATATCAGATCGTGTAAATCGAGCATGGGGATGGGCGAGCTTCGCTGCCTGACTGCGAAGAATCTGGACCGCGAGATCGCTGTGGGCGTCCTGGCTCATAATCTTGTGCGAGTTCTGATGTGTGATACGGCTGCGGTGCTGGAAGTGCATCCTCGAGAAATCAGCTTCAGTTCGGCTCGCGACACATGGCTGGCGTTTCACGATGAATGTGCGACGATCGAAGATATTGCCTGGATGATTCACTCGACCGCATCACACTTCGTGCGAAATCGCCCCGGCCGCAATGAGCCTCGCGCTATCAAACGAAGACATGCCAAGTACCCAAAATTGAAAGAGCCTCGACCCAGCCACAGATGCCGAAAGAAGATTAACCAAACCCCGAAAATTGCTCCCCAGAATGCTTAAGTCCACGCCATTGGGGGTAAACCCGGTGGCGTAGGTTGTTTGTGACCCGGCGAAGCTGATGCCGGGCTTCCAGCCCTGAACAGTTTCCATCCTCACAATTCATCAGGCCTTCCAAATCATGCCGAAAACGTATCAACACATCCAAACCCTTCTGGCCGCCGGTGCCCTGGCCTTTCTAAATCTCCACACCACATCCGCCGATGACTGGCCAGCGTGGCGAGGCCCAAACGGTAATGGAATCAGCACGGAATCTGAGGCACCATTGAAATGGAGTGCTTCGGAGAACATCGCATGGCGAACGGAGATCCCTGGACGCGGTCGATCATCGCCGATTGTCACGGGTGATCGGGTCTTCGTGACCACGGGCGTCGAAGAAGATCAGTCACGACGAGTCATCTGCATCAGTCGCACTGACGGAAAGATTCTCTGGTCTCAGTCTGTCCATTCGGG
>CAIXQV010001022.1 GCA_903921605.1 uncultured Planctomycetaceae bacterium | reverse complement strand
GGTGGCTTCATTGGGAACTATCCTGCCGTCTATCAGCCAAATGATACGACTCAACTGGGTTACACCTACATGAATGTGCCAACATGGCAAAGCCATACCGGTGTTATTCCCGGCGTGCCATATCCCGGCAACTTCCACAATCGTGGATGCAACTACGGCGGCAACGGAAATTGCCAGTCCTGTGATTCAAATATGTACGGGGCTCCGGACGGGTCTCAGGTCGTTCGTCAAACAGGAGCAAAACCGGGCTTCTTCACAAAGATGCGACTGGCATCTTTCACTGACATGTTTGACTAACGGAACTTGAAGCGACGTTCAGATGTTCCACCTCCAGAAGCCCCGGTGAGCCCCATGCTCCCCGGGGCTTTTTTGATTTTTGATTTTTGATTGGAGATTGGAGATTGGAGATTGGAGATTGGAGATTGGAGATTGGAGATTGGAGATTGGAGATTTGAATAGCCATTCCGAAGTGGAACAAATCACTCTGTCACTAAGTTGTTTGCATCCTGACTCAGGACCTTTCACAATTGCAGTACATTGAATCCGGTTCGGCGGCGAATTGCCTGCTTCCCACCTGTGGCCTCCTGTTGGTCGCAACGTCGCACCGGCCCGGTTCCTGATCTGACTGGAGTTGGTATGCGTACGCTGGTGATGAGTTTCTTTGCAACCTTGGTTCTGGTTTCCTCTGTGTCTGGAGCCGAAGACGGCGTTTTCCTGACTGCCGAAGAGGCAGGGCCGGACTATGCGATTCAGGGTGAGTACTCGGGCGAAATCAAGATCGATGATCAGGCGATCAAGCTTGGTTTTCAGGTCATCGCTTTGGGTGACCATAAGTTTGACGGCGTCGCATATCCGGGCGGTTTGCCTGGCGATGGCTGGAACGGGGATGAGAAATTCCGAGCCAACGGCAGCACTGCGGACGGAGAAACAAAGATCAAAGCCGATGGACATGGATATGCGATCCTGAAAGACGGACAGGCATCACTCTTCTCTGAATCCGGGGAAGCTCGCGGCACTCTGAAGAAGGTCGAACGCAAGAGTCCGACTCTGGGCGTCAAACCTCCGGAAGGCGCTGTTGTTCTGTTTGATGGCAAGTCAGCCGATGCTTTCAAGAACGGCATGCTCACGATGACGGATCTGCTGGCGGCAGACTGTGAAACCAAAGACAAGTTTGGTGATCATCAGTTGCATATTGAGTTCCGTACGCCATTTCGCCCGGCAGCTCGAGGACAGGAGCGAGGCAACAGCGGCGTCTACGTTCAGGGACGCTATGAATGCCAGGTGCTGGATTCGTTCGGCCTCGAAGGTGAAAACAATGAATGCGGCGGGATCTACTCGATCGCTCGACCCAAAGTTAACGCCTGTTTTCCACCGCTGACCTGGCAGACCTACGACATGGACTTCAAAGCGGCCGTATTCGAAGGCGACAAGAAGGTCAAGAATGCTCGCGTGACCATTCGTCAGAACGGCATTTTGATCCATAATGATCTTGAACTGACTCATGGCACCCCAGGGAAGAATCCTGAAGCTGCTGGTCCTGATGTGATCTATCTGCAGGGCCACGGTAATCCGGTTGTTTATCGCAATATCTGGGTTGTCAAGAAGTAGTTCATCGCGAATTGTCAGCATCCGCTTGTCGCCAGTTTTCAAAGTGAAGGTCTGCCGGCGATGAGCGGAATGCGTAACTATGCAGGCTGTGTAAGCGGGCTGTGAAGCGGGCGGTGTAATTCGTACAGCCCGTTTAATCCTGACACCCAATCAAAGGGATTGCTCCTTTCGAATCGCTCTGAGGCATTTTCGCAACGGGGCCCGGCTGATGACCTAGTGTTCGACACTCGTTATCAGGTTCATCGTTGTCCTATTGGAGACGATGCTTCGCAGGGCCCCTCGCTTCAGGCTTGTTTCGATGCATCCGGAGTCATCAACTTCAGCAGAGAACCGACTTCACCGGTTCGCTCGACTCCTGATTGTTCCGGCCATTCTTTTCATCGGCCTTGCCACAGTGTCTTCCAATGTTTCCGATCCGGACCTGTGGGGGCACGTGCAGTATGGTCGAGAAGTCTTGCGCGACGGCACATTGCCTCGTACGGCAACGTGGACCTACGCGGCCGAAGGTGCTCCCTGGGTAAATCATGAGAACATTGCGGAGCTGATGCTGGCATGGACTGTGGACACTTTTGGTCCATCCGGTCTACCCTTGATGAAGCTTGTCATCGCGGTCACGATCTTTGGGCTGATGATCTTCAGTGCTCGGCGATCAGGAGCTGGCTGGCTGCCGATCGGAGCCATGGTGATGATTGTCGCCGCAAACCTGCAGTTTCACTGGCACTTCCGTCCTCAAATTCTGACGTACCTGAGCCTGGCGATGCTGCTGAGTCTCTGGCAGTATGTC
>CAIXQV010001021.1 GCA_903921605.1 uncultured Planctomycetaceae bacterium | reverse complement strand
TTGTGCCGTGAGAAACTGTTCAGAGAAGATCTCTTTTTTCGACTTGATGTTCTGAGCGTCAAGTTGCCTCCGCTGCGTGAAAGAAAACAGGAGATTCGCAGCATCGTCGAGTCCTCACTACGGCGACTGGCGTCACGCTATGGAAGATCATCCATTGAAGTATCAGATGAGTTCCTCAATGGGATTCTGAGCCACTCCTGGCCTGGAAACATCCGGGAACTGGAGAATGTTCTGGAGCGTGCCGTCGCCTTTGCTGAGGGCTCCGTTCTGACGCGGGACGATATTCGTCTGTCAGATTATTCTGCGGCTGCCGTTCCGGTCCGAAGCGACGCTCCGGCTCCTGCGGATCAGTCCTCCGACAATTCACTGGCTGGAATGACGCTGGAAGATGTTGAAAAGATGGCGGTCGAACAGACACTGCGGTCCGTCGGAGGAAATAAGGCCCGAGCAGCCAGAGAACTTGGAATCAGCGAAAAGTCGATTTATAACAAGATGAAGAGGCTTGGCCTGGACTACTGAACCTCTGCATTTGAGCCTCTGCGTTTTCATTTACGCTGATTGACGACTTGTCGTGCCGCGAAACAACGGTTGCAGTACCTCCCGGCCGATCATTTTTTCCGTGCTTTATACGCGACGATCCAGCGTATGGCGAATTTTTCGTGCCAAAGCAAGAGGCGTGAAAGGTTTCTGCATAAACGCATCCGCAGCGGTCTCTACGCCGTAACGAACCACAGCATCGCCCGTATAGCCGCTCATGTAGAGCACATGGACCAGTGGCCATCGTCTGCGAAACCTCTCGACCAACTCTCGTCCATTCATGCCAGGCATAACGACGTCGGTCAACAGCAAATCGATCTTTCCTCCGTAATCAGCAGCCTGAGCCAATGCTTCCGCGCCACTTTCTGCAGCGATGACTGTGTACCCCTGAGTTTCAAGCACAAGTCGAATCAATCGTCGAACTGATTCCTCATCTTCCACAAAACAAATCGTTTCGGTACCAAGGGGAGCAAAGTCCTGCGATGAGAGTTCGGCAGGCGACTCCTTACTTTCCGCAGCCGGAAGATGCACAGTAAACGTAGTGCCTTCTCCGGGCACGCTGTCAAAACAGATGTTACCGCCCGATTGCCTGACAATTCCGTAGACAGTGGCAAGCCCAAGTCCGGTTCCGCTGCCGGCAGCTTTGGTGGTAAAGAATGGCTCAAAAATTCGGTTTTGAATCTCCGGAGCGATGCCCACGCCGGTATCAGAAACCTGAATTCGTACGTACCGTCCCTTGAGAAGGTCATAACGGCGAGCATCGCTGGATGACAGCACAACCCGATTCGTACTGATCGTCACGGTCCCGCCGTAGGGCATTGCATCACGAGCATTGACGGACAGATTCAGGAGCAATTGCTCAGTCTGTCCCAGGTCGGCCACAATACTGCACGGTTCATCACCAAAATTCAGATTAAGGATGATATGCTCACCGATCAATCGCCGCAGCATTCTCCCAAGGTGCTCAATGACCCTCTTCAGATTGAGTGTCTTCGGCTCAACGATAGTCTTTCGGCTGAAGGCCAGCAGTTGAGCCGTCAGT
>CAIXQV010001020.1 GCA_903921605.1 uncultured Planctomycetaceae bacterium | reverse complement strand
AGTTGTCTCTGCCAGCCCCAGACCATCAACCATTTCCCGCTTCTCAACCCACTGATAATGATCGACGGCCTGCTGATCCACGTAGCTCAGGACCGAGTAAGCACCACCAAACGTCACAACAGCCGCTTTGCTGAAGAAGATCGACGACTGTGTGTAGGCGCTGTCACGCCCCGTCATTTTTGCGGCAAACAAAATCGGAGTAAACCACAGCGTGAGACAGACAACACTAACAATCAGGGAACGCCACAATTCCGATCGCCATGATGTGTGTTCAACGCTGAGTGGCAACTCGGGCTCAGCGTCCTTCTTCTTCGCGACCACAAACATCGCCGGAGCGACTCGCTGACCGACAATGCCAACCAGACCGGCAATAGCGATCACTGCAGGAAACGGCAGCAGCTTCGCCCACAGAACAAGAAAAGCAATGATCGAGATCATGACCAGACCTCGATTCTTCAGCACACGCCGACTGACTCGCAGCACAGCTTCCGCAACGACGGCCAGCACGGCGCACTTGAGCCCAAAAAAGAGCGACTGAAATGTGAACGAATCCTGAAACGAAACGTACAGCAGACTCAGCAACAGGATCGAAACAAAGCCCGGCAGAATGAACAACAATCCAGCCATCAATCCGCCACGAACCCCGTGCATCAACCAGCCGATGTACGTTGCCAGTTGTTGCGCTTCAGGTCCCGGTAGCAACATGCAAAAGTTGAGTGCATGCAGAAAGCGGCGTTCATCAAGCCACTTCTTTTCATCCACGATAATGCGATGCATCACAGCGATTTGTGCCGCCGGCCCGCCAAAACTCAACAGAGCGACACGCAGCCAAACGACAAAAGATTCCCACAGTGAGACCGTCGCCTGGGATGATGAAGAAGGAGTCTCCAAAGACACGCTCTTGATTCCTCTGTGGAGCCGCAAATCAGGATACTGAAACGTCACCGCTTTGTCAGACCAGCCGCTACACAGGGCGTCGGAAACAGAGAAAGCTCTACAGCGAGGTTTCGGGCTTCTTCACAACATTGTCAGGCAAAAGGTGTCCCATCTTTTCGCGTTTCGCGGTCATGTAGTTCGTGCGACATTCATGCGGCGGAGCAACAATCGCAACCTGCTCGACAACAGTCAGATCGACACCCGAATAAACAAACGCATCCGTCTTCTTGGGATTGTTCGTCAACAAACGCACACGACTGAGACCAAGATCTTTCAGGATCTGCAATCCGACCATGTAGTCACGCATATCGGCTTTGAAGCCCAGACGATGGTTGGCTTCAACAGTATCCAGCCCTTCATCCTGCAGCTGATACGCCTTGAGTTTCGCCAGCAGCCCGATTCCACGTCCTTCCTGAGGAAGATAGACAACAGCACCGGTTCCTTCGTCGTGAATCATTCGCATCGCCATTCGAAGTTGATCACCGCAGTCACAGCGCAGCGAATCCAAAACGTCACCGGTGAAGCATGATGAATGCATGCGAACGAGCGGCGATTCGGCCTTGCTGAGATCACCCCAGACCAATGCCAGCGGCTCCTGATTCTCATGTGTCACCTGGTAGGCCACAACCATCGGTGTCCCCAGATCGGCCGTCGGCATTGGTACGGCGACAATTCGAGTCACCAGTTGCTCACGCATACGCCTAAAGCGAATCAGTTCCTCGATCGAGATCATCGGGATCTGATACTGATCAGCGAGTACCCGCAATTCGGTGAGATCAGCCATACCGTGACTTGTCTGACTGCAGATCTCAATCAGAACACCCACAGGGCGTTTTCCCGCCAGTCGCATCAGATCGATCGTCGCTTCCGTATGCCCGGCGCGGCGCAGAACGCCACCGTCCATCCCAAGCAGAGGATTCACATGGCCCGGCTGCAGAAAATCATCTGCCAGTGCCGCCGGGTCCGCCAGCGCGCGAATCGTGCGAGCCCGATTGATGGCACTT
>CAIXQV010001019.1 GCA_903921605.1 uncultured Planctomycetaceae bacterium | reverse complement strand
GTGATATTGATTTTCGCGACTTGCGACCGGCAACAACAGGAGACACGACAGCTTCGGCAAGGCTGCGCAGGATCGCAGCCTCTTTTTGTGCCTCAATCCTGCTGTTATGTGCCGCTGTCATCAGTAATTGATCCTCACCTGGCTCAATCTCAGATCCACAAGAGCATGATCATCGTAGGCTGTCACTCGTAAAACGTCCGGGCTTATTGGCCCCGGAATATCAATCTCCACCGTCCCGTCCGTGATTGTCAAAACTGCCTGTTCGCCGTCATGCTTCAGTTTCAAATTGACCGTCTCGGAAAACTCAATCCGCTCGATTCTGCCGCTGATCACCGCTTGAATTGCTTCGCGGATGTTAAGTGAGCGCAGGTCGATTGGTTTAATGAAGCTCATCGACGCCACCCGAACAATCCCCGCCGCTGTGGAACAGGACACTGGCCCCCCGGGCAGCCACCGCCACGATTGACCAACACGACCGGCTTCGACTTCATCGCAACGTTTTTTCCATCATGCAAATCGGCGTGAATGTCAGCCATCTGCTGGTGAGTCATGCCGTTTGTGTCAATGCCATGCTCTCGTGCGAGGTGTGCCGATGTTTCCAAGATTGTTGGGTTCCAATTCCCTTCCACATTCCACCGCAGACGTGTGCCGTCCGATGCAATGCGTGAGAAATCCCCCGGCGTAGCGACTTTGAGAGGGGTTTGGGTGTCGTTCGCCTTTGCCGGGGGACTTTGGGCAGCAGATGCTGGATCACTCTCCTTTCCGTTAGGATTGGAAACGACCTGAAGTGCTTCAATGTTGGCCTTGATCGCGGCCAGTGCGGTTGTATTTGATTCGACGACTTTCAGGATCTCGTCCGACTTCGTTTCAACGGTCTGCGTTGATGTCAGCAATGCCGACAGCTCAGACGCGCGGGCCTGCAGTTCCGGTGATGGCAGTTCTGTCGATCCGCAGCCGAGTGCGGCCAATAGGCAGATACTCAATGCAAATCTCATCACGCAACCCCCTTGCTTGGACTGAAATATCCGCCGCCGCTGACGACTCTATTGTGGTATCGCTCGACTGGCTTGTCAGGCATCAGAAGATAGCCGCCAAATGGACTCCAGTTTCGATTCTGTGCCGCTTCGTATGATCGCTCTGACATCAGGTAAGCACCGTAGTTGTGCGAGTTCCAGACAGCCAGCTTCCAGATCCCAGAGAACCGCAGCCCGCCGACAATGCACGTTGCGTGACCACCGCCTCCCGTCGGAAGCGTGTCCATCAATCGGAATCCTTCGAACTGCATTTCGCGGAATGGCCAATATGTTCCGATGTGCCCGACACCACCTGTGGCCATTGAAATCAGCATTTGCTTGAACTCTGGGAGTGCCCCATGCTCAGCCACATATGTGTCCTGAATCTTTACCGACTTTGCGCGGGTTTCGAATCGAGCCACATCGCGTTCGTATGGCTCGTAGGCCCAGTCTGTTTCGAATGGAATGCCGGGCTTGACGCCAAGCGACTGAATACCCTTCGTGCGAACGATAACACCAGATTCAATGCTGGCTCCTGAGTCTCGTCCAACACTACTGCGGCTCATCACCCGCTCTGATGCTTGGTATGAGTATGTATCTGAGTATTGCACGAATTGGCCCGTAACGAACTGATGCTGTGCCTCTGCACCGTTTGCGAGTGCGTTGCCCTCACAGTCGTTTCGTCTCTGGTTTTGCTTTCGCAGATTCGATAGCAGCAATCGTGTTCTGGCTTCAAGTCGATCTTCCCAACCCACAACGTCCGACGCCGCAATCGCCTGCACTTTGAAACCAGATTGACAAGCTGTGATTTCCGCCGGTGTCGATTCCAGCAGTCCATAGAATGGCTCGCTCATCGTGCGTACCCCTCGATGTGGCTGGCTTCTTTTTCAGCCGTCCACTGCTCGCCGCCGAATGCTTTCGCTTCCTCAGTCAGCAGCACAATCCACGCGGCTTCGGCCTTCGGAATAAATCGCGAAGACATCCAGGCGGCTGAGTCTGCCTCGCTCTTGATTTCCCCGTCGCGGAGGGCTTTGGCTCGCTCTCCTGATAGGCT
>CAIXQV010001018.1 GCA_903921605.1 uncultured Planctomycetaceae bacterium | reverse complement strand
GGCTTGAGATACTGATTGGGCATTGGCGTGAGGTACGTCGCTTTGGCTGCACGAGACAACGCAGCACAGAACCATCGACATCATGATAAAGCGAAGACTTAATGTCACAGACACCTCTCAATTGCTCGACGACAACGAACACACCGACACTCATTTGGAAAAATGATTCTACAGGCAGGTACGTCGAGCGGATATCCGGCTGCCTGCAAACTTCAGACGACATTCGCTCTTGACTCAGGGGCGGCAATGCTTCGGGCTGTCTCGGACAGGTGAACTCGTGTCCTATCTGCCAGAAAAAGCCTTGGAGTACCATTGGACTCAAAGAAGCGGAAGGATCTGTCGAGCAAATCGGCGAACTAAACGGCATACCAGCATCAACTGGAAGCGGCTGTCCAGGTATCTTCGTCATCATAGTTGCAGCATTTCGGTGGGGCTGCGGTTGAAATGATCCGCAAGATTTTGTGCTCTCCGGCGAATTGCTTCAACAACTACTCTCTATGGAGCAGCCACGGTGGAGAAACAGGCTCCATTTTTCGTGCCCCGGGGAACACTTTTCCTGATCAACGCTGGTTTGGCTCAGGCGAAGAGTCGCAGCGATTTTCTGTGGTGGCTCTTATCACTGTTCCCTGGAGCAATCACGACATTCCTGATCGTTGTGCTTGCCCCTATTCCAAAGGTCTGACGATTACAAATCCGGCTGCATCCTTTAACTAAGAGGATCACAAAGAAATGGCACAGATTCGACGCAAACGATGGTTCCGTGCTCTTGGCATTGTGGTTGCCATGGCGTTTGCTGCTCGCCTCACGCTCTGGGCGACCGAGCCAACGACAACTTTACCTTCCCCACCGACGCCGGGCACATTCACTCTTGTCGTCAAATCTGGTGGTTTTGACCGTGTCGCACAGATCCACATTCCCACGGGATATAAAGCTGACCAGAAGCCTTCTTTGGTGCTGCTACTGCATGGCGGCGGTGGTGGTGCCACACACGCACTGGAAAAAGATGGATGGGCGGCGAAGGCGAACAAGGAAGGCTTCTTAATCGTCGCACCAGAGGGGCTTGGAGCACTGCCCAAACTGCCCACGAATTTCAAGATCAATCCGGCTTTGTGGAATTCGGGCCAACTCAACGCTCGTTCGCCGCGAGCGATGATTGACGACGTGGCCTTCGTTCGGGAACTGCTGGACGAGTTGAAGGAGAAAGTTCCGTACGACGAAAGCAGAGTATTCTCAACTGGCCACAGCAACGGCGGCGGTATGACGTTCCGATTAGCAGCGGACTTTTCAGAGCGATTCACGGCCATCGGCATGGTGGCTGGACGTATGGTGGTTGAAAACCCAAAGCCCAGGAAACCGCTGCCGACGCTGTATATCATCGGAACGAAGGACCCACTGATGCCGTTGGAAGGCGGCGAAGTTAAGTCGCCCTGGGGAAGTTGGTTGAATCCGCCTGTGGTCGAACAGCTGGCAAAGTGGGCCGCAGCCATAGGCTGTGAAACCGAGCTGAAAGTCGTTTCCGACAAAGATGGGCTGAAAAAGATGGGCTGAAAAAGGTCGAGTACCCGTCAAAAACAAGCGGCCCCACTCTGGCAGTGATTTACATCGACGGTCACGGACATCATTGGCCGGGTGGCAAAGCTGTTCTTCCTGACAGCATCATGGGACCGAACACGAAAACTCTGGACGCTACGGATACGATCTGGGAATTTTTCAATACAGTATCCGCCTCGAACAGCCAGACTCGTGAAAAGAAGTAGAGATCAACACCGTAAGCTTTAGGTGCGATATGTCTCGTCTCAGGTACAAAGCCACGTTCTTCATCTTGAGTGCCGTGGGCCTACTGGCTCTGGTCACATGGGCAGATTCCCCCAAGACAACCTTGCCATCGCCCCCGCAGTCAGGTCGATTTACTCTCGTCATCAAGTCGGGCGCCTTTGACCGGGTGGCGCACGTCCACATTCCCAAAGGATTCAAGGCCGATTCAAAGCCGCCGTTGGTACTAGTGCTTCATGGGGCGGGAGGTAGCGGCCCTTATGTTCTCAACAAGGACGGCTGGGCCGCCAAAGCCGATCAGGAAGGCTTCGTTGCCATTGCACCGGACGGGCTTCCGGCTTTCCCTCGACTTCCACCGGCCAGCGGAACCAATCCGGCCATCTGGAATTCCGGACAACTCAAGCCAAACTCGCCACGGGCTGCGGTAGACGATGTGAGCTACCTCAAACAACTTCTCGATCAACTGAAATCGACTGTCACTTACGACGACAAGCAAGTGTTCGTGGTCGGCCACTCCAATGGCGGCATGATGGCCTTTCGATTGGCGAGCGAACTTTCGGAAAGGTTCACCGCAGTCGGTGCGGTCGCTGGCTTACTCACTTTGGAAAACCCACAGCCTAGGAAGCCATTACCGACGCTCTGTCTGCTCGGTTCAAAAGACCCGCTCATGCCGATTGATGGGGGAGAGGTCAAACTGCCGTGGGGAACACGCCAGTACAAACCCGTTTCTGAATCTCTCATCAGGTGGGCGAAGGCCATCGGTTGTAAAGAGGAGCCAAAGGTCATCCTGGAGGAGGATCAGGTACGCAAGGTCGAGTACCCTTCCAAATTGAACGGCCCAACGTTGACAGTGCTTTACTTGGAAGGACATGGCCATCACTGGCCGGGCTTCAAGTCGTCGCTACCTGATCAATATGTCGGGCCTTATTCAACAAAGTTAAATGCAACGGATTCGATGTGGGATTTCTTCCAGAATCACTCTCAAGCCGTCTCGCCGCAGAAACCGGAACCAAAATCCGACAATGGTGATCGCCCCAGCTTCAATTGGACAACACCGGCGATCAAGGCTGAACGGGTGCAGTACAAAACCTTCGACAGTGCCGCCGTCAAATCGAAGGTGAGCTACCATGTCTATGCGCCGGAAGCCTACGAAACGGAAAAGGATCGCCGTTTTCCGGTGCTGTACTGGCTGCATGGTACCGGCGGGGGATTGGCAGGCATCAAACCACTCAGCGAGTTCTTTGACGAAGCCATTCGTAACGAAAAGATTCCACCGATGCTGGTGGTTTTCCCCAACGGCCTTGCCAACAGTATGTGGTGCGACTCGAAAGACGGTCGAGTGCCAATGGAAACGATACTCATCAAGGAACTGATTCCCCACATCGATATGACGTTTCGCACCGTAGTAAATCGTGATGGACGCCTCCTCGAAGGCTTTAGCATGGGCGGCTATGGAGCAGGACGGTTGGGATTCATTCACTCGGATATGTTCGGCACTGTGTCAATCCTCGCCGGGGGACCAATGGATCTCGATTTCCAGGGTCCACGGGCCAAAAATAACCCCGCCGAGCGGGAGCGGATTTTGAAAGACACGTTCGGGAACGATCTCGATTACTTCAAGATGCAAAGCCCACTCAAGGTCGCTGAGAAAAAAGCCGCTGGCATGAGTGGCAAGTCTCTGGTTCGTGTGGCCGTTGGTGAACGCGACTTCACGGCAGACCTGAATCGAGCCTACTCCGAACATCTCAAGAAACTGAAGGTCATTCACGAATTGACAGTCGTGCCGGGAGTCGCTCATGAAACGATGCCGCTCCTCAAGGGCCTCGGCGAAGCCAATTGGGATTTCTACCGCGCGGCATTCGAAAAGAAATAAAAAGTCGTTGCGGGGCTGTCATCTCAATGGCTTCTCAGCGTCGATCCTGATTCCTGTACTCCAAAAGTTGCTCCCACGCACCGGGACCAAGCGGAGTTTTTCTCGCCCGGAATCCTTCAGCCGCATAGCGTTCGATGGTTGCCAGTGCCTCGTTGGTCTCGCATTCGGCCAGTTCCTCGGGGACTTGGGGCGGTACTGCACCCCGTGCGGCATCGGCGACTGCGGCTACACCGCTGACGATTGCGATTATTCGACGTTCAAAGCTATAAAGGAGACTGAACTGTGTCCGTACAGCCAGCGTTCAGTCACGATCTCCGAACGATCGATGAGCTTGTGAATTTCGCTCTGCTTGAGGTGAACGAAGAATTGGCGCGGCAGGCCGTTTCTATTCTTCACGGACGAGGAACAGCCGAATTACTTCAGTACGCGAAGCGACTTTCGACTAGCCCTTGTCATCGTGAACGCAGGCTCGGGGCGGATATTCTGGGACAGCTTGGCGTACCCGACAGAACGTTCCCAATGCGAATGCGCCGCGATCCTGTGTGGCATGTTGGATGCAGAGCAAAACACCGCGGTATTAACCTCCGTTCTGATGGCCTTGTCGTTCCAGAACGGTGCCGATGCCATCCCGCTGGTAATCAGGTTCTCAAATCATTCGAGTGCGAATGTCCGACATGCCGTGCTACTTGCCCTGGCCACAGAAGAGTGTCCCGCTGCGATGACGTGCCTCGTTCGCATGAGCCGAGATACCGACAGCAACGTCAGAGGTTGGGCCACTTTTGCTCTCGGAACGCTGTTTGATACAGATACACCTGAGATTCGGGATGCTCTTTTTGATCGAGTTGCCGATCCTCATGACGACACCCGTGGTGAAGCACTCGTCGGTTTAGCTCGACGAAGCGATCCCAGAGTCGTTGACGGGTTGAAAATGGAACTGGCGTCCGACTGTGTTGGCTCGCTGGTCGTTGAGGCAGCCGAAGCAATCGCCTCAGCGGAGCTCAGTCAGCAACTATTGAATCTACAGAAATGGTGGGATGTCGATCAGGATTTGCTGGCACGGGCAATCGCGGCTTGCGGATGAGGTCTTCATCTTTTGAATGCAGTGTTACGGACCGTTCTCGAGCTCTTCCCATCGGAGAAAACAGTGTTCCAGTTTTGCACCAACACTGGCCAGCTCCGAGGTCACTTTGGCGATTTTGTCGCCGCCGCTCTGATAAAAACCGGAGGCCGCCATTTCCTTCTCAAGCTCTTTCTGGCGTTTCTCCAGAGAAGCGATCAGTTCCGGCAACTGATCCAGTTCACGCTGCTCCTTAAAATTCAGGCGGCGTGTTTTGGCGACGGCTGCAGTCGTTGCAGAAGAGCTTGTCTGTTCTGCAGGTTTAGCAACACTGCTGCCAGCGGCCGGCGCATTCGCGTCGACGGCGTTCTCACGCTGCTCCTTGATCCGCATCCAGTCATCATAGCCGCCGTCGTATTCACCCAGAACACCGTTACCTTCAAACACGATCGTGCTGGTGACCACATTGTTCAGGAATGCTCGATCGTGGCTGACCAGCAGCACCGTCCCCGGG
>CAIXQV010001017.1 GCA_903921605.1 uncultured Planctomycetaceae bacterium | reverse complement strand
CAATGCGCGAACCGGTCCAGAAGATGTTGGCCAATACGTTCGGCGACGCACAGGCACACGGCATTCTTCCGGCAACTCCATGATTGTCGGCTGCTGAAGATGAGCGAGACATTTCTGAAGCAAATTGGCGATGTGTTCCGCCGTCTGGATTCGATCATTCAGAGGCTTGGCCAATAACCTCTGGATGATGAGATCCAGCCATTCAGGAATATTTGCGTTCACTTCGCGGATCGGTCGAGGCTCCGTATCCGTAATCCGGCGCAGAATGCCGTAGCTGGATTCCGCTCGAAACGGCGGTCGGCCGGTACACATCGCGTACATCACGCTGCCGAGACTGAAAAGATCGCTGCGAGCGTCCACGTTGTCGCCGCGAGCTTGCTCAGGGGACATGTATTGTGGCGTTCCGGCGATGATTCCGCTGCGAGTCATGCTGGCATCATCAACAGCGCGAGCCAGCCCGAAGTCCGTCAGAGTGACTCGCTCGACGCCATCTTCCAGAAGAATGTTCGCGGGCTTGATATCGCGATGCACCAAGCCCTGTCCATGAGCCGCCGCGAGTCCCGAGGCCACTTGCTGAGCAATCCGGACGATCTCCTCCGCCGGCAGCGGACCTTGTCGATCGAGCCGTCTTTGTAACGATTCGCCTCGCAGATACGGCATGACGAGAAACGGCAACGCGCCGTCGTTGGAGACTCCGTGAATGACGATCACGTTCGGATGCAGCACAGTCGCTGCCGCTTTGGCTTCACGAGCGAATCGTCGTCGCGCGGCACCGCTGGATGCCAGTCTCGGTGCCAGAACTTTTATGGCAACCGTGCGATCAAGTGGCCGATCGAACGCTTTGAGCACAATCCCCATGCCACCAGATCCGACGACGCCAGAAACTTCATAGCCTCCAATGCGTCCCAGCATCGCAGGGTCATCTGTGGGGTTCAGCATCGACAGCACCTGAGCAACTTCCGCCGAGGCCGAAGCTTTGCGATTGTTCCCGACTTCGCGTTCGTCGTGCAAACTATCTGCTGAAGAGCCAAACGACACTACGTCACAAGGCTGATCACGGAGGAATTCTTCGGCGTCGCTCCATGCCGATGGCTCCGCAGCCGCGAGCTGCAGTTGTTGCCGACAAGTCTCACACGTTGCCAGATGCCGCAGTAGTATTGATTCCTGCTCCGGATCGAGCTGGTCTTCCAGATAGCTCTCGATCTGCGTGGGACTGCAGATTTCAGGATGAGTGTTCATCGGGTTCATCCTCCAGTGCTTTAGCGGCGTCTTTCAATCGTCTCATGATGCGACTGCGTGCGGCATAGACCACGGCCTCAGTTCGTTGCAGCCGTTCTGCTGTTTCTGTGATGGACAGTCCGTCGATCATTGTCATGGCAAAGGCCTGCCAGGTGATTGTGTCAGCTCGGGTACGTACTTGTTCGGCGGCCTGGCGAAACAATTGTCGCCGGTATTCGCGGACAAGCTGTAAGTCCAGATCACTGTCAACAGGACGTTCGGCAATGTCGACCAGATTTACGTCTCCCCCAGCGGCCCGATCTTTCGGTTGTCGAGTCAGCATGTTGATGGTTGCATTGCGAGCCAGGCGACACAGCCAGTGACGAAATCGAGTCGACTCGTTTCGCCGTTCCCAGTTCGGCAATGCTTTCGAGACGGAAACCAGAACCTGCTGAGCGACATCCTGAGCGTCCGCATCCTGCAGTCCTCGCATCCGAGCGACGTTATAAGCAACCGGACGATAAATCCGAGCAAACTGCTCCCACGCCGCCTGATCGCGCGCGTCGGCGACTCGAATTAGCAGGCTGTCACGTGTTTCCGGAATCTCGTCCACCTTCTCTCCTCCAGCCCAAGAACACAGGCCGAGGCGAATTCTGACAGGTGCGAGTCAGATTTTCTGTCTATGTCAGGAGAATTCGAAACGATGTTTGCCGTTTGGCGGACTTTGCTAGAATCCGGCCGATTATTGCTCCTTAACGTCTTTTATCTGCTCAAGGTTCCCCGATGCGCTGGTCACAAACGTTTATCCCGACGATGAAAGAAGTTCCTGCCGAAGCCGAAGTGCCCAGCCATCAGTTGATGCTGCGAGCCGGGCTGATTCGCCAGTTGATGGCGGGATCGTACACGTATCTTCCTCTGGGATACCGCTCGGTCCGCAAGGTGTCCGAAATTGTCCGTCAGGAAATGGACAAAGCCGGCGCGATTGAACTCTTCATGCCAGCGCTGCAGCCGATTGAGATCTTTGAACGCACAGGACGTCGAGAAGCCTTCGGCAACGTGCTGTTCAATTTCGAAGCCAAACGTGGTGACCGAAAGCTGCACTTCGCACTCGGCCCTACTCATGAAGAAGTCATCACCGACCTGATGGCCAAACACATCGGCAGCTATCGCCAGCTTCCGATTACGCTGTACCAGATTCAGACCAAGTTCCGCAACGAAGAGCGTCCTCGTTTCGGCGTTCTGCGAACCAGCGAATTCCTGATGAAGGACGCCTATAGTTTTGGTTCTTCGCTCGAACAGCTCAACGTCGCTTATGATGCAATGTACGCCGCCTACTGCAAGATCTTCGAACGCTGTGGTCTGAAGTATCTGCCCGTCGAAGCAGAAAGCGGTCCGATCGGCGGCGATGCGTCTCACGAATTCATGGTTCCAGCCAGCAACGGCGAAGACTTCGTGATTCATTGTCCTGACTGCAGCTATGCGGCCAACCAAGAGCGAGCCGAAACCGGCCGCAAGTCAAAGCTTCCCGCGAAAGTCGAAGGTTCGGCCGCACCAGTTAAAGTGGACACACCTAACGCCGGCAGTATCGACCAGGTCAGCAAGATGCTGAAGTCAGATGCGACTTCGTTCATCAAGACGTTGATCTACGTCGCAGATGGCAAGCCGGTAGCGGTTCTGCTGCGAGGTGATCATACCGCCAATGAAGGCAAGATTCGTCGAGCCACAAAGGCTGCTTCTGTTGAACTCGCCGATGAAGCTACGATCCTGAAGGTCACTGGCGCACCGGTCGGTTTTGCAGGACCAATTGGCATTCAATGCTCGTACTTCGTGGATCACGATGTCGCGTTGATTACGTCGGCGATCATCGGTGCGAATTCCAAGGACGCGCACCTGACGGGAGTGATTCCAGGAACGCACTTTGACCTGGCCGAGACGTTTGACCTGAGAAACGCCGAATCTGGTGATCCATGTCCGAAGTGTGCAGGAACACTGAGCATGGTTCATGGGATCGAAGTCGGCCACGTCTTCAAGCTGGGGACCAAGTACAGCGTGTCAATGGATGCAAGGTTCGTGGATGACAAGGAAGTGTCTCACCCGATCATCATGGGCTGCTACGGCATCGGGGTGACTCGCGTTGTGGCTTCAATCGTTGAAACCTGTCACGACGAAAACGGTATCATCTGGCCGATTAACGTCGCTCCCTACACAGTGCAGATTATTCCACTGAATGTCAGCGATGCGGAAGTTATGAAGGTGACAAATCGTATCTACGATGAACTGACAGCGGCCGGAGTCGATGTGCTGATGGACGATCGTGATCAGCGCCCGGGCTTCAAGTTCAAGGATGCGGATTTGATCGGGATTCCACTCCGCATCACCATTGGAGGCAAAGGTCTGGCCGAAGGCATCGCCGAAGTCAAATGGCGAACTGAAGCAGATCCGAAGAAGGTTGCACTGGCCGAGACTGTCGGCTTTGTGAAAGATCTGATTGCCGAGAAGCAAATGCTTTAAGGCGAGCGACCGAACCCCGTTCAACTTGAGCCTGAGGCGCTAGCCGATCTTGTACTTCAAGTCGGCAGTGTCTCAGGCTCAATGCGTATTCATCTGCCTGTCATTGGTGTCAACGAAGCTCATCAGGCCTCCATCACGCAAAGGCGGATCGCAGCATTTCAAGGCTCTTCGGAATAGCCACTTTGGGGTCTTCCTTCCCCTCGAACTCCAGAGAGACATACCCACCGAATTTGTGCTTCCGCAGCAAAGCGGCGATTCGCGGGTAATCAAGTTCCAGCGAATACCACAATCCGCCGCCGTAATAGGTTTTGGCCTGAACAAGCACCGCGTCGTCGGCCATGAGTTCCAGCCGATCGTACGGATCTTCCAGAAAGTTGCCGGTATCCAGTGTCGTCTTGAGCCACGGTGAGTTGATGGCTTTGACGATCTTCATGACGCCTTCCGGTGTGCGTCCAAGTCCCCAATGGTTTTCCAGGCCAAGAGTCACCCCGCAGCGTTCAGCCGCAGGCAGGCACTCTGTGAGTCCGTCGATCACCCACTTGAAACCTTCGTCTTCTGTGTGGCCCTCAAGAACCGGTTCGATGCCGCGATTCTTCATCAACTCATCGAAGTTTCCGCTGGTCCCCCATCGCCCGGTGTTGACTCGCATCGTGGGAATTCCGAGTGCGTAAGACAGTTCGATGCAATGAATCGTGTGCTCGGTGTTTTTTCTGCGAACTTCCGGATCGGGCGAAACCCAGCCCTGATGAGTCGAGAAGCCGCACAGATCGAGCCCGTTGATAAATGCCCGTTGTTTGATCTTCTGCAAAGTGGCATTGCTTTCGTCGGTCATCTGCCGATGGAGAATTTCAATTCCATCGAAGCCCCATTCGGCGGCATGGTCGATGCAGGTGTTGATGTCACGAAACTCTTCACGATTAAACTGCCAGAACGAATAGGTCGAAACGCCAAACTGAGTTCGCCGGCGAGTTGACGCAGCAGAGCCTTCTCCATCTGGCATGCTCGTTTGACCGGCTGATACCGACAGACAGCCGCTGGCGGCCGCGATCGATCCGAGTACAGTGCGGCGACTTAAATGCTTCGATAGACTCATATTGGGCCGGTTTTCCGTGAAACAGCTTGAGGGGACCAATGGGACGGCTTGGAGTGTCTTTCGTCCGGCTGCAGAGTCAAGGCTGGCTGCCTACCGTGTTGAAAGTGCGATCGGATTTGAGGTCTTGAAGGTGGCGCCAAATGGAATCTTGCCTGCCCCTGGTTATCGGGAGAAATTGCCCGTTGAATTCTCAATGGTACGCCGTCTGCTATAGTCTCTCTGACTATTGGTCGGTGATTTCGGCGTTCGAATGGGTTTTCGGGCTGATCATCGATTTTTCGAGAGGCTGTTCGGCGGGAAACGTCGTAGCAGTCTTACAGCCGGCATTCGCCGGTCACACCCAGTAACGGCCCCATGGAACGGCCTCAGTGCAGGCCGGAGAATTTGAAATGTCGGAACAGAACCAGAACGACATCTCCGCAGAGGCGGTTGATGTTCTGCATAAAGCGTATGGTCAGCTCCAGGAGCAGATTCGCAAGGTGATCGTGGGTCAGGATGAAGTTATCGAGCAGCTTCTGATCGGTTTGTTCAGCCAGGGCCATGTTCTTCTGGAAGGAGTGCCGGGGCTCGCGAAAACTCTGATGGTCAGTACGCTGGCTCGCAGTTTGTCGATGACGTTTTCCAGAATCCAGTTTACGCCTGACCTGATGCCGGCCGACATAACGGGCACTGACATTCTGCAGGAGAATCGCAGTACCGGGCAGCGTGAATTTCGATTCATTCCCGGGCCGCTGTTTCACAATGTCGTGCTGGCGGACGAAATCAATCGCACGCCGCCCAAAACTCAGGCAGCTTTGCTGGAAGCGATGCAGGAACGACAGGTCACAGTCGGCCAGACCATTCACAAACTCAGCTCACCATTCTTTGTGTTGGCGACACAGAACCCGATTGAACAGGAAGGGACCTACACCCTGCCAGAAGCGCAGCAGGACCGCTTTATGTTCAAGGTCTTTGTGAAGTATCCAACTTTCGAAGAAGAACGACAGATTGCTCGACAAACGACGTCCAACTTTCGACCTGAGGTTCAGCCTGTGTTGACCGGTGAGCAGGTCATGCAGATTCAGACGACGGTTCGTCAGGTCCCGGTTTCAGACCATGTGATCAATTACACGCTGGCGATTGTCCGCCAGACTCGTGTTCGCGAACCCGGTACGCCGCAGTGGATCAACGACTGGCTGGGCTGGGGCGCGGGGCCGCGAGCTGTCCAGAATCTCCTGCTTGGCGCGAAGACACGAGCGTTGCTGAGTGGGCGAACGACGGTCTCAACGGACGATATACAGAAGCTGGCTGGTCCGGTCCTGCGTCATCGTATCGTGCCGAACTTTACGGCTCAGAGCGAAGGCATAACCTCGGACAAGGTTATTGAACGGCTGATTCAGGAAACACCTGCTCGCGAAAGTGAACTGACGAGTGACCCAGGACTTGGAAAGATTTTTGCGGCCTGAGGAGATTGCGAGAATCTCGCGTCTTGAGCTGCGGGCACGGCGAGTCGTCGAAGGCTTCGTCTCGGGGTTACATCGTAGTCCGTACTTTGGTCAGTCGCTTGAATTTCTGCAGCACCGTGAATACGTGGCCGGGGATGACCTGCGCCGTATTGACTGGAAGCTTTGGTCGCGATCCGATCGTTACTATCTGAAGCAGTTCGAAGAAGACACGAACGTTCGCATCATGCTGGTTGTCGACGGCAGCGAATCGATGCAGTTCAAATCGGGAGCGATGTCTAAGTTTGATTATGCCCAGACGATGGCTGCGGCGTTTGGAATGCTGGCATTGAAGCAGCACGATTCCGTAGGTGTCAGCGTATTCGATTCGGTGATCCGCAGTCAGATCCCGGCGAGCAGTCGCAACAATCATTTGCAGGCAATTCTCTCCGGCCTGGAAACTCAGACGGCTGGCGGCAAGACCGATATTCTTGGCGTGCTTCGCCGAGTGAACGAATCGCTGACTCGTCGCAGCATCGTGATCCTGATGTCCGATCTGTTCTGCCCACGAGAAGAGCTCTTCAAGGGGCTCTCGATGCTGCGTCAGCGAGGGCATGAAGTCATCGCGATGCACATTATGGATGACGAAGAACTGGAATTTCGTTACTCCGGCACGTTGCGATTCGAGGGGCTCGAGGACGGCGGCAAGCTGACCTGCGACCCGGCCGCATTGCGTGTCGGTTATATGCAGGCTCTTGAAAAGTTTTTGGACGCCATTCGGCGTCGCTGTGCCGGGAGTGCGATCGATTACAAGCTAATTCGTACCTCGGATAATCTGGATGCTTCGCTGGCTCATGTTTTGATGCAGAGACGAAAGAAGTGATAAGTGAACTGCGGTCACAAACAGATAATGTTAGAGTTCGAACCTCAAATCTCGCACGTTAAACCTTAATCCGAAACCTCAGTGTCTCATGTCCTGGCTCATCCAGTTCTTCCTCAATCCAGCTTTCGTGCTGCCTGGGGCTGCGCTGGTTTCGGTGCCGATTCTGATTCATATCCTCAGTCGGCTCAGGTATAAACGAGTTCGCTTTGCGGCGATGGAGTTTCTCCTGGAAAGCGAGGAACTGAACCGTCGGCGAATTATTCTGGAGCAGTTGCTGCTTCTGATGCTGCGAATTTTGGCGGTGCTGTTGATCGTACTGTTGATTGCTAGACTGGTGCTGGATCCCAGCCGATTGTTAATGTTGCGCGGGGCCAGTATGCACCATGTGGTGTTGCTGGATGATTCGCTCTCGATGCGCGATCGTGAAGGTGATGCGACTGTTTTTCGTGAAGCCCTGACGACTCTGGAAAATATGTTGGCCGAAGGAAGTCGTCAGCCGGGAGCGTCCCGAGTCACGATCCTGTCGATCACCGATCCTCGCCGTCCGATCGTTTCGGATCGGACCCTGGATGGCGCTCTGGTTCAGGAGTTGTTGCCGAGACTGCGGAATCTGACTTGCTCGTGGCGAGCAGCGTCGCCTGTCGATGCGATTAACGCGGCGAAAGATATTCTGGCGGCCGACGGCAGTGCATCACCTCAGGTTCATATCTTAACCGACCTTCGCGCATCAGACTGGAATAATCGTCCTGAAGTTGCTGCGGCGCTGGAATCGTTGAAGACGATTAAGGCTTCCGTTGATCTGGTCAAGGTGGTGAAAGATGCTCGGCCGAATATTGGCCTGCAGCAATTGTCGGCCGAGACTTTGGCCGTTGCACAGGGTGTTCCCTGGCGAATGACGTTGACGATTCGAAATCATGGTGCGACTAAAGTCAGCGGACTGCGAGGCTCGGTCTTTGTCGATGGCAATTCTCTGCCAGGCAAAGTGCTTGTCCCGGACCTCGAGCCAGCGGCTGAATTACAGATTTCTCATGATCTGACATTCGACTCCGAAGGCCGACATCAGGTCGACGTTCGACTCGATGAGGATGCTCTGAGAGAAGACAATCGTCGGTTTCTTGCTGTTGAAGTGACCGAGAGACGGACTGTTTTGATTGTCGACGACGAAGGTCAGCAGGAAGATGCATCCTTCGTGGCTGCTGCCTTAAGTGCTGATCCGGCTTTGACTGGACTAACGACAGAAGTGCGAACCTCGCAGTCGCTGACATCTTCAAATCTGAACGGTTACGACTGCATCTACCTGCTAAACATTCGCGACCTTCCGGCTGATGCCTCAGTGTTGCTTGCTGAGTATGTGCGAGCCGGTGGAGGCATCGCATGGTTTCCCGGAGATCAGGCGAATACTCGCTGGTATTCGGAGACGCTGCGAGAATCCACATTGAATTTGTTTCCGGTTCCGTTGGGGACCTTGCACGAAGCCGTTGCGGAGGACGCAACTGGAACGGCCTCCGATCAGAAGGCTTTCGTGAATCCCGTCTTCGAACAACATCCAATTTTTGTCGTCTACAACACTCCGGATAGTCCTTTCCCGGACACCGTGCAGGTTGCTCGATGGTTGCAGGTTACGGATGACTTCAAACCTGATGATGCAGAACGAAACGATGGTGTGCGGACACTGATTCGTTTAAAGAATCGGCAGCCGGTTGGGTTTGAGCACAGTCTCGGTAAAGGCAGAATTCTTACCTTTCTGACGGGGGCTGGTCGTCGTTGGTCGAACTGGCCCGTTTCGCCTGCTGCACCGGGGTATGTGGTCATGCACCTTTTGATGCATCAGTATTTGCAAAAGCAAACTGACAGTGTCGAGTTGCGAGAATTAACGGAACCGGTGAGTCTGGAATGGCCAGTCGGGCGGTTCAATGAGAACGTGGAAGTATTCCTTCCCGAGGCTGCTGGTGACGACGAACCCATAGCTGAAACGTTTGTGCGTCTGCAGGCATCGATTCTCCCGGCTGAAAAGCCTGTTGCTCCCGCAGTCAATGCCGACAAAAGCAAGACTGAAGAGCCGGCGTCGAAGACTTCTCCAAAGACTGCCCAGGAAGATAAATTCGGTGTGACGATTGCTCAGGCCGACCGCCCGGGGATCTATAAAGTCCGGCGATTCGACTCCGAGGGGACCGGAACAGATCTGGCGATTGCTCTGAATGTTTCTTCCTCAGAGAGCGCTTTGGCTGTGGCCGACGCAGAACAACTGATGCAGCAGGCCGATCTGGGGCATGTACGAGTTCTGGATGCAGATGCTGCCCAGGCTCTTGGAGGGTCAGAAGCAGGCCGCGAGATCAGATGGGTGCTGATTGGTTTGCTGATTGCCGTCCTGATCTTTGAGCAACTGCTGGCGTTGCGTTTGAGTTATCATCCTGACGTGCCGGTACGTAGCTGAGATTTCCCTCTGTTTTCGGAATCCGGGATCACCCACGGAAGATTTCAAATTTCAGATTTCAAATTGGCTCGTGTTTCATGATTAAGTCCGCAGTCACAGTCAGTCTTGTCGAGCAGGCTCGCAAAGGCCCGTTTGTTTTTCATGATGATCTCCCCGGCGCTTGTCGAGCGGCCGCGGAGATTGGCTTTGATGCCATAGAGTTGTTTGCGCCGTCGGGAGCTGTCATTCGCTCGCTGCCTTTAGCACAACTGCTAAACAAGCATGGCTTGAAACTAGCGGCGGTCGGAACCGGTGCGGGTATGGTGGTTCACAAGTTGTCATTATGTGATGCGGATGCAGGACGTCGGCATGACGCGGTCGAATTTATTCGCGACATTATTTCTGCTGGTGCAGAACATGGGGCTCCTGCGATTATTGGTTCTATGCAGGGCAAGTGGGATGATGTGGTCGATCGAGATACCGCGATTGGTTATCTGGGTGATGCGTTGCAAACGCTTGGTGATCATGCTGAGCGATGCGGGACGGTTCTGCACTATGAACCATTAAATCGATACGAAACCAACATGGCGACGACGATAGCCGCCGGTGTTGAGCTTCTGAAGCCACTGGCCAGTCGAAACGTTCGTCTGCTGGCGGATTTGTTCCATATGAATATCGAAGAAACCTCGATCGCTGGCGGGCTCAGAGATGGTGGAGCCTTCGTTGGACACGTGCACTTCGTTGATTCAAATCGGCAGGCGGCCGGTCGCGGCCACATGGACTATGCTCCTCTCATGACGGCTTTGCGCGATATACAGTATGACGGCTATGCGTCGGTGGAAGCGTTTCCGATTCCCGATTCTCTGACGACTGCACGGCAGACGATGGTTACATTTCAAAAGTGTTTTCGGTGAAGCAGACTGACTCTCCTGTGCCAATAGTTTTCTCATTCAAAGTGTGAATGTGTCACTGTTCATTCGAACTATCGAGCTCGACCCCCGGCTGGCAGTATTGCAGGCTGTCGCCGCATTTGAAGACGCTCCGTATCTGCTGTTACTGGATAGTGCCGCGCGGCATCGTGAGCGGGATGCTCGGTATACTTTTCTGGCTGCTGACCCCGTAGATCGCGTTGAGATAAAGGCTGCTGAACAAGGATCATCTCCATTCGCAAAGCTCCGTGAATGGCAACGACTGCTGGGTAAGCCGGACAGTGGTGAGATCGCCGATCTCCCTCCATTCTTTGGAGGAATTGCCGGCCTGATGGGGTATGAGTTGGGGCGAGCGTTTGAAAAACTTCCGACTCCGATCATTGACGATTTCGAAACACCGGCTTTGCTGGCAGGGCTTTATGACTGGGCGATTGTCTGGGATCACATTGGCGGCACAGTCAAAGCCTATGTGATCGATATGCCTGCATCGTTGCGGAAGATTACTGTTACGGAACGAGGGGAATGGCTGCTGGGACGGCTTCAATCTCTTGATTGTGAAAGAGAGACGGAGGCTGATTTTTGTCGTGCGAGTGTTGTCACGGAGTCACACTTCAGTCGATTGAATCGTATCGAGCCATCGTCCGAGATCTATTCGGAATTCGCTCGTGACGAATATGTTCAGGCGGTCAGTCGAGTCATCGAATACATTCGCGCTGGGGACATCTTTCAGGCCAATCTTTCGCAGCGACTGATGGCTCCGTGGCATGGAACGGCGATGCAGTTGTACGCGGCAATCAGAACCAACAATCCAGCTCCATTTTGTGGGCTGCTTCAGGCGGAGAAGTTTGCAATTGTCAGTGCATCGCCGGAACGATTTTTGAAGGTCGACAGGAGCGGACTGGTAGAGACGCGACCGATCAAAGGCACGCGTCGTCGACCTCGATCTCCCATTGCAGATCTTTATGCCGGGACTGAGCTGGCGACCAGTGAAAAGGATCGATCTGAAAACGTAATGATCGTCGACCTCCTGCGGAATGACATTTCAAGGAGCTGCAAGCCGGGATCTGTTCGAGTCACCGGCTTATGTGAGATTGAGCGATTCGAAACGGTGCTGCATCTTGTCTCCACCGTTGTCGGTCAGTTGCGTGACGAGTGCGATGTCTGGGACCTGATGACTGGATGCTTCCCTGGTGGTTCCATCACGGGCGCGCCAAAGATTCGCGCGATGCAGATTATTGCTGAACTTGAGCCAACAGTCCGCGGAGCCTACTGCGGAAGCTTGTTTGCTTTGGGGGCTGGTGGTGATTTTGACAGCAGCATCTTGATTCGCACGTTTACCCTTCAGAACGGATGGGTCCAGTTTCCGGTTGGCGGAGGCATTGTTGCTGATTCCGATCCTCTGGAAGAGTATCGCGAGACGCTGCACAAAGCCTCAGGCATGATCAGATCATTACGTGCGTCGGTTTAGAGAGCTTGCACAAGATGCCTCTGTGAGGTCTGACTTTGAGCCTACTGCAATTATCAAAACGCCTGCGCTTGATTTGAGCATGCACGCAATTTTTCAGAACGTTTGATTGTGTCCGTTCACCGTACCTGGTGGTGATCGAATCCTGAAAACGCGAGAGGTGGTATGCGGCAAAGTGCCGTGTTTATTGCATCGCTTCGCAATCGAACGTGAAGTGGCACGTGACTTGCCAATCCCGGAGCAATGTGAACTCTGCGGCAATGGAACGTTGCAGAGAACCGTTTTGCAATTGGTTTGGCAGAGAAAGATACCAGATGAGTTCCGGGTTTCTGATTGACATGGATGGGGTAATCTATCGAGGCACTGAACTTATTCCAGGAGCACAACAGTTCATTGTGAAGCTGCTGGATGAGAATGTTCCGTTTCTCTTTTTGACCAACAACAGTCAGCGCAGTCGGCGCGATGTGGCGACAAAGCTCAATCGCATGGGCATCCCCATCGAGGAGAAGCATGTCTTCACTTGTGCCATGGCAACCGCTCGATTTCTTGCGCGTCAGCTTCCGAACGGCACTGCGTTCGTTATCGGTGAAAGCGGCCTGATGAATGCGCTACACAGCAACGGCTATTCAATCGTAGATAGTCATGCAGACTATGTTGTCGTTGGAGAAGGAAGAACGCTGTCGTTTGAAATGGTTGAGCGAGCCGTGCAGTTGATCATGGAAGGCGCGAAATTGATAGCGACGAATCTGGATCCAAACTGTCCAACTTCGACGGGAACTCGACCTGGTTGCGGAGCGGTCGTTGCTCTGCTGGAGAAAGCCACAGGAGTGAAAGCCTTCAGTGTCGGAAAGCCAAGTCCAGTGATGATGCGTGCCGCTCGGAAGGAGCTTGGACTTGATGCGGCGAACACTGTCATGATTGGCGACACGATGGATACAGATATCCTCGGCGGAGTTCAGATGGGCTATCGCACGGTTCTGGTGCTCTCGGGGACGACGTCGCGAACTGATCTGCCAAACTTTGCGTTTCGGCCCGATTTGATAGTGGATTCAATTGCCGACTTGCTTGAGCCGACGAATGAAATTCGCACACAGCTGGAGCAGTGGTTGCCTTCAGGGGCGTGCGTGGAAGTGGGCTGACTTATTACGTAGGCCGGACCGAGCGCCAGCGAGTTCCGGCAATTCAGCTCCTATTGAACAAGCCGGAACTCGCTCCGCTCGGTCCGGCCTACAGTCATCAGCAATTGCTGACAGAGGACTAAAAGAGTTCGTTGATCACACCGCCATGATCAACCGCGGCAACCGGTCGGCCGGAGTGATCAAGAAAATGTTGTGACGGATCAACTCCAAGCACCTGGTAAATCGTGTGGTGGATGTCGCCTGGTCGCAGAGGATGTTCCTTTGGAGATTCGCCAAGGTGGTCGGTTGAACCAATCAGGCGACCGCCCTGCACTCCTCCACCGGCCAGAAAGCAGGACATGGCATTTCCCCAATGGTCACGTCCCGGTGTTCCTTTGCTGAGAGGAGGACCACCGTTGCCGCCATCGTTCATTCGAGGAGTGCGGCTGAATTCACCACAGAGTACAACCAGAGTCTTTTCGAGAAGTCCTCGATCAGACAGATCCGTCAGCAGGCCATACACAAGCTGATCGATTTTGGGCAGATAATTCTCCATCCCGGACTTCAGATCCCAATGGTGATCCCAACCGCCGAAGTGACAGGAGACAAACGTTGTACCGGCCTCCACAAGACGTCGCGCCAGCAGAGTACTTTGGCCCCACGAATGGCGACCATAAAGTTCTCGGGTCTTCGGGTCTTCTTTTGTCAGGTCGAATGCTTCTCGCGTCTTTGCTCCTGTCACCATATCGAACGCGGTGCGATCAAAGCGGTCCATGGATTCAAACATGCCGGAGGCGTCGGCTTCGCGACGCAGGCTGTCGACTGAAGTCAGCAGGGCGCGGCGATCGTTGAGCCGATCGAGAGACAGATCCTGGCTCAGCCCCACATTCCTGACTTGAAAGTTGTCGGCATTCGGATCCCCTTCAGTCTCGAAGGGATTGTGATGGATTCCGAGATAGTTGCCACCAAAATATCCAGGGCGAAGTCCGATGCTCATTCCATAAGGCACAGCGACATGAGAAGGCATGCCTGGCCGACGAGCACCAGTGACCTTGGTCGCTACGGATCCAATGAACGGGTACTTGCCTTTGGTATTCGCGCCGCTGACGCCATCGCCACGACCAGTCAGCATCCAGTGGCCACCCGTAAAATGATCTCCGCTGTCATGATGGAGCGAACGGACAACGGAGAACTTGTCTGCGATTTTCGCCTGCAGTGGAAAGAGTTCAGTAACCTCCATTCCCGGAACATTGGTCGGGATTGGTTTCCAGATGCCACGATATTCCGCCGGAGCTTCCGGCTTCATATCGTAAGTGTCCATATGTCCCGGGCCGCCATCGAGCCAGAGCAGAATGACCGAGGTGTCTTTGGAGGATCTGCCTGCCGCCTGTGACTGCTCTTTTGCCGCCAGGATCTGAGACAGGCCAACGCTGGCCATACCAGCAACTCCCAGTTGCACAAAACTTCGGCGCGAACTTCCATCGCAATAGGCGGACGTTTGACCGGAGTGAATTCGAAGCATGATTTGCTCCTGAGCGTTGGTTGGATCGGGGCAGAAAGTACAGGCGGGACGCAACGCCTGAAAAGCGTGCGGGCGGGACTTTAAATTCGGAAGGAGGGGCTACAGGATACTATGCCGGACGTGGGGCCGTCAATTTTCGACCGGAAATAAGCCTTATTCTGTGTGCGGCAACGATTGCGGCGGTCCACTAAGGTCTCTTGCGATCACCCGGTCTAAATTCACACTGTGCGGAGAAAAACTCGTTGCGGAACCCCTTTCGATTCGTCGTATCGCAAGGCGTCAAATGATGAATAAATGTTGAGTTGAAGTACTACTCGGGGACACAATGGGATCACCCAGCGGTGGTTTGCGCAAGTGGGGGTGAGTATTCCAGGTCTGATTGGGGCATACAGATTGGGAGACGTGCCAATTTGAGGCATGTCAGGCTTCGGAAACGGCTTTTTCGTGCGTACTATGGTAAATCGAGTCAGCTACGGTGGTGGGACTATCCCTAGATTCCGGCATTTGCGTCGGAGTGTTGGTCTAGTGCTACTCGAATCAGAATGTTCTGCTGCAGGTTTCTAAGTGGAAAACAAATTCATGTTGACCTCCAGTTTGTTCCTTGGGGAGGGGCGTCAGGTCCTTAAAGAATCAGGCTTGCGCGGTATTCTCGGGCTGGTCACAACATCATCGGTTTGCCGAACCGTGATTCAGGTTCTGTTGGTGATGGTTTTGTTCCCGGAGATGGCCGCTGCTGACAAGGCGACGGACGACTTCAATCTCGGCCTTGGCTTTTATAGAGGCAAACGTTGGGAGCAGGCTGAAGAAACATTGAGCCAGTTCCTGAAAGAATTTCCGGAACATTCACGCACCAATTTGGCTCGGCTTTACCATGCTCGTACTTTGAGCGTTCTGGAAAAGTATGGACCCGCTCGTGAAGAATTTCAGCAATACATTGTGGCGGAGCCAGACAGCAAGGACGTTGCTGATGCTCGTTATCGACTGGGAGAGTGCAGTTACTTTCTCAAGGACTATCCGGCCGCGATTCTGCAACTGACCGAATACCTTGAGAAGCACTCGGGGCATTCCCATGGAGATTGGGCAAAACTGTTGCTGGGCGATTCGTATGTATCTCAGAAAGAGCACGATAAAGCGATTGCGATTCTGAATCCATTGGCATCCAGCAAGACTGATCCTGGAATTCTGGCGGACTGTAGGTTCAGTCTAGGCAAGGCGCTGGAAGGATTGAACAAACCTCAGGATGCATTGACTCAATACAAGTTGGTGGTTGCTGATTCCAACTCAACCCCTGCCCCAAGAGCGTTAAATCGAATTGCTGCGATTCAGTATGCAAAAGGCGAATACAAAGAAGCCGCTGTCTCGTTTGAGAAGATGGTCACCGGCTATCCCAAGAACTCACTGGTGCCGTCGGCGACATTGGGAGTCGGGATGTCGTTTTATCGGCAGCGAGAATTCGAACAGGCTCTGACATGGCTGCAGCGGATTCCTAAAGGGACAGCCTCTTCGGCTCAAGGAGTTCTGATGTCAGCCATGACGCTGAAGGAATTGGGGCGACTTGAAGAGTCACGTCTGGTTTTTGCGGAAGCACTTCTTGCTGCGGGAGATACTCCGCTTGCAGCAGATGTCCTGTTTCAGCAGGCTCAAATGGAACGCGTATCCGGGGATAAGCAGGTTGCCGCTCAGATTTTTCAGGATATCTGTGACCGCTGGCCAACTTCCACTCGTGTCGCCGAAAGTTTGTTCAATGCAGCTGAGCTGAATCTTGAATTAGCTCAGCGAGAACAGGCTGAACGTATCTGGAACCGTTTGAAGATGGATTATCCGGATGCTGCGAATCGGCCACGGGAACAGATTCTATTGGGACGCATGTATTTGGTGCGTGGCGAGGTTGAACAGTCTGTTGATACGTTGCAGAAAGCCATAGCGGCTTCGGACGATCCCAAAAGTCGCGTTACTGCAGTGGGGCAATACTACCTTGTGCGAGCTTTCTATGAAGCAAAACAGTTTGACAAGGTGATCGATCAGACGCTGCAAATGAGTGAACTGTTTCAGATTGAGGCGCTCAGTGAAGTTCGAGGTGCCCTCGCTCTGGCCACGGTCAGTTGTCTGGAGCAGAAGCGTTATGAAGAAGCATTGAAGTTTGCTGATGAGTTTATTCCGGTCGCCGTAGACAAGACTCAGAAAGCCGACGTCATGGCAGCTCGTGCAGTGACGTTAAGTCATCTCCGAAGGTTTCCGGAAGCGATCGAAGATCTGAAAGCATTGGTCACGGATCTTCCCGATCTGGCACAGACATGGACGGCCGTTTTGAAATCCGGTGAGGCTGCGCTGGAGCAGAATGTTCCGGATGAGGCAGTGGCGTTTTTTCAACTGGCCTCAACGTGTGAAAAAGATCCCGAGGTTAAAGAGGCGGGTGTGACGGGGCTTGCGTGGTGTCAGTTCAAGGCCGCCAAGTATGCTGAGGCTGAGGCCGCATTTGTGAAGGTTGTTGCTGACTACCCGGCCTCTGAGGATGCCGCTCAATCATTGTTTATGCTGGCTCGGTGCATCGAAGAGCAGGGAGACATCGAGAGAACTGCTGCTGCTTACTCAGGTGTTTTTGAAAAGCTGGCGAAGGATCAGCCGCCGTTTGAAGCCGGTAGTGAGATGAAGCCACCGATGCAGTACGCATTCGATGCCGGGCGGCAGGTGGCCCGGTCGCTGGAGAAACTCAAGCGATTTGACGATGCGGACAAGGCGTGGGAGAAACTGGTGTTGGCCTTTCCGAATGCAAAAGACCTGGATCGACTGCTTGATGAGTGGGCCTGGATGAATGTTTCGGCTGAGCGGTTTGATCGATCGGACGCCGTTCATCAGCAGTTGCTCGAAAAGTTCCCCGACAGCCCTTATGCCGGGCAGGCTCGGTTGTCACTTGCGGAAAGCTTAATGTCAGCAGGGAAGCTGGAAGAATCGTTGAAGGAAATGGAAGCGATCTTCACAGATGCTCGTTACGGGGCCACGGAAAAAGAGCGTGCTTTGTTTCATGTGATCGAAATTCAGGCCACAAGACGGCAATGGCAGCCACTTGTTGCAGCTGCAGATCAGTTTCTTGCGAGCTCTGCGAGCAGTCCTTTGGCGGCTCAGGTTCGATTGTTTTCCGGTAACGCCATGGTGGAATTGGGACGTCATGAAGACGCGACCAAGCTACTGACAACTTTGAGTCAGGAGATTGTTTCCGGAAAGATTCCCGCACAGGACTGGACGGATCGGGTCTGGGTTGTGATGGCAGAATCCGCGTTGGCAACAATGGACTATGATCGAATTGATGTTCTTGAATCAGAGTTGAAGCAGCAGAGTCCTCAGTCAAAGTTTGAGTTTCAGGTCATGGACATTCAAGGGCGACGCTGGAAACAGCAGGCTCCTCCTGATTTTTTGAAAGCTCGCGAGTACTTTGGAAAGGTCACGTCCAGTACCGAAGGAGCAGGGACGGAGACAGCTGCTCGCTGTCAGTTTCTGATTGCGGAGACGTTGCTTCTGGAAATGAAACTGGATGAGGCCGTGAAGGAATACTTCAAGGTTTATGTCAATTACAGCTATGCAGAATTGCGGGCACAGGCTTTGTTTCAGGCGGCCGTTTGCGAATCTCGTTTGATGAAGAATGATTTTGCGATTCGAGATTTCAAAGAGTTGATTGCAGAGTTCCCCACGTCCAGTCTCGTTGAGAAGGCCCGTGAAGAACTCGGAAAACTGGAAGTACAGAAACCATGAAGAATCATGTCCGGTCATTTTTGAAAGCTCGTATTTCGATCATGGTCGTTACGCTTGTTGGGTTGCTGATGGCTTGTCAATCGCTCGCGCAGGATGCTGGAAGTGCTCCCGCAGCGGCGTCTCTGGCGGAGAATGTCGAGCCCGCAGATCCTGCGGCGCCAGCAGAGGTTGCTGAACCGGTTGTGTCAGGTATTCCGACCGATCCGCTGGGTATAGCAGACGCGATGGGGCGGCCGTTCACAGCGGCATTCATCATTGCCTCGGTGATTGGAGTGTGGTCCGTGATTGAGCGACTCGTTGTGCTTCGACGTCGGCGAGTAATCCCCCGAGGCTTTGTCGACAGGTTCCTGATGCACCTGAGAGCTGGCCGTCTGGACAAAGCCGAAGCTCTGAAAGTGTGTCAGCAAAACATGAGTCCGATGGCAGACATATTCATTCACGGGCTCCGCAAATGGGGTCGTCCAAGTACTGAGGTTGAGCAGGCGGTGACGGACGGAGGAGAGCGGCAGGTCACTCAATTGAAAAAGGGTTTGCGAGTTCTTAACGGAGTATCCACTCTGAGTCCTTTGATCGGTCTGCTGGGAACAGTGGTCGGCATGATCAAATCGTTCAATGACATCGCCACCGCAGGAGCCATGGGGCAAACTCAGACTTTGGCCAACGGAATTGCCCTTGCTCTTTTGACGACTGCTGTGGGTTTGATCATCGCGATTCCTGCGATGGCGGCTTATCTTTATCTCGCCGGGCGGATTGATTCTGTGGTTATGGAGATGGACAGGCTTGGACAGGAGCTGGTCCATCTGATTTCGGCCGAAGCGCTCCGAGAGCGTGCGACTGTCGCGACGAGTACTCCGGAGCCAACGGCGCCTGTGCCTGGACCGGTTCGAACACGCAAACCAGTTGTCGAGAAGTAGCGATTGCTATTAAAGAATAAACATTATGTCGATATCTGCTGAATCATCTGGTTCTGACAGCGTGACGCTCTCAGTTGTTGTCCCCGTCTACAACGAACGTGACAGTCTTGTTCAATTGGTGGATGAGTTGCAGGCGGGTGTTCGATCATCCGTTTCGAGCTATGAAATCATTTTTGTAGATGATGGTTCGACGGATGATTCGTGGAACAAGATTGAAGAATTGTCGAGTCGTGAGGCTGTCGTCTCCGGGATACGCTTGCGACGAAACTTTGGCAAGGCTGCGGCCTTAACCGCGGGAATGAAAGTCGCAACCGGAGATCTGATTTTAATGCTTGATGCAGATCTCCAGGATGACCCGGCCGAGTTCCCTGCTCTGCAGCAGCAGATTCAGGCGGGGTATGATGTCGTCAACGGATGGAAGCAACGTCGACTGGATCCATGGCACAAGGTTTATCCCAGCAAAGTCTTCAATGGTCTCGTCGGATTGATGACCGGACTACGACTCCATGATCACAATTGTGGGCTGAAGCTATTTCGAGCTGAGGTAGCCCAGGAAGTTCAGATCTATGGTGAGCTCCATCGGTTTATTCCGGTGCTCGCTCATGCACGAGGTTTTCGAGTGACAGAGGTCGCGGTCAATCATCGTTCTCGCCAGCATGGGCATTCGAAATATGGGATGAGGAGATTTCTGCGCGGGTTGCTTGACCTGTTGACTGTTACGTTTTTGACCAGTTTTGGGCGACGTCCTCAGCATGCACTCGGAACAATCGGGCTTGGTTTTTTTACGCTGGGGGTTCTCGGTCTGATCTATCTGAGTTTGCTGTGGCTGGCGATGCGACTTGGAATCTTTACCGCGTACCCCATCGGCAATCGCCCGTTGCTGGCGTATTCTGTAGCCGCCACATTGCTGGGAGGACAAGCTCTGTCACTGGGTCTGCTGGCGGAACTGATTGTGGCCTATACGACCAGAAGTACCGACAGCTACAGCATTCGTGAGACTACACGCAAGGTTTGATTCCTTGCAAGCACTGTGTACCTTAATCGCAATGTGAAAGAGCCATCAGGCAATACGCTGTTACCAGATTGGGATCTCCCTCGTACCAGCGATCAGCCGAGTTGATCCAACTGCCGTTGGATTGCTGAAGCTCGGCCAGTTTCTTTACGAGCTCCTGTTTCCAGAAGTGTTCATTGCCGTCGGTCGTCGTAAACGACTCACTTTCGAGGGATGACATTGTTTTGGCAAAGGTCTGGAAGTAGTAGTAGAGCCCCTGTTGCCCCATTCCCGGATTTTCTGACAACGTGTAGTTCTTGCGGATCCATTCGGTGGCTGCTTTGACTCGTTCGTCCTCCTTCGTCAGGCCTGCATAAATCATGCTCTTGAGACCTGCATAGGTAATGCTGCCGTAAGACTTGTGCCCGCCGTTTTCGGTCGTTCCAGCTTTCGATTCACCACCCTTCGCCGGTGTGTAAATGAAACCACCGTCGTTCACCTTGCCGGCGAAGTCCAATGTATTGTGGGGAGATTCAAGATTCTGAGCGCGGGATACGAATTTGAGAGCTTTCAGCATCGCTGGGTCATCGTCCGCTACGCCCGACTTCTTCAAGGCCTCGATCAGGAACTGAGTATTCGACATGTCCGGACGCTGTTTGCTGTCATATCCAGCTCCACCGTAGGCGCCTTCTGATGACTCAATGCCTTCGCCTTCGTCCCACTGAAGGCCTCGCAGAAATGTTTCGGCTTTGTTGAGCTGCTCATTGTATTTTCCTTTCGAGTTGGATTCACTCAAGGCCAGCATTGCGATGCAGGTTTCGTAATTCTGATGTCGACTTTCCGGTGCATGAATTCCTCCGCTTGGTTGTTGATTCCGAAGGAGAAACGTGAGGCTTTTAGCAACGACCGGATCGTCTGCCGTTTTTCCGTTTTGCAGTAAGGATGTTGTCACCAGGCCGCTGATCCCCACCGCTCCGGAATTTGACCATGAGCCATCATCGCTTTGAGTGACCTCAAGAAACTGAATAGCCTGTTGCCGCATGGAGTTTATGTCCTGTGCCATCGCTGTCGGCGTCAGGACGTTTGCTGAAATGACGACAAGCAGAAATGCGAGGATTCGTGGCATTTGATTCTCGGGGAAAGAATGAATCGCGATTGATGGAGCGGGCAGATGGAATTGGGCTCTGGTCAGAACTCACCGAGCACTTCGCCGCCGTCTCGAGTTCCCAGCGCACGCCAGATTCTCAGGTCAATATTTGAGCTGAAAGCTTGGACTGATCCATCACAGAGAGCCGACTGGACAATTCCGGTGTGATAGCTTCGGGAATTGAGCGCTGAATAGCTGACCGAAGTCGTATTGCTGCCTTCCTGGCGTGAGGCATAATCGGTGTTGCGATAGGTCACTCCAGCATCAACAAAGATGACGTCGGAATTCGGAGTCAGTGTTGTCGTAAATCCACTGTGATGTGAGTGGCCATTCGCCCATTCTGTGTGGCCCGTACCATCCTGTGTCGCTGGTAGAATGCGGTCTTTAAGGCCTGACGCTGCGTAGAGTGCTACCGTAGCCTTATCTCCAGGCACGGCCGTCGAGGGCGGTCCGCCGTTTCGGGTATACGCAGTCCATGCATGAACTTCCGACGCAAGCAATGTATTACTGGTCCCGTCAGTTATGGATGAGATTCTGATTTTGGAGTTTGGAAATGTGATGCCATCACCGCCCTGCCCTGTTGTTGGGTTGTAGACCATCCACGTTCCGAAATTGAAACCATAACAGGTCGGCATCAGAAAGATCCCATTGGTCCCGGTGTCACGCGCGCGATCGGATTTAGGATCTGATGGGCAGACGTAACCGGGCACGCGATAGTTGCTGATGATTGGGAAGTTTCCCCAGGCCTTGCTGAGGTCGATCTGGGAATAAAGATTTGCCTGTTCCATAAACGGCAACAGTCGCCCATGGATCGACCACGAAGCATTGCTGGTGATTGTTGGTACGATTGCCATGCTGGGCGGTAGCGCATTATTAGTCGATTCATAGTTATGCATTCCCAGCGCGATTTGCTTGAGATTGTTTTTGCACTGAGTTCTTCTGGCGGCTTCACGAGCTTGTTGCACTGCGGGCAGGAGCAATGCAATCAGGATGGCGATGATGGCGATGACCACCAGCAGTTCAATCAAAGTAAATCCGTTCTGACTTGAGAATCGTCGCAGTGACATCGGTACTGGCTCAGTTGCGGACCCGAAATAAATTGAGTGCGAACGAACAGTCGCACGTCAGGAAACAATATTTTTGCAAATCGTGTGCCATCATCGAAATGGCCGTAATTGGAAGGATACACGATCGGCATTCATCAATCGGCGGCGGATTTTTCGTCCTGATGGAGGAAAAACAGCCATGGTCTGAGTTTTCGCCGGGGTGCTCATGATGCTTTACGGACAGCACGGTGACCTCTACGATGGTCAACGCAACTGTCGGAGGCTGTCTGATTGACGACTGTGACAGTCAACGCTCCGTTTCATTTCAGAACCATAATCTCACAAAAGGTCCTTACGCTATGCTTCGAATGATGACATTAGTCCTGAAGCCATTGACTCTGCTGTTGACCTGCTGCATTGGGGCGGGAGTCGCATGGAGTGCTGATGAATACGACTACGATCTGGTTCATTCCTCAGTGAGTTTTAAAGCACGGCATCTGGACATTAGTTGGATTCATGGTCGGTTCAACGACGTTTCCGGCAAGTTCATCATTGATCGTGATGATGTGACGAAGTCTTCTTTTCAGCTGACGATTAAGGCTGAAAGTGTGGATACAGCGAATCCCGCCCGAGACGAGCATTTGCGTCAGCCAGATTATTTCGACACAAAGCAGTTCCCGACAATTGAGTTTAAGAGCACGGCTGTGAAAGCCATTGAAGACGGTTTCGAAGTCACCGGCGACTTCACAATGCATGGCACGACAAAGAAGATCGTCGTCAAGCTGATGGGTGGCAAAGAGATCGAATCCCGAGGCGTGAAGCGAGTCGGTTTCTCGACGGAACTGAAGCTGAAGCGAAGTGACTTCAACTTCGACAAGAGTGGCATCGGTGCGATCGGCGATGAAGCGATTATTCTGATCGACTGTGAAGGGATGAGAAAGTAACGGATGCCAGATCCGTTGCAGTATGTGATCGCACTACTGGCTGCGTTTACTGCCAGTTTTCTAGCGATTTTTATCTCTCAACTTGCGATGCGAGCGACGATTCCGTCGCTCGCTCGTTTCGTTTTTATGGTGGGCCTTGTT
>CAIXQV010001016.1 GCA_903921605.1 uncultured Planctomycetaceae bacterium | reverse complement strand
GTCGAATCAGAGGCCTGCTCTTGTTCAGCCTCCAAGAGCCGTTGCGATGGCGGCGGCGTTCTGGTCCTCACGATGCTGGGCTTCGCTGATGTCCGATTCGAACCCGTCATGATTTCCCTCCATTAAACGAACCACAGTGTCCGGCCTGAGGAACCAATCAATATTGGCCACCCATCCTGTTTTGTTATGCCCACAGCACCACGGGGAATTTCTGGCTTTGTCTATCGCTGCTTTCCAGTTCTCAACGAAGAATGGTTCGCGAAGCCGGCTGCGGAGTGCAGCCCGACGCTTTTCCGTTGGAACGCTGGCGGTTTCAAAGGCCTCGTTCCAGATCTTCAGGAGATCGGACAGAGATACGCGGCCACGCTCCGGAGGTCCGGCGTCGAAAAGCGCCAACTGTTCACGATCAGAGGCCGCAACTTCCGCAGCGGCGGTTGCGGCATGAGTCAACAAGGTTGATATTCCCTTGGCCAGTGGCCGGTCCTCTGGACTCCACTTCGCCAAACGTATTTGTTCGGTCGCCCAATGAACGACGCCGGACACCACGTCGACAACATCCTCAGGAGCCTGTCCGATAGCCGGCAACAATTCCTCGAACGAGTCAACCTGTTTCAGGAATCGCTTCAAAAGCTTACGCACCGTGGCGTACTGAGTCTCTTCTTTGTAGTTCTTGAGCGTCTTCTCAAACGCATCGGAGATGTGTTCAGGGTCCTCGGCCGGCGGCTGGGATTGTGGCTTCTTTTCTTCTCGTTTCTTGCGTGGTGGCTTTTTGCCGACATCGTCGCGGAATGGTGAGTAATGCTCGATTCCGGAATTCACCGTCGCCATGGATTCTGAGGAAGTGGCGGCTTCTTTATCACCCGCCGAGTCCTCAAGGGCCGGCTTGCTGCTGCTCAGTGCTTCCGATCTCGTTGGCGCAACCGGACCTGGAGAAAACGCCGCGCGATTCGATTCCCCGGAAAGATCCGGCGGCGCATCATCAGAGACGAATAGATCCTGACCGTGTTGTGCTCGCCGCCATGCTCGCATTTCCGCGACCGTTGCTTCGGCATCGGCGGCCCATTGGAGAACATGGTCCGCGTCTTCCCAGCTGAGCGCGGCGTAGTAGTGGCTCCAGCTCAATGCGGCCCGTGTCGCGTGGCCGTCGAACTTTTCGAAGACCAATCGCCTCGCACACACCTGTTCTCGAGAAAGCCCGAGCAGCATTCCGAAGTCACCGTCTGAGCGACCTCGTGCAAGTTTCTTCGTCCATTGCGATGCACATTCGCCGACGACCCATGATTCCAGAGAGACGGCACTGCGTGCTCTGGCGACTAAGGCTTCCTCGGTCAGATCAGCAACACTAACGCTGGCGACAATGCCAGCTCTGTCCGGACTAAACATGTTCCAGCTTCTTTGAAAAGGCCCGCTGTGGCGAAGCGGACTGAGACATTCGACCGAAGAGAATTAGGCCAGGCAGCGAGACGCCATTTCACGGAGTTCAGCGTTTGACGTCGACAAACTATGGATCATGCTGTGAATGGTGGCCTGCAATTCGCATGTTGCTGGGGGTGTTGGTTCAATCTGAATATCTGCCTTTGACGTTTGATTCAGAACTCGGTCGTATCGATCTTTGTGCAACTGCACGTAATCAGAAATTGAAGTGACGATGTTCCACAGAATTTTCATCGAATCGTCGATGGAAACAGGGTTGACCTTCGCGGGCGTCAGCATCGCCGTTTCGGATTGATGTTTATTACCCGGACACGCCCCAAGGCACTGGTCATTGCGTCTCTGCGGAACATCCGCCGGTGCGGATATACCGCCGTGATTCAAGAGTTGTTCAACGGCCGCTGACAGCTTGTCGATTCGCTCATCCGTGCGCATGAGCTTTTCAGCGATTCGCCCCAAACTCGTGGCGAACAAATCCTCGGCTGATGCCTCCTTCTGGACTCTTTGCACTGTCATCACTGGACCGAGGCAGCCGGACTCAATGGCCTTGATCAGTTCTTCGAGTGGATTTTTGCAGGATCCTTCGACATTCGTGTTGGCGGGACGTTTCTTTGCGGCTTTTTTAGTAGCCGTCTTTACACCTGTGACCATGAGGCACCTCAACCTGAAATACACACAACAAAAAGACCGGGAATCACGCGACGCCCTTCAGTTTCTTCAGCAGCTCGTTCTCGCCATCTTCCGGCGGCCGAGCCCATCCGCATTCACGAATTCTGGTGATCAGTCGCGACGCATCGCCGGACCTGATCTGACGTGGGTCATAACCACACTTGTGCAGCAATGACGCCTGGCGGAAAG
>CAIXQV010001015.1 GCA_903921605.1 uncultured Planctomycetaceae bacterium | reverse complement strand
TTTGTACGAAGATGGCCACATCACTTACATGCGAACCGACAGCGTAAGCCTCAGTGGTGAAGCTATCGCGGCTGCTCGGTCAAAAGTGGATGATCTGTACGGCAAGAATTTTCTCAGCCCGTCGCCACGCCAGTTCACAACCAAGGCCAAGGGCGCTCAGGAAGCACACGAAGCGATTCGCCCGGCTGGTACAGAAATGAAGACGGCCGATGAGATTGGCTTGTCCGGCGGCGAATACAAGCTCTACCAGATGATCTGGAAGCGTACGATGGCGACTCAGATGGCTGACGCCGTGCTGCGATTCGATACAGTAACGATCACCGTGGACGACGCAGAGTTCCGTGCGAGCGGTCGAACTGTTGAGTTCGCTGGTTTCTTCCGCGCCTACGTGGAAGGCTCCGATGATCCGGAGGCGGCGATCGAAGATCAGGATTCGCCACTGCCGCCACTGTCAGAAAAAGACAAAGTTGATTGTCAGAACGTGGATGCGATTTCTCATGAAACCAAGCCGCCCGCTCGTTTCACCGAAGCCACTTTGGTGAAGTCGCTGGAATCAGAAGGCATTGGTCGCCCGAGTACTTACGCAAGCATTCTGAGCACAATTCAGGATCGTGGCTACGTCCGCAAAAATGGCAATCAGCTGATTCCGACGTTCACTGCGATGGCCGTGACGAAACTTCTGGAAGGCCACTTCCCGAATCTTGTTGACTTCGGCTTTACTGCCGGGATGGAACAAACGCTCGACGATATCGCCACCGGAGCGGCCGATCGGCTACCGTATCTCCGCAAGTTTTACGCGGGCAAAGATGGACTCGACGAACAAGTCAAACAGCGCGAAGGCGATATCGATCCTCGCGAAGCCTGCACGTTGCAGATCGACGGTCTCGATGCGGCTGTCCGCGTTGGTCGCTATGGCCCTTACTTCGAGAAGACTCAGGGCGAAGAGAAACTGACGGCATCGATTCCCGACAGCATCGCTCCAGGAGAAATCACAAATGCAGTGGCCGATCGCCTGATCGAAGAAAAGCAACGTGGCCCTCAGGCCATCGGTATGCACCCTGAAGAAGGTCTGGCCATATATCAAATGCGTGGACCGTTCGGACCTTATCTGCAGCTTGGCGAGGTGACAGAAGAAGCCCCGAAACCGAAACGCTGCAGTATTCCGAACTGCTTCGATCCGCTTTCGATCGATCTGCCCACAGCCATGGCCTTGTTGGCACTTCCGCGACGTATCGGTAAACATCCTCTGACAGAAAAAGTCGTCAACGCCGGCATCGGTCGATTCGGACCTTATGTGACCCACGACAAAGTCTTCGGCAGCTTTGATAAGAAAGCTCATACCTACGATTTCAACGGCGAAACTTTCAACGTCCTGAATATCACGATGGATGCTGCCGTCGAGATGTTGCGTAACACGAAGAAGCGAGCCGCCCCGACGCCTCTGCGCGAACTGGGCAACCATCCGGAAGACAGCAGTCCGATTCAGATCTTCGAAGGTAAGTTTGGACCATACATCAAACATACCACGACGAATGCCACGATCCCCAAGGATACGGATATCTCCACGGTGACGCTGGAGCAGGCCGTGCAGTGGATCGCTGATAAGATCAGCAAAGGTGGCGGCAAACCCGCCAAGAAAGGCGGCTTCACAAAGAAGGTCGCCAAGAAAGCCGCCGGGGCTCCGAAGAAAGCGGCCAAGAAGAAACGCAAAGTGGCAGAAGAGGAGTGATGATTCCAACAGCCGGAACACGTTAGCGCCCGGCTGTCTTGTTTGTTCTTCATGACTCGAAACAATGGTGAGGGATAAGATTTCCGGTCTTATTCCTCCGCCATTCCTCGCTGACGCTTCGGGTTGTGATTCGATCAGAATCGCGTTTCCATCCGGTTTCAAGCCCTGCTGTTGTTCTACCGGTAACGGAGCTGGCTCATGAGTGACGGGCCTTCAGGCATCAAACAAGTGATCGTGATGCGCCACGACCTGAAAATGCGACGAGGCAAGCAGATTGCTCAGGGTGCTCACGCCTCAATGAGCTTTCTCTGCCGCCGATTGCAGAATCAGCCGTCCGTTTCTCTGACTGATTTTTCTGATTCAGAACGAGCGTGGCTGGCTGGATCCTTCGCCAAAATTTGTTGTCGAGTCAACAGCGAAGAAGAGTTGATGTCGATCCACGATCAGGCTACCTCAGCCGGCCTTCAGGTGCACCTGATCACCGACAGTGGCAAGACAGAATTCCACGGCCAGCCAACTCGCACATGTCTGGCGATTGGCCCTGATGATGCCGCGAAGATTGATGCCGTGACCGGACATTTGGAATTGCTGTGAACCAAGGCCTGCAAGAATGTGCTGAGCGGTTGGCGTTCGATTGCCGGGGAATGACTTGATCATAACCCGATGCGTCAGCGAGAGATGCTTTCAAAGCATGCAGCTGCCTGATCCCTCACTGACGTTTCGGGTTCTGATAACTCAGTCTTTCACTGAACGCGATCATCTCTCAGGAGCCATACAGCTCGTCAATCACCTGCCCACTGCCAAGTTGCAGAGGTCGTCCGAATTGATCGCGAAGTTCGGAGGTCGCTGCCAGACCCAGCGATTGGAACAATGTCGTTCCCAGATCATCCGGTGAATAGGATCGCGTCATCGGATAAGCACCGATCGCATCGGAACGGCCAATGACCTGGCCATGTTGTACGCCGCCACCGGCGAACAACGCCGTATAAACCGGCGCCCAGTGATTGCGGCCCGCGAACTGCGAACCGGGCAAGGTCGAAATCTCCGGAGTGCGGCCAAACTCCCCCGTCATCACGACCATTGTTTCATCGAGCAGTCCGGTCGCGGCAAGATCATCGAGCAATGCCGACAGGGCCTGATCGAGTTGCGGCAATAACTCGTCGCGCAATCTCACGAAGTTCTTCTCATGAGTATCCCAGGTCTGCACCGGTCCCATATTCGCCTGAACAATCTTGACGCCAGCCTGAACAAGTCGACGAGCCAGCAACAGTGACTGACCGAACGTGTGTCGACCATAATCATCACGAACACGGTCTGCTTCTTGCTCAATCTGAAACGCCTGAGCCATACGCCCCGACGTCAAAAGAGTAATCGCAGACTGATGAAGATCATCAAACGACTCCGATTGCGCTGTCCGCAAACGTTGCTCGCGATTCACTTCGAATTGTTCCAGCAAACGCCGTCGCTGACTGACTCGTTCGATCGTAATGCCAGCCGGCATTTCGAGCGTTTCATCTCGAAACGCCTTCTGATTTGGATCTCGGTTCACCTGCCAGGGATCATGCCGTGCGGAAAGGAAGCCGCTGTTCTGTCCGGGCCACAAGATCGCGCCACCCGCCAGAGAGTTGGGAAGCGAAACGCTGTTGGGAATGCCATCATTGCGCGGCTGCACATAGTCATAGGCCGAGCCATAAGACGGCCAGTCATGGCGCGACGCGGCATTGACGGCATCGCCCGGCAATTGTCTCGGCATCACGTGCCCGGTCAAAGCGTAGTGCGTCGCCGGAAAGTGATTGTTCTCTTTGTGGGACATTGTCCGCACGAGTGCGAACTGCTTTGTGCGCCGAGCCAATTTCGGCAGAAGCTCACACACATCCATCCCGGGAACTTCTGACGCGATCGGTTGAAATTCGCCTCGAATCTCCGCAGGAGCCTGCGGCTTCAGATCAAAGGAATCATGCTGAGCAAGTCCACCCGGCAGATAGATCAGTATCACGGACTTCGCTCGAGACCTTGAGACAGACTGAGCGGCTGACGCTGACATCGTCGAAAGCAGCGGCCATCCAAACGCTGCGGCACCACTGCTGTTGAGCCAATCTCGACGGCTTAACATGAGGCGGAGCGAACTCGGTTGCCGATTTGCTGCCATGGATGACTCGCTGAACAATTTGGCTCGGAGTGACACTTTTAGATTACGGAAAACACGCGTCCGTTACCAGTCCCATCACGCAACAGCCTCCGAATCACCCATTGTCTATCGATCGTGATGACCGCTCAAATCAATGATTGTTCTGTTTCTGGCGAGATCCAGATGGCCGTTACCAATGACGTGGTCACTTCGGTCGAAATCCGGCAGATCGGGCCTTCGCAGGACATTTTGAAGACCCTCTGTTTCTTCCTGAACATTAGCGTTGATCGCAAAGCCGAGTAAGAGTTCCGGCGTCGACGGGGGAGAAAAGTGCAACTTCACACTCAATCGTCCGGGTCACTACCGGATTCTGCAAAACTCGTTGAACCAGAACCACGGTTCGTGCACTGAGATAACGACTCAACGAAGCGAGATGTGATAAGCATTTACGCATCCGATTCATGCCGTTTCATCCACGGTTTCTGCATTGGACGCAATGTCTGCATTGGACGCAATGATGGTCAAGAACCATTCTCTGTTCAGGATTTGCGTACTCACCTTCATCGTGCCAGTCCCGCTTTTCATAAGGCGAAACCGACCTGCGTCCGCAAAAACAGAAATTCGTCCCAAGGACGCCTCTGCTGACAGCTCAGAATCAGTCAACCGCTCGATTCAACAGGTGATGCTAGTTTGACGGCCGGGAAAAGTCGTCTGTAACTCTCCGGCGGCTCATATTCGCCATGTTCCAATGCCGCCTCCAAAGTTCCAGACACTTTTTTCGACACGCTGTTTAGGCACAAGGGTGACTTCTGGTACTCTAAGTTGGTGACTGAGCCTTCAGCAGATTTGAAATCTCAAGTTTGCTGCTTTCAGCAATCAACCCACTCAACAAGGATCCTTCACATGATTCGCATGGCTCGCAAAGTACTGCTCCTGTCGACGGCACTCTTGATTCTCGGTTCTGCTCAGGCTGATGAGTCGTCTGGCAAAAAGAAGGTGGCTTCCGGTAAGGCTCGTCTTCAGGAAGCGGCTGAGAGCAAGGCCGACAAGCAAGCCGAGAAAAAGAAAGCCGCAAAGAAGGCCGAGCCACCTGCTCCCACGCCAACACTGGACAATGTTTCCTACGGCCCGCACCCAAAACAAGTTCTGACTTTCTGGAAGGCCGAAACCGAACAACCAGCACCGCTGTTGTTCTTCATTCATGGCGGCGGGTGGCAGGCCGGCAATCGCATGAGCGGTATGGCTGGTTATGTTCCGGCGATGCACAAGCACGGAATCTCGGTGGTTTCGATTGAGTATCGGTTTATCGAAGAAACAATCGCGGATGGCGTTGAGCCTCCAGTCAAAGGATGCCTCCATGATGCCGCGCGAGCACTTCAATTTGTTCGCAGCAAAGCCGCCGAATGGAACATCGATAAGACTCGCATCGCCGCCGCTGGTGGTTCAGCCGGAGCTTGCTCAAGCTTGTGGCTGGCCTTCCATGACGATCTCGCAGATCCCAAAAGCGACGATCCGGTTGCTCGCGAATCATCTCGCCTGCTGTGTGCCGCCGTCACGGGTGCTCAGACAACTCTCGATCCTGTTCAGATGAAAGAGTGGACTCCGAACAGCAATTACGGAAGCCACGCGTTCGGCATCTTCAAAGA
>CAIXQV010001014.1 GCA_903921605.1 uncultured Planctomycetaceae bacterium | reverse complement strand
GCGCTGTAACGAGTAGCGACAGCATCGAACCAGCCACAGCGACGAGGACGCCCGGTCACGGTGCCGAACTCGTTTCCTGCGATCCGAATTCTCTGGCCGATTTCGTTGTCGAGTTCTGACGGGAACGGTCCTCCGCCAACTCGCGTTGTGTAGGCCTTTGCGACACCAATCATCTTCACGATGGCTCGTTCGGGAACTCCACTGCCATTGTGAATTCCACAACCGGAACTGTTGGATGACGTGACGTATGGGAACGTTCCGTGATCGACGTCCAGAAGACTTCCCTGAGCACCTTCGAACAGCAGCCACTTGCCGGCATCGAGTGCATCCAGCAGATAGGTTGTCGTGTCAGCCACCATCGGGCGAACTCGATCTGCCGCCGTGGAGTACTCTGCGATGATCTCGTCACAATTCATCTGCGGTCCATCAGGATCGAGTGCGTTCAGGATTTTCTGCTTGAACGGCACAATCTCTTTGACCTTCGCAGCAAAAGTATCGCGGCAAATCAGATCGCCAACGCGCACTGCGTGCGACCGACCGACCTTATCGCGGTAGCAGGTACCGATTCCACGCATCGTGGTTCCGATGGCGGAGCTGCCGCGAGATTTTTCCAGAGCTGCTTCTTCCAGGAGATGCCACGGACAGATCACATGGGCTCGGTCGCTGACCATCAGACGCGACGAACAATCATGGCTACCGGCTATGAGGCCATCCAGCTCTTTCAGCAATGCCAGCGGATTGACGACGACGCCCGGGGCAATCACCGACTTCACATGGCTTTGCAGGATGCCGGTCGGGAGCAGACTGAGTTTGTAGGTTCTCCCGTCAAACTTCACTGTGTGCCCGGCGTTGTTGCCGCCTTGATAGCGGACAACGATGTCATGACGTTCCGTCAGGATATCGACGATTTTTCCTTTGGCTTCGTCACCCCACTGCAAACCAATCACAGATGTTGCCGGCACAAGAACGCTCGCAAAGAAAACAGGTGGTTTCAAAAAGAAACCGGACATCGGCACGCACCGACATCCGGTCAGGAGTAGCCCCGATTGTACAGGTCGGAAACCGAATCCCAAATGTCCGCACGTTTTTTTTGAAAACCGACACACTTTGTCGGGCGGCGTCTCAGGGACAAAAATGGGGAAAGTCGGGTGATTTCAAGTGTCTGGCCGGTTCTCCTTCGCATCGGCGGAGGTTTCGTATAACTTCGAAGGCCCTGCCCTGCCGTTCTCGGCGAGAACTACTCATCAAACTTTGGTCCCGGCTTCTTTTTCGATTTCTCCATTCCCGGAGCCATCATCAGAGGACTCTCCATCTTCATCGAGTCCATTTCCCTGGAGCCCATCTTTTTGTTACTCATTTCTGAGTCATCCATTTCGTCGCCATCCATTATCGTCTTCTTCTTTGGCGTGCCCATTCCCGGCTCGTCCATTTCCCCTTCGCCAGATTCCATCTTCGAATCTGAGGGCTCTTCAGTCGGCATCTTCTCCTCGGACGACTCCGAAGACATTTCTCCGTCGGGGGCTACTTCTGTCGAGTCAGAGTCTTTCTGTTTCTTACTGCTGTCAGCTTCCGGAGCCCCCACGGGAGGACGACTAATTCCCGAAACGACGGCCGTGAAGTCACCGGCGAATGGCTTCGATTTGTCTGAGAGTGTCCGTCCACGAATTGGAAACGACGGTGTCTCGCGTGGCAGACAGAAATAAAGCGTGCCCTTGTCATCTTCGTACGAGCACGGGATCTGGCGATTTGCCGCTTCGGCCATCACCACGTAACTCAGTGCGTTACCTGAGGCGTTGATGCCGACATTGTCGCGAACGCTCAATCCATCGATTTGCAGCTTTTCACCACCAATCTGAGCGAGCTTGTCACGACAGTAGTCTGCCAGATTTTCATGCAACAACGCGATTCGCTTCGTGTTGATGGCGGCTCGCTCTTTTTTGAGCCAGAGTGCAAGGGCCTTATTGGCCGACGTGTCGACAGCAAACCATTCATTGCCTGCACCAGCCGTCAGTCGTACCTCAATTCCGTCTGCTGTGCCGATCAGGCGGCACGTCATGATTTCACTTTGAAGGGTTTCCGGTGTCATCGCAAGGAAATCGCGAAGAGTCGCTTCATCGTCCGGAGAGAGTCCCGTATCGGCCCACGGAATGGTCACTCCCGGCAGATTCTTTTCTTCCAGTCGTCGGGCCGCAAGTTCGCCGCTGAGTTCCGGAAGACTGCCAGTCACACTGAAAAAGATCACCGCTAACAGAATCAGGAAACCAAGGACCGGCATGCCGACCACCAACGCGCGGCTTGGCCGTCGACGAGCGGGACGACGATGGCGCACGGGAGATGTTGGAGGCGATGGAACGGCAAAGATATCTGTTTGAGGCAATGCTCCGGGAATCGCCGGAGACTGATTAGCCGTGATCGGGGACGAAGATGCGTCCGGAACCGTTGTGCTTCCCGGGCGAACGACAAGAGGGACCAGCAGTCGTGTGTCACATTTTGGGCAACGTCCCTGTTTCCCGCCGTAGGCATCCGGAACTCGGATTGTTGCCGTGCAATAAGGACAGTCGAATTCGATCGCCATGTTGAAGTCTCACATCCCGTCGCATGTAGCCTGAGTTCTATTCTCCGCACGGTATGTATTCAGGCCGAGCGTTCGCGGGACACCTTATTGAAGATAGCCTTAATCTTGAGGATAGTGTCAAGGTTGGCCATACGCAGAATAAAACTCGTTGTTGTTGATTGTGCGAAATGAATCGCGTTGATGACAGAGTTCTCAATCTTCAGACAGTCACTTGCCGTATTCCTGCAGAACTTCAGCAAAAGCTCAAGGTTTGCAGGTCAGAACACAACAAAACATTCCAGATGTAACGGTCGCAACGACGATGCAGACAAACAGGCCGCATCCTCGGGAACAACTTTCGGCAGTTTTTGCCGATTCGGGCGATGGGCCCCGCATTTCTCTTAGGCAGTCACCTTCATGATTCTGACCGACTACCGCATTGATACGGGACTGTTTGCTGGTCCCCTGGATCTGCTGTTGTATCTCGTTCGTAAACAGGAAGTAGACGTCTGTTCTGTTTCGCTGGCCAGAAT
>CAIXQV010001013.1 GCA_903921605.1 uncultured Planctomycetaceae bacterium | reverse complement strand
TCGAACAACGTCAGATTTCCCGACGCATCGCTGATGATCGCTTTTCCATTCGAACAAATCTGGTCGTTTCGCAGTTGGATTGTTTTTCCATCACTGCGTCGCCACAAGTACAGACCAGCCTTCTGTGTCTTAAACTCCAGTTCCTTGCACCCGAAAATCAGGTTGCCATCGTAGACCACGGCATCATTAATGATCGTGTTGGAGACTGCCGCTTCGAGTCCCTCAACAAGCGGAGTAAACTGCCCACTTGAAGTGTCGAACAGCCCAACGGACCGCTCAAACCCTGTTACGAAAACTCCTGCACGATCCGTTGGAAACGCAAACCCCGGACGCCCGGGAAGATCAAAAGTCTGGTTGGTTCCGTCGTTCAGGTTCAAAATATTGATCGAGCCAACCGTGGAATCTGCTCCGTGCTGGATTCCAACCCAGCTCATCCGTCCCTGACCCAGTGAATAAGGGCCTTCCGGAAGAAATCGCAGAGCCGCCGACTCTGGACGAAACAACACTTCGGCTTCAATGGTATTCACAGAAACGTTTGCCTTCATTTGTGGACAATTCTCGGGACTGGTCAGATCGCCAATAGCATCCGTCGGATGGCAAATCAGAATCTCTGTTGCCTGCTCAACAACCTGAATCATGACGATGTCGCAGGTCGTCTGTTCACCGAAGCCTTCCTCTTCAGCGGGGACGTTTGCATTTTCTTCGCCAGTTGCTGGTTCACCGCAGGCGGTTTCGAGCTTTGATTCGGATTCAATTCTTTGTAACGACAGCACGGCATGTCGAGCCGCATGTTGTTCGGCTTCCTTCTTGCTGCGACCGCGGCCGATTTCAAAGACCGCGTCTTTCACTCTCGCAGCTACGCCAAACTCACGCGCGTGATCGGGGCCGGTCTCTTCCAGCAGCAGATACTCGGGCGTCGTGCCGAGTTCGCGTTGAGTATACTCCTGAAGCTGGCTCTTAAAGTTTTCTGTATCCAACGGTCGGCACAACGCCAGCTCTTCGCGAAACCCGAACAGAATGAATTCGTGAGCCGCCGACAGACCACCATCGAAGTAGATACCGGCGATCAGCGATTCAATCACGGCTGAAAGGATCGATTCCGGAATGCTCTGCAATCCTCGCCCCACAAGAATCAGAGGAGCGATCTCCAGCAGCTTGGCAACTCGCGCGCAGACCTGACGGCTGACCAGATACGATTTCATCTGAGTCAACTGGCCCTCACGCTGATCGGGATAGAGCTGAAACAGATGGTCGCAGATCACGAGCCCCAACACGGCATCACCAAGGAACTCCAGACGCTCGTTGGAATCGAGTCGCGTTTCCGCTGATGAACTGTGGGTCAGACAGCGTCGCAATAGTGTGCGGTCTTTGAATTGATACCCGATGCGGGTTTCGCACAAACACAGAATCTCGTCAATGGATGACATGCAAATGCTTGGAGACGAAATGAGAAAGGAGAGATGAATTAATGCCCGGGATGATATCGACCGCTCCACGCTAAAGCGAATTATTTGGATTTCCCCCCAAAGACGTCTCAATTCTCTGAAGGAATAGGGCGGAAAAGTCGGCCGGCAGGGCTTTGGCTGGGGCCTTTTGCTACACCTGCTTCAGGCAGGAGGCCGAGTTCTCTGAATTCTTCTGATCTCATCGCGGGTCATAAAGCATCGGGAAAAACTGGCCCTGGAGAGGAGTCCCGGGCGGAACAACGGGAACCCCGTCAAGCAGCGGTTTGTCTGAATCGCTCGTCACGCCGTCCAGAATGACGTTCAGCACGACCGCTCGGCGAGGATTCGGCGTCCGATTTTCGAATGAACCATGAATCGTCAGCGGATGATGAAAGACGCATTGGCCGGCTTTCAGTTCCACCGGAACGTGTTTGTTAAACTGCGTCCACTGCTCTTCGCTGAGAACTCCCTGAATGGCGTTCATGTCTCCTGCCAGCCCGGTGATTGGCAGCAGATTCCAACGATGGCTACCCGGCACATAATGCAGACAACCATTGTCAACGGTGCTGTCATCCAGACCGATCCAGCAGGTCAGATGAGCCAGCGGCTTTGTACGAGTCCAATAGGAATAATCCTGATGCCAGGCTACGACACCGCCATGCATGGCCGGTTTGCAGAACAGCTGATCATGCCAGAATCGAATTGGTCCACCCAGCAACTGCGATGCGGGCGTAGTGAACGGGGCACTCCAGAGAATGTCATGCATCCCCATCGAAATTCGCCATGCTCCAAGGGCATGGAAGAGAACCAGCGACGGATCCTTTGACTCATTGGAGTTGTATTCGTACCAGAATTCAGACCCGGGATGGCCTGGCTCTGAAAGCATCGCCAGTTCCGCCCGCAGATGGTCAATCTGTCGAGCGTTCAGGATCTGAGGCCCGGGGACGTATCCATTTTCCTGAAAGAACTGCAGTTGCTCCTCGGAGAGCCTCCATTGTTGTCGCTGTTCCGTCGAGGCATCGCAATCGAACAAATCGCTGATGGGGCCATGTTTCAGAGAGAGATCCTTGGCAGCTCCATGATGCATAGCGAAAATCCTGCTGAGATTGGCCGTAGCTGAGATTTTGGGTGGTAATGTTGAGAGAAGCGAGTCGAAATATTCCGGGAGGGTACGGCTCCGGGGGTTCTCATACAACCGGAAGAAAGGAACTGAGAATATGTCGGTTGCCAGCCACCATAATTTCGATAAACTCCGCCCCGCTCGAAACCTGTCAGCTCCGGCCGTCAGCCCTTCGAGCCCCCTCAAGGTGCAAAAACGCACCCGTAGCTCAATTGGATAGAGCGTCGGTCTTCGGAACCGAAGGTTGTAGGTTCGAGCCCTACCGGGTGCACTAAAAAAAGCCAGTGTTTTACCGTTCGAAACGGTGACACTGGCTTTTTTTGTTTCTGCCGTGTACTCACTCAGTGTACTCACCACATTTAGTGCTGTGCTTCGGCTTAGTTCTCCCCATCATGGATGAAAGCTTGTCGACGGCTTCGTTTTGGGCATTCTGGAGCAGGTGCGAGTAAGTATTTGCCGTTGTTGCAAAATCTGCGTGCCCCAGTCGCTTTTGGATAAGCTTGAGATCGACGCCAGCCGCCAACAAAAGAGACGCCTGAGTGTGCCGCAGATCATGGAATACGAATGTGTCTGAAATGCCAACTTCCTCTCTGATTGGATACCAGACGTATCGGTCGAAGTTTGACCCGCGTAGATGACCACCACGAACATTTGGAAACACGATCGGCACTTCGTCAGGCTCAAAGCCTTCGTCCTTTGCTTTCTTCAGCCGATTCTTGAGAGCCTCAATGGCAAGAGGATCGAGCGATACCACTCGTCTGCCAGCGGCAGTTTTAGGCTCCTTGGTCGTCAAGCCACCCAGATCTTGAACCTGCCGACGGACTACAAGCACTGCTTCGGACAGATTGACTGATGACCATTCAAGCCCAAACAACTCCCCCTTCCGCAGTCCAGTCATAGCAGCGAGGATGATAAGATCTCCAAGCCGATGAGTTTTGCAGGCTTCAAACAGGGCATGGCATACTTCAGGTTCCAGAGGAACGGACTCCTTCCGAGTCACTTTGGGTTTGTCCACCGCCATAATGGGATTGAAGGGCAAGAGTCGTAGTTTCACAGCTTTGTTCAGAGCGTTTCTCAACACTCTTATTGATCGCAATCGCATATTGGGTGTGAAACCCTCCCGCTTGAGCTTCCCCTGCCATTCAACGAGTTGCTCTCCATCCAGCTTTGTCAATTTGATTCGACCGATGAACGGTACGACATAGAGTCTCACCGTCTGCTCATACTCCTGGTGAGCCTTCGCCTCTCGGTTGACCTCAACATCGTTCTTCAGCCATCGTTCGAGATACCCTTCAAGAGTGTCTTTCCCAACGACTGCCTTTGCGCCATGCTTAAGCTGCTGTTTCAAGTCATCTAGCTTTTGGTTGACCTCGGCTTGAGTCTTTCCGTAGACCGTTTTCTGAATTCGTTTACCAGTCTCATCAAAACCCAGCGAGATCCTCCCGAGCCAGCGTCCGTCTTTCCTTTTTAAAACGGTTCCCTCTCCACTGCCACGTTTCTTAGCCATTTGCCACCACGCTTACCCTAAACTACTTCTCACTCAAGAACATCAAGTCAAGCCGCTTTGCCTTGGCACAATTCCCTGCCGCATTACTCCATAAAACTGGATCAAACTTCGAACGTCTCACGAACCCGGATCAGTGAATCGATGGAGGTCCTTGTCGATGAGTTCCAGAAACCTTGACTCCTCCAGCGATGACAGTGTCTCACGAGAATCCAACATCAATGGGATGCCTTCTGAAGAGCTTCCTCGCACACATCGCGAATATCCGATAGACCAGAGACTTCGAGCCTTCATCAGGTCACTGCACCCCCGAATCGCTGCGGCCTTTGCGAACAGTTCCTCCGCATCAGCATGTTTGCGAGCGCCCAGCAAAATGGCTGCTGCGTAGAACAGGAGAGTTTCGTAGTCACTCCGGGATTCGACCTCAGGAAACGGCAGACACTCGTCCATAACGCACGCACGGTTAAGAGCCAGGTTGCTGTCGCTTGAAATGCCGTACTTCATTCGACTGCGGTCCCCGACCACGCTTTGCCGTGCTGGAATAGATTGGCGACGGGTGTTATGGTGCCCGGTCGCTCGCGCTAGTCCGCGACATGGCATCCATGTGACACATACCGTCATCGGAGAACTCTGAACGGGCTTTTTTCAACGGACTCTGAATGATGAAGTTTCTCTCACGTGAGGCGACGGTCGCAAAAGCCGGGTTCAACCGCTGGCTGGTTCCGCCCGCTGCTATTGCCGTCCACATGTGCATTGGAGAGGTCTACGGTTTCAGTGTCTTCAACGTTCCTCTGACACAAGCCGGTGCAGGTTGGACCATTCCTCAGGTCGGCTGGATCTATTCAATTTCGCTCTTCATGCTGGGGATGTCAGCCGCTGTCTTTGGGAAATGGGTAGAACGCAGCGGGCCACGCAAGACGATGTTGGTCAGTTGCGTCTGCTTCTGTGGCGGTCTGGTCATCTCCTCCATCGGTGTGAAGCTGAAGTTGCTCTGGCTCCTTTATCTTGGTTACGGCTTCACAGGCGGAATTGGCCTCGGGCTTGGCTATATCTCGCCCGTCTCCACACTGATCAAGTGGTTCCCGGATCGGCCGGGAATGGCGACCGGAATGGCGATCATGGGATTCGGAGGAGGGGCTCTCATCGGTGCTCCTCTGGGCGTCAAACTGATGGATTACTTTAAGTCATCCACCTCCGTTGGCGTCGCGGAAGCATTCATGGTCATGGCTTGTCTGTACGCGATCTCCATGATTTTCGGAGCACTGATCGTCCGTGTTCCTCCGGAGGGATGGAAGCCCGAAGGCTGGGAGCCCACAAAACATTTCAATTCGATGGTCACAAATGCCAATGTTACCGTGGATGTCGCATGGAAGACGCCACAGTTCTGGTGCCTGTGGGTGGTCCTTTGCATGAACGTCAGCGCTGGAATCGGGATTCTCGGTCAGGCGTCGAAGATGTGTTCCGACATGTTCGGTGTCAGTGCGACCGTCGGTGGCGGGTTCGCAGGACTTCTCAGTATCTTCAATATGGGTGGCCGATTTGTCTGGTCGTCCATCTCTGACACGATCGGACGCAAAGCCGTCTATTGCATTTACTTTCTCCTCGGAGCAATTCTGTATTGCCTCGTCCCGTGGACACAGCACACACAGAACAAGACGTACTTCGTGATGGTGACCGCTGTCATCATCACAATGTATGGTGGTGGCTTTGCAACAATCCCCGCCTATCTTCGCGACATGTTTGGTACTTACCAGATCGGTGCCATCCACGGACGGCTTATCACGGCCTGGTCTGTGGCTGCAATACTGGGGCCCAGTCTGGTCAACTACATCTCGACGTCAAAGATTGAAGCCGGTGTGCCCAAAGCCGAGGCCTACAACTCCACCATGTATGTGATGGCAGGTTTGTTGATCATCGGCCTGATTGCCAACCTCCTGGTTAGACCTGTTCATCCCAAGTTTCACCGCGTTGAATCTCCTTAAGCCTGGATCAATGAAGAAGCTATTTCTCATCTTTGCGTGGATCTGGATTGCAGTCCCTCTGGGCTGGGGTGTGTACCAATCGGTACAGAAGTCGATGCCACTTTTTAACAGTCAGCCGGACGCCTCGCCGGTCAGCCGCCCATCGAAATGATGAGTGCCCGAATAAAAGCGGAATAAGCCATCTGGCCAACCGTACTGTCGACGAGCAAATGATAGGGAGTTCCGCATCCCGCTCAGTCGAATGGGAGTGACGGAACAGGCGGTGTGGTTTGCCATCACCAAGCCTTGAGTAAGCAATTCGCGACGACGCCCATCCGAGCGTTTCCGCATTAACTTGAACATTGAAGTGCTATTCGAAACGCTTCAACACAACGGCTGGCAGTCACCACAAACAGTGAAATCTCTTCGCGTTGCTGAGCTGTCCGCTGCGAGATTCTGCCGACGCACTTGCCGCGTTGCAGCTATCCGGTAACTCAGGCTGCCGTCATGACGTTTGCAGAAAAGCATGAATAGCGAGATTTCATCGCCGTCGCCAATGTCGAAACTCTCGCCGCGGCAATCGAAGAACACTCTTGCACCACCGGCAACGACACAGGCATTACAGAACCGGAGACCGGTTCGGACGGCGTGCTGTTCAGTCTATCGAGCGTCGTTTGTGAAGTTGCCACGGACTCATCGCTGCAGCATCGTCGCGCATGACTGGCAAAAACACTCTGGCTTGAAAGAGGTCGGAGTGCACCCGGAGTGATTGCCCTTTCGCATCAGTCGAAGGGCATCGTGTTGAACTTCGGAAGGAGAGCCATCGCGTCCCAAAAGGACAATCCCTATTACGCAGAACATCCAGAAAGAGGTTCTGTACAAGAGTCCCACCAGGGCTGCTAATGAGGGTGCTCGGGTTTAGGTGTCCCGGCGATTCGGAGCCGCACATAACCGCGTCCTTCATGCTTCATTGCGTTCCGTCAAAGGCAGAGACCACTGATCGCCGGGCGAATGAATCGCCTCAAAGCACGAGGGGTTTCGGAACCGCGATGGAGAGGTTTCACTACTCGTTGCCAGTGTTGTGAACGAGATCAACGGAAGTAGCAGAATGTCATCACGCAATCGGAATCAGAACGCTGGCTCACGAATTCACGACGGAGAACGAAGTCTAAAAAAAAACTGGCGGACGCATCTCTCCAATACTGCTACTTTGAATAAGTAATTAAGTGTGAAAAGCAAGCCATCAAGAATGCGAATGAGAATCGAATTGGGAAGACGAACAGTTCGGAGATTCTTCTCCGCTGAGTTGATTGAGCAAAGAGTTCGACCGTGACAAGAAAACGACACCGCTGAAACCACCCTTGAGATCAATTCTCCAGGGCTCATCAAACATCGCATTGATACAATTTTATACAGAACCGGAGTTGGAAAATGATTAGTTTTAACTGGCTGAAATCACTGAGAGCATCCGCGGGTTGCACACGCGTTTCGCGGAGAAGTCGCGTTAAGCCCCTGGGAAGTTTGGCGAATATTTCCATGCAGCTGGAATCCAGAGTCCTGCTGAGCGCCACGGCTAGTTATGACGCAATTGCTCATTCGCTTAATGTCTCGTCCACAGAATCTGAATCGCTGACGATCTCCTCGAATGCAAATCAGAATGTCCTGGTCAATGGTATCGCCGTTCAGAACGCCGGAGCCAACGTCAGCTCAGCTGATGTTTATGCCATCGTGGTCAATGGTGGTATTGGCAACAATATCATCAATCTGAACGCGGTAACAAAATCTTCATTCCCGATGTGTACGTCAATCACCATCAACGGGAATAACGGTGACGACACTATCCACGGAAGTGAATATGGAGACGTGATCAATGGCGGGAGCGGCAACGACAAGCTGACCGGCGGCAGCGGTAATGATTCTCTGGTTGGCGGATCGGGAGACGACAACTATCTGTTTGCGACCGCGACGACAGCGGAAGCGGACACGGTGGCTGAAGCTCCGAGCGCAGGCACGGATACACTGTCGTTCAGCTCTCTGACGACAGATGTGATGCTCAGTCTCGAGACATCGATTGTTCAGACAGTGCATTCGAATCGGTCACTGAAATTGAATGCCTCCAGTGTGTTTGAAGACATCGTCGGCGGCTCCGGCAACGACACCCTGACCGGCAACGCGCTGGCGAATAAGCTGACAAGCAACGCCGGGAATGACCGGCTGAACGGTGGCAGCGGTGATGATTCCCTCGCTGGCGGATCGGGAGATGACAGCTATGTGTTTCGGACCGCAACGACAGCGGAAGCGGACACTGTGGCTGAAGCTCCAAACGCAGGCACGGATACACTGTCGTTCAGCACTCTGACGACGGATGTGATGCTCAGTCTCGAGACATCGATTGTCCAGACAGTGCATTCGAATCGGTTGCTGAAATTGAATGCTGGCAGTGTGATTGAAGATGTCGTCGGTGGCTCGGGTAACGACACCCTGACCGGCAACGCGTTGGCGAATACACTCACGAGCAACGCCGGGAACGACAAGCTGAACGGTGTTGGCGGTGATGATTCACTCGTTGGCGGATCGGGAGATGATAACTATGTCTTCGCGACCGCAACGACAGCGGAAGCGGATACGGTGACAGAAG
>CAIXQV010001012.1 GCA_903921605.1 uncultured Planctomycetaceae bacterium | reverse complement strand
GGGCACATGACAGCGTCGTCTTCGACATGCCCATCCGCAAGTGACGCCCCCATGTGCGGGCAAAAGTCGTTGATCGCCAGGTAACGACCCTGAGACAGGAAGACGCCGACCATTGTGCCATTCACGGCAAAGGATCGCCCCTGTCCTTCCGGGATGTCGCCAACCTTTGCGACCGACTGGAATTCTGACATATCTTATTTCTTTGCACGGTATGAAGTAAGAAGCACCAACAAGGCCGATAAAGGCACCCATCTCGGCGTTCATTCGGTTGATTTCGAGATCTCTGCGGGAGCCCGTCCCGGTTTTGTCACCCGTTCTGAGGAGCAATCCGCGGGTTACATCATTTGGAGTCATGATTCAATCGTGGACGCGAACAGAATGGTATTCTCCGCCTCAATGCCGGGATTCTGAGCCTCAGGACGCGAATGTCAAACGGAGAATGGCCACGATTCCACCCGAAAAGACAACCATGAAGACCGGGAAAATGCTACAATCCACGTCCGGAAAAGTTCTCAGTATTGTCCCCGAAAGTCGTGACCATGTTTGCCGATCGAGTCATTCTGTATTGTCGCGGAGGCGATGGCGGCAACGGCTGCAGCAGTTTTCGTCGTGAAGTGTTTGTCCCTCGCGGTGGCCCCGATGGTGGCGACGGCGGCAAAGGCGGCGACGTTATTCTCAAGGCTGATACCAATCAGGGTTCCCTGGGCAACCTCGTTGGCCACAGACACTGGAACGCAGAACGCGGTGAGCACGGCCTTGGGGCACTTTGCAGCGGCAAACGTGGAAAATCCACACTAATCCTGGTTCCGCCCGGGACCCTGATCAAGGATCTGAAACACGGTCACGTGCTGAAGGATCTTCAGAATCACGGCGACAGTGTCATCCTTTGTCATGGTGGTCGAGGTGGACGAGGCAACACGCGGTTTGCCACTCCAACCAACCGCGCGCCACGCGAATCAGAAGCGGGCCATCCCGGCGACTATCGTGAGGTCATTCTTGAACTCAAGGTGATTGCGGACGTCGGTCTCGTTGGAAAACCGAATGCCGGCAAGTCAACTCTGCTGAGCCGCGTCTCTCGGGCAACTCCGGAAATCGCCGACTATCCCTTCACGACAAAGTATCCCAATCTCGGGCTGGTTCATGTCGGCTACGACAATGAGTATGTGCTCGCGGATATTCCCGGCCTGATCGAAGGCGCACACGCTGGTGCCGGGTTGGGGCACGAGTTTCTGCGACATGTGGAAAGAACGCGTTTGTTGGTCCATCTGGTGGAGCCGGATCCGATGGACCAATCTGACCCGCTGGATAACTATACTCAGATCCGTGAGGAACTGCGGTTGTACGATCAGTCATTGGCCGAGCGTCCGGAAATCATCTGCGTGACCAAAGCAGAACTGCCGGATGCTGCAACTTGTGCAGAATTATTGCGCGAAGTCACCGGGAAGGACGTATTTCTGATCTCAGCGGTCACAGGAAAGGGTCTGCCGGAGTTAAATCGGCTGATCATTCAACGGTTGGCTGCATTGAAGTTAGAAAATGAATCCGCACCAGTTCAGAATACCCAACCGCAGGTTGATGCTGCTGTCTCAAATGGCGTCTCTGAACCAACGGAGACGGTTCAGTAGTTCCGTTTACAGGTTCATACCAAGGCCATACGAGGGCCATTTCGTTTAGAGAGCCTCGATACTTATGGCTGTTGATTTACGTTTGTGGTCCCGTCTTCAGGCGGTTGCCGGAAATACTGTGCCCGGCAAACTCCGGCCGACGCCAGAGCTGCAAGCGAGTGGAAAGAAGATTTGCAGGAAGGTCTTATGAAAGTTCTGCTCGCCAGCCCCCGTGGATTCTGTGCCGGGGTCAATATGGCCATCGAATGTCTCGACGAAGCGATTCGTCGAGTTGGCCCCGAGATCTACGTGTATCACGAAATCGTTCACAACAAGTACGTCGTGGATCGTTTCACCGGGCAGGGTGTTAAGTTCGTAAACTCCCTGGAAGAAGTCCCAGTCGGCGGAATTCTTCTGTTCAGTGCTCATGGTGTTTCACCGGAAATCCGGCAGATCGCGCGCAGCAGAAAGTTGCAGACCGTCGACGCGACATGCCCGCTGGTGACGAAAGTTCATCTGGAAGCCATTCGCTACGCCAATCAGGGCTACAACATTATCCTGATCGGCCACGAAGGGCACGATGAAGTCATTGGGACGATGGGTGAGGCACCTGAGAGCATCACGCTTGTGGAAACGTCAGATGACGTGAATCGACTTCCGTTTACTCCGGACGACAAGCTGGCTTACCTGACTCAGACCACGCTCAGCGTTGAAGAAGCCAACGCTGTGATTCAGGCTCTGCGGATGCGATACCCGGACATCGACTCACCAAAAAAAGAAGATATCTGTTACGCCACGACGAATCGGCAGGAAGCCGTGAAGATGCTCGTTGAGTCGGCCGACGTCTTGATCGTGCTCGGAAGTCAAAACAGTTCCAACAGTCGCCGCCTGATGGAGATGGGGGCCGCGCGAGGTGTACCGAGTTACCTTATCGACGGAGCCAGCGAACTCAAACGGGAATGGTTCGCCGAAGCTCAGACGGTGGCTGTCACGGCTGGCGCGAGTGCTCCGGAGGTTGTGGTTCAGGAATGCCTCGAATTCCTCAAGACTCATTTTGACGCCACAATTTCTGAACAGGTCCTTCGCGAGGAGAATGTTCACTTCGCTATGCCGCGGGAGCTCTTTTCGCTTCAGCCTTCGGGCAGTCAGGTGCCAGTCAACACCGAGCAGACATGAGGCACACGGCTGACAAGCGGAATGACCTTCGGAAAGTAAACCGTCATGCAAGCGGTCGCCTTGCGATGCTCATCCAGGGTCGCTTGTGATTCCCATCGCTCGACCAGAATAAATGTTCCGGGAACGGTCTGAGATTCGAATGCTTCGAACCGAATGCATCCGGGTTCCGCACGAGACATCTGAACCTGAGTGGCCAGCAACTCGCGCAATTCGGGAAGGTTTGCCAGATCATTGGCAGTCAGAATGACCGTGAGATCGACCATGATTGTGTGACTTTCGGGATGAGATGAGCAAGTCTTGTTTTGGATTGGGTTAAGGATCGTTTGGTGTGCCTGCGGTTGCTTTCGCTCCCTTGTCACACCCTACGAGAAAATGTCGAATTTCTTAGGTGCGACAAGCGGAGCGAAGACTCACCAACTATCAACATATGGCTCTTAGCTCAGGATCTGCTCGACGACACGACACGGCTCAACACCTGTGATGCGTTGGTCGAGCCCCTGAAATGGAAATGATAGCTGTTTGTGGTTGAAGCCCAGCAGATGCAGAATTGTAGCGTGTAGATCACGCACATGAACTCGATCAACGACCGCGTTGAATCCAAACTCATCGCTTTCGCCGAGCGTCACGCCGCCTTTGATTCCACCGCCAGCCATCCACATTGTGAATGCATTCGGGTGATGATCTCGACCGTCGTTTCCTCCCTGGACCATCGGAGTCCGACCGAACTCGCCGCCCCAAATCACCAGCGTATCATCCAGCATTCCCTGCTGCTTCAGGTCCTGAATCAACGCCGCACAGGGCTGGTCTGTGTCTTTGCAATTCTTCTTCAGATCAGCGACCAGATTTCCATGCTGATCCCACGCCTCATGAAAAATCTCCACGAAACGCACGCCACGCTGGACCAATCGACGCGCTAACAGGCAGGTGTTCGCAAAGGAGGGTTCACCGGGTTTCGCGCCGTACATGTCGAGCACATGCTGCGGTTCTTTGCTGAGGTCCATCACATCCGGAGCTGTGGACTGCATTCGATACGCCATTTCAAACGAATGGATTCGAGTGGCAATTTCCGGATCGCCAACTATATCCAGCCGACTTTGATTCAATTGATTAATCACATCCAGAGATTCACGCTGCAGCCTGCGGTCAACTCCGACGGGGTTGGAGAGGTAAAGCACCGGATCACCGGTCGTGCGGAATTCAACTCCCGCATGAACCGTCGGCAGAAAACCACTCCCCCAGTTGGCACTGCCACCGCTGGGGCCTTTTTTGCCAGTGCTGAAGACAACAAAGCCGGGAAGATCCTGAGCTTCACTGCCCAGACCGTAGAGCGACCATGATCCCAGGCTGGGCTTTCCGAACTGCAAACTTCCGGTACTCATTTGAATCTGAGCCGGAGCATGATTGAAGCCGTCCGTAGCCATCGATTTAACGATCGCAATATCGTCGACAACCTTCGCCAGATGCGGGAGCAGTTCTGATAACTCGGCCCCGCACTGACCATGACGGGAGAACTTAAACTTCGGTCCCAGCAGAGTGGAATTCGGATTAATAAAGGCTGCTCGATACCCCTGCAGCAGTTCGGCCGGAGGCAAAGTGCCGTTGTATTTTGTCAGCTGAGGCTTGTTATCGAACAACTCCAGATGACTGGGCGCCCCCGCCATAAACAGAAAGATGACGTTCTTTGCCTTGCCCGGAAAATGTGACGGCTTCGGTCCGGCCGCATCAGCTGCTTTCGCTGAACTATCCGCAAGCAACTGCGCCGCCGCCGCCACAGCTCCCAGTCCAACACCACAATCCTTCAGGAACCAACGTCGCGCGATGTTATTCTGCGGAGACACTGCATTGAAGTCCGGCATACGTCATACCTCACATCTGCGACTCACCAGCTCCGGCTCGTTTCCCGGAGATTACGTTTCCCGGAGATTACACTGTGCAGAATAGTTTGGAGGTCTGCCCGAAACAAACAACCACTGTTCAGTGATGAATGCTCTGCTGAACGTACTCCGAAAAATGCTGTTTTCGTCGTCCAGGGGGCG
>CAIXQV010001011.1 GCA_903921605.1 uncultured Planctomycetaceae bacterium | reverse complement strand
TGTGAAAACAAGGCGCGCAGCGACGACAGATACCCTCTCGACAACATAGACAGATCCTCAGGTGTGGGCTAAGAAAAATCTGGTACTAAGAGCGACGGGGGCATGCTACGCCTCGCCCAGCGTGGGGTCAACTCAGTGAGGCCCCCTACGAATGGCCATCGCCACCTTGCGTGTCCTTTCGGATCCTAACATCAAGTAGCGGCGAACCTTATGAATTGTCCACAGACCTTTTTTGCTCTGGAGCTTGTCCTCGACGAGATCCACCGCTTTTGCTTAATCAAAATGTAAGGCTCGACGACGAAGCCTTCGGTCACCATGTCTTCGACACACAGCTTGCTTCGGTGACTACGACCGATGTGACGAACCGGCATTAAGTTCACTGCGTCGGTCCGACACGCCGGAGTGGCCTCGGCCGATGTGGCCGGAGCAGGTCTGGCTTCGGCATCTTCGACGCATTCGTGTGCGCCACCGACGCAACCAGAGTTTACATTTTCATCACTTCGATCGATGTGAACGGCTGGAGGCAAAGTCGTTTCGGTCTCACCGGAGCGGTTTCCAGTATTACATCCCGGTGTTTCGAGTTGTGAGGAACAAGTGGCAATCGTTGGCAGGGATCTTTCTCGGTGAATGTGCATCTCAGATTGCAGCTGCAAAACTGCAGGATTCTGACGGCACAAAAATTCTTCGATGAACGAACTCGTCTCCTTGTCCTGCACGATTCCCTCGCGTGTACATCAGGGACTCATCCGAAGTCTTCGGGAAAAAGTTTTAGCCTGAAGGCAGCCGTCAACAGATCGTCGGAATCATCAATGATGCTGTTGGCGTTATTGGAGATCTCTTGAGCCGCATCACACAGCGCACTTAGATTCAGACCGCCCAAGCGATCAGTAAGTCCGTCGATCGTCTTCTCAGATACCAATTGAAAAAGTTCACGTGCACGCGAGGCGTGTCGTTGAACGCCGATCGGGCGACCTTCACGAACCTTGACACCGGCAGCAGCCAGCTTGATCAGACCCTTAAGAAAATCGGCTTCTCTGCCGGATCGACCGCACGCAATCCAGAGCTGCTCCCAGGTTTCGTGAGCTTCCCAATAGAATCCGTGGTTGAACAGGTCAATGCCGAAGAGATACTCGCGGCAATTGCTCCATTCGGAAACCAGACTGAGCGTCGCAGGAGAACTCTGAGAAACTTCGCCCGATGAGATCCCATGCTGCTGATAGCTGTGTCCGGCCGGATGGCTGATCGGATGGGGCATTCGTCCGGGGACATAGGAATACGGCGGCAGCGGGCGATCAGGGCACAGGCGTAACATAAATGGCATTCCTTAATGCGGCTGTGCTTGTTGAAGGATCCGGGGATGACCAGACAACTGCCGACTAAAGCGATTGTCGACTGTCATGGCCTCCAACTCGCATGATCGTGCAAATTCCGGGACTGTTCTCATTGGGGCTTTGGTTCACGACCCGGCACAATCGCAAACATGTTAACCGGGCCGTATCCGTGGCCAAGGCAAGGGTTGGTTCGGATCGCCTCCGTGA
>CAIXQV010001010.1 GCA_903921605.1 uncultured Planctomycetaceae bacterium | reverse complement strand
CTGAGTCGGCGTCAAAGGCACGAACTGCAGCACTACATGGAATACCAGAACGACAGCGGACACAGCGTACAGTGCGCGACTCCAGCCTTCCAGAAATTCGCTGTTGCGTGAGCTGGCTAAAACGCGGCCCAGATATCCCACAAGATTGATCGACGCCGCGCTGACGGATTCGCCTTTCAGGAAATGTTCGAGGTCTCGCTTAAGTTCATCTGCTGTCGCGTAACGATCTGAGGGATTCTTCTCGAGACACTTCAAAATGATCGACTCGAGGTCAGGATGCACAGATCGATTCAAAAGCCGAGGAGGTGCCGGGGCATCGTGGACCACCTGTTGCAATGTTGCCACTGTGGAGTTGGCTCGAAACGGCGGACGGCCTGTCAGCATGCAATACATCACCGCGCCCAGCGAGTAGATGTCAGTCTCGGGACCAACGCTCGCATTCCTGCCGCTGGCCTGTTCCGGAGACATGTACCCGGGAGTGCCGAAAATCTGTCCGTCTGCGGTCAATTGAGTTTCATTGTCGTCCTGGCTTCGCGATAGCCCAAAATCTGTGACGTGAGGATTGTTGTGTTCGTCGAGCAGAATATTGGCCGGCTTCAGATCACGATGGATCACTCCCTTTCCGTGGGCAAAGTGAATCGCGTCAACGATTCGAATCGCAAGTTGAGCTGTTGCAGAACTGTCAAAAAGTTCGGACTCAATCCTGCGCGCCAGATCAGTTCCCTCCACCAGGGCCATGGCAAACCACGTTTGGCCGTGCAGTGGTCCGGGATGATCGACAACGCCGACGTCATAAACGGGAACAATTCCCGGATGATTCAGCCGGGCAGCGGCGGCAGCTTCCCGTCGAAATCGCCGCTCGGCCTCTTCCGAGGCAAATGCGCCAGCCAGCAGCATCTTAATCGCGACGGTGCGACGCAGAGTTGGGTGACGAGCTTTGAAGACAACACCCATCCCGCCTCGATCAATCTCCTCAAGCAGTTCATACTCGCCAACTTTTTGCAGCGGGATGGTAATGGCCGGGGCCGATCCAGCCGATTGCGAAACTCCTGTGAGAAAAGTCCTCTGGAAAGCCTCTGAATTCGTTTGCGATCGTTCACGAAACTGCTGATCGATGGCAATAAATTCCAGCAGTTCACCTCGATGCGCGGGGTAGCGTTCGGCAAGGGCCTCTGCGTCCACTGAGATTCCCGCTTCAGCATCCTGCAGGTATTCGGCAAGGACCTCTTCAAGTTCCCGAAAAAGTTGAGGCTGAGAGTGATTCGGATTATTCATAGGACGATCTTTCCCTCAGCCTTTTCACGTAATGTCGCAAGGCCTCGTTGAAGCAGACCTGCGACAGCCGCCGGAGACTTTCCGAGCGTCTCCGCGACCTGTTTCAAAGGGAGCTGTTGCCAATAGTGCAGCACAATCGCATCTCGTTGAGCACCCGGAAGTTCTTCCACAAGGTCAGCGACACTTCTGGCAACCTCTTCCTGATGCATCACGACAGATGGTGTCTTCAACGGTGAGATCAGAGCATTGGCAAGAAACAGCGAGGACTGATCAAGTTGCTGCTGAATGTTGTGTTCTTTAAACACATCGCGAACCCCACGGTGTTGATCGCGAACGGCATGGGCCACCACACCGGCCAGAATCGTACGGAGCCATGCCATCAGTTCCGCATCGCTGTTGCCGCGAAAATCATCCGCGGCCTGATGCGCCTGGAGCATCGACTGTTGGACGATGTCCGAAGGATCCAGTCGAGCACGGAGGTGTGTTGGCAACTGCGTTCGTGCAAGGAACCGCAGGTAGTTTCGATAACGCTCGAATTGTTGCTCGCTGATTTTCATCAGAGTCGATCCGACGATGGGCAGAAACAGAACTGCCGCGAATAGTAGTCGGATTGACGCTGTTTGGGGATTCCGGTGTATGGTGTTTGTCCAGAGCTTCTTGCGGTGGTGGCAGTTGTTAGGAACAGTCCCAATGTGAGTTCCATCTATCCCAACCCGAAGCGTCAGCGAGGGATCGAGTTGTTGTGCAAAATCCCTTACTGACGTTTCGGGTTGGGATTTCAAGGCAAGGAAACATCTGGAAGTCAATTTGGGACCGTTCCTTAGCGGCGAGGCGGAGAAAAATTATACTGTGACGGTTCTGCGGCGCAGATTTCTGGCTTCCCGCTGCATAAAGAAGAAAGTGGCGAACAACGACCAGAGGCATACTGCGGCGAGCACAAACAGAAACGTGCTCCATCCGGAATTCTGTGCGATCCCGCCGCCAAAGTAGTAGAACGCAGCCGTTGCCGCAAAACCCATCGCATCAAGAATGGCCACAAGGAATCCGGAATGTGGTCCACCGAAGTCGATCGAGAACACACTGGCGGGGATGTAGTAGCATGGAGACAGACAGAGCCCGAACAGGAACAGCAACATCAGTGACACGAGCATGGCGGTCGTGCCGGTGAGCTGCAACTGCGGCAGCGTGGCGAAGACCAGCAGACAGCAGGTCGCTGTCAAAAGTAATCCCGCCATCACCCAGGCCATCGTCTTGCGGTCAAGCCGGTCAAACACAAACCCACCGATCAAAACGGAGATCAGACTTCCCAGTGGAAATGCCGAGGCTGCTCGGGAAGCTTGTGCCGTGTCGAGCGATAATGTGTCCTGCAGATACATGGGGACCATGAGCAGGAAATCCCACAGGATTGTGAGTCCCATCAGGCTTCCCGAAATTAACCAGAACCGAAGACTGGCGAAGAAATGCGGCAATGTCTGAAGCAGCGTCATCCCGTCAAATGCATGGGGTGCCTTGGCCGATGTCGAGCCCATGCCGTCTGTCGGAGTCTCGCAATCGTCATCCGGAATCGCCGTATCGGGTTTATCCTTCATGGCAATCGCATAGAACACGGCGATTCCCATTCCCGCTGCGGCCGCGATCCACAGCATCCCGCGCCATGAGATCCAGGCGAGCAGCGATCCCAGAACGAACGTGGCCGTCAAAGTGCCGACTCGGGAACTGGTTGACAGAATTCCCCAGACTCGACCATATTGTTTAGGGGCCACCCAGTTGACAATGATTTTTGTCATCGAGGGCCATCCGGCCGCCTGAGCCATCAGCGTCACAAAGAACGTCGCCTGAAACATGATGAGCGAAGACGACATGGCAAAGAGCCCGACAAACAGCGATGCCACGAATAGAGCGATCGTAAATGTCCGCTTGCCTCCGAACTTATCGGCCGCCCAGCCACAAAGAAACTTTCCGGTGAGTGCTCCACATGTTCCTGCCGCCAGGACCTTACCCCAGCTTTCGAGATCGATTCCCAGCGATGAATCTTCGCGAATTGACGTCCCGGCGACCGTGGGAATCATGCGCAGTACCATCGACATGGCGTACCCGATGTACATGGTGCCGATCGTTGTGACTTGCTGTCGGCGATAGTTGGAGACACTGGTATTCATGGATATGGATTCCTGATTCGCGAATCCCGCCGACGGAGCGGCGGGTGTACCGTACGCCCGTCACTCCGCCGACGGGATTGGTTAATCTCACACGATCTACAACGTTCGCTTCGAGTACATCGAACAATCTGCGGCTGTCACGTCCAACAGTTGTTTCAATTGCTGTTCCACAGACTGCATCAATGCATCTACTTTCGCGCTGCGGTCGCGTTTGGGACTGACTTCAATCGGTTCGCCAACCTGAATGATGGCCTTCATCGGTCCGTGAACTGTCTCATCGCCGTTCAGGTGTTCGTTGAATCGTTCGACAGTTTCCAGAATACGCTCTGCGGTTGGTTTCGACGCCACATAACGGGCTGGATAAAGACTGAGTGATTGAGCAAACCCTGCGGTTTCCAGATGTTTCCAGCGACGATCGAGTTCTGCCTGAGTCAGGCTGCCGTCAATCATGGCTGGCAGGATGGCTCGCCGTAGCTCTTTGACTCGCAGGATTACCGCTCCTTCTTTTGCACCGCCCAACCATTCGGTCTCCAGCGGAGTCAGCAGATGATCAATCAACCGAGTGAGTCGCTCGTCCAGTTCACCGGTATGGGATTGTCCGAGGTATTCCAGTTCCTTCAGTGAAAGCAGAGCATTGCCGACGCGATAGATTCGTTCAACCAGGCACTGCCCTTCCTGAGTTTTCCAGGACAGTCTCTTCTCGATGCTGCTCAGCATTGCGCCGGCCGTGGCTTCGATGTCGCCTTCATAAACATATCGAATTGCGACCGGCACCGTATAGACCTTGCGCGGTGACGAAGATGACTCCACGGTTGTCTTTTCAAGCTTCGCGGCGGCGGAGCGAGCGATGAATGAGACCCCTTCCTGAAGTTCGTTCAAATGGTCGTTCGCCTGGCTGAGCGCACCTTCGGGAAACAGCACCAGTGGTCGCCGACCTTCGACCAGAATGTCGATTCCTTTTTGAACAGCCTGCCGATCGATCCCTTCTCGATAGACGCTGAAAGCGCCCAGTCGTCGCAGCAGCCAGGCGAGCAATCGACTGCCTCGAAACAGATGCGAGCTGGCCATGACAAAGAAGGGCTGCTTCAGTTTTCGAGACAGACTTTGCAGAACAATGGCGTCTGACATTCGGCAATGATTGGGAGCCAGCAGGATTCCGTGTCCGGACGCGAGCAGCGTTCCGATCGCGTCATCGCCCCGCACTTCGATTTCCGTGATGCCGTGCTTGCGTCTCAGAAAATGAGGCATCAATCGCCCGAGCAGGCGAGGCCACAGTTTTCCTTCGTGCGGCGGAACAAACTGGTACTTTGAGTCAGCGACAAGAACAGATGTCATGACGGCAATTCCTCAACAAACAGGCCAATCGCGACACTTTTGTGCCGCCTCTGTCGAGAAAGAGCCCACGCCGTTCAAAGCGCAGCGCGGGATTTCGATGTTTTTAAAAAATTGGCGATAACATCACGAAATGGCCGAGTTAACGTTTGCAGGCCGACCGTTGTTGGCTGCCATTGGGCCGAAAAATTCGCTGGCGGATCAGCCTCTGAAGCGACAATAGGCCCAAGTTGCTGTCTCGATCGCAATCAGATCCCCATGCTGGACAGGCCGTCGGTGATTCGTTCCAGCAGACCGCCAAGATGGGGATGCCGCGCTTCGAATTCAATCAGGGTTGTTCGAAGTCGCTCTGCAAGGGACTCATTGGAATCTTTGGCAATTGCCTCGGTTGTGCCGGGCTCCATAAGCCGTTGGATGTCGCTGGTAACGGTTTGCAGCATCGCCTGAGTTTCCGCGTCGATCTCGCCGGCACTGGAAAGTTGTGTGTGCAGGGTCTTCAATGTGTTTCGCAGGTCTTCGTGATTCATCGAGCTGGCTCCGGACAGCATGGCGGTTGTGATCTCAGTGTTCTCCGTGGATCTTACCGAGGATCGCTTCAACAACCTACTCAATACCGAATCATAAGGTTGATCAGTCGATCATTATTCCGGCGAATCTTGCTGCGTCCGGAGTAGCTTCAGGAAACTCTTCAACAGCACACTCTGAAATCGATAAGGGTTCGACACCATTGCGATCTTTCGTTGCGGGCGAGTTCCCGCGAGAGATCGATAGGCTCGGCGATCACTGCGATCCAGTCTCTGCGCCATCGCGGGCACCATGCTG
>CAIXQV010001009.1 GCA_903921605.1 uncultured Planctomycetaceae bacterium | reverse complement strand
TATGACGGCGGCGAGACCATCGTCAAGTCCGTTGTACGAAGCTGGAAGCAGACGCATCAGGAAGTCTTTCTGCCGTTGTCGCATCCGCCGGGGGAGGCACAAGTCGACTTTGGATTTGCAGATGTGTGGCTCGCCGGTGAGCTGACGAAAGTGGCGTTGTTCGTCATGACGCTGCCGTACTCGGACGCGATCTTCATTCAGGCATTTCCTCGAGAATGCACGGAAGTATTTCTCGAAGGTCATCGCCGCGCGTTTGAATTCTTCGGTGGCGTGCCAACTCGCATCAGTTACGACAATTCGAAGATCGCCGTGGGCTCGATTACTGGTTCGCGCGAACGCAAAGTCACGAAAGAATTTCAGCGACTGAAAAGTCACTACCTGTTCGTTGATCACTTCTGTCTTGTGCGTCGTCCCAACGAGAAAGGTCACGTCGAACGACTGCTCGATTTTGCGCGCCGTAACTTTCTGGTCCCCGTGCCTCGAGTGGAATCGCTCGATATGCTGAACGGCGCGTTGACACATTCCTGCCAGCAGGATCTGCAGCGTCAACTACGAGGCAAGACGGCATCGAAGAGTGAGCTGCTCGCAGAAGAACGCCTGCAGCATTTGCGAGGTCTTCCTGTTCAGACGTTTGAATCGCATCGAGTCATTCTCGCGACATCATCATCGCTGTCGATGGTTCGCTTTGATCGCAATGACTACTCCGTGCCGACCAAGTATGCGCATCGCGAAGTCACGGTCGTTGCCACCGTCGATGATGTGAAGTTCGTCTTCGAAGACATGCTGATCGCCCAACATCCGCGATGCTGGAACAAACAGCAGCTGTTGTTCGAACCCCTGCATTTTCTCGCACTTTTAGAGCGAAAACCGGGTGGATTCGACCATGCAAGACCGCTGGAAAACTGGGATCTGCCAGTCTGCTTCGGTGTGCTCAGGCGTCGTCTGGAGAGTGAACTCAGCGGCGCGGGAACTCGTGAATTCATCAAAGTGCTGCGACTGCTGGAGACTGATTCCGTCTCCGCGTTGAAAGATGCCGTGCAGCATGCGTTGGAAATCGGAACGACAAATTGTGACGCCATTCGAGTGATTCTGGAGTACCGGAATGAAGAGCCGATCGCGCTGTTCAATCTGGACGGGCGTCCGCATTTGAAACTGGTGCGTGTGGCCCAGACGGATATTTCTGTTTATCAAAGTTTGCTCACAGACGGAGTGATCGCATGAAGAAAACTGAGACGAAAAGTACGGTGCTGCTGGCTCATCATCTGAAGTCACTGAAGCTGCCGACAATGCTGAGTGAATGCGAGAAAGTAGCCACACGATGCGCGACTGACAACGTCGATCATCTGGCGTTTTTGCTTCAACTGTGTGAGCTGGAATTGATCCATCGAGACCAGCGCGCCTCCGATCGCAGGCTCAAGTCTGCAAACTTTCCAAACTACAAAACTCTGGATTCGTTCGATTTCAAAGAGCAGCCGTCGATCAACAAAGTGCTGGTGACAGAACTGATGCGTGGCGAGTACATCGACAAGAAAGAAAATGTGCTGCTGGTGGGAAACTCGGGCACCGGCAAATCGCATCTCGCAACAGCTCTGGGGATCGCCGCATGTGCTCAGGGAAAGCGTGTTCGATTCATCCGCGTGACCGAGCTGATTACGGAACTGATGGAGGCTCGCGAAGAACGCTCCTTGCTGCGTCTTCGCAAGCAGTTTGCTAAGCTCGATCTGCTGATTCTGGATGAACTTGGTTACGTGCCGGCAAGCAAGATCGGTTCAGAACTTTTGTTCGATGTGATCAGCTCCGCGTACGAATCGCAGAGCCTGATCGTGACGACCAATCTGCCTTTCGAAAACTGGACGGAAGTGCTGAGCAGCGAACGTCTGACAGGTGCGACTCTGGACCGGCTGACTCACCGCTGCCACATTCTTGAAGCGTCCGGCCAAAGCTTCCGTCTTCAGGATGCCAGACGTCGAAAACCTCCGTCCGACTCAAGCCGCAGCGCGGCAAAGTCGAAGTAACTCCAGAGACTTTGAGGAACGAGACTTTGATCTGAAACTGGCCTCTTCCATCCCGCTGTGAGCCTTCCTCCGACCCGCTCAGCAGCTAATTCTCCATTCCAGGGCGCCACACTTTTCAACCGCCCAGCGCCACGATTTCTCACCGCCGTTTACATAAGTGCTAATACGCGCCGGAGTCAACGTCATGTGACTGAGGCCTCTCCGCAATCCCGCTCAACCCGATGTTGACAAATCAGAAGAGGGGGCCAGAGTTTCGTTTTCCTGTGTTGATCGGACAGTCCCCGTCGAGAATACATTTGCGGTTAAGGGAACAACAAAGCTAACTAATTCGACGACGAAGACTTCTTTATCTGAGTCGCGCTGGGCTTTGTTGCTTTCATCTGCAGAAGCTCTACCCCAAGACAGAATGCCATCGCAAAGTAGACATACCCCTTTGGGATTTTCTGATGAAAGCCTTCAGCCACCAGCAGAGTGCCGATGAGCAATAGAAATGAAAGAGCCAGGATTTTGAGGGCGGGATGACGTTCGATAAAGCTAACGATGGCTTTCGAAAAGATCAGCATCACGACCACGGAGATT
>CAIXQV010001008.1 GCA_903921605.1 uncultured Planctomycetaceae bacterium | reverse complement strand
TTTGGATGCAAGCCGGCTCCGACGATCAAGGTGGCCACGAACTCCGTGATGTACAACCGCATGCGAGATGACATGGACATCAACGCCGGTTCGATCCTGGAAGGGGCCAGTGTCGAATCAGTAGGACGAGAAATCTTTGAGAGCATCATTGCCACGGCCAGTGGGCAGAAAACGCTCAGTGAACAACAAGGCATCGGTGACGAAGAGTTTTGCCCGTGGATGCCGGGGCCGATTTTCTGACAATGGTCGCGGGAACTGCAGGTTCATCATCTAAACAATCAGTCTATTGAGAAAATCTTCAGAAATCAGCGACTCTTTGTGCGTTCGACCGAGGTTGAACGTGCAGAGTCACTGATTGTTTCCGGGCAGGCTGGTTTGGCCCCCATTTGAATCTGTTTAGAAACTACAATTTCGGAGTCAAATGATGTCTTTTCGAGTCAGCACTCCTGGAGTTCTTGCAGGTCTGATCGTAGCTTTTGCGGCATCATTCGTTGGTGCTACTGAACCGAAGGATTCCGCCTCTGTCGCCACCGCCATTGATCGTAGTCTGTTTGGAGAGTCGGTCGATTCTGCTGCTCCCCTCACCGATGATTCGACCTTTCTCCGTCGAGTCATGTTCGACATCGCCGGACGCCCGGCGACTCCCGGGGAGATCACAGCGTTCGGGCTCAATCCCTCCGAATCACGCCGAACGGAACTTGTTAACGAACTCCTGAAGTCCTCGGAGTATGGCGAAAACTGGTCGCGTTACTGGCGCGATGCCATCTTCCGCCGCGCGACGAATATGCGAGCCGGGATCGTGCGGCCGGCGTTTGGCGACTGGATGACCAGCCAGTTGAATGAAGGTCAGGGCTGGGATGAAATCACAACGTCGCTGCTGACAGCCATTGGCCCGGTCAACAACAACGGCGCGACGGCATTGATCTTTGCTCATGAGGGTGTCGCGGAAGAAGTGGCCGCTGAAGCCTCCCGTTTATTTCTGGGAGTGCAGATTCAATGCGCGAACTGCCACGATCATCCGTGGGACAGTTGGAAACGCAATCAGTTTCATGAATTCACTGCATTCTTTCCTCGCGTCAGCGTCCAGCGTGAGCGAGGTTCTGACAACATGTTCGACTATGAGATCACATCGGTGAATGCCAGCCGCAATCGCAATCCGGCAGCCTCACAGTTTCTGTTGACGCGAGCTGATCGCGACGGCGATAAAATCATCTCAGAGCAGGAATCCAAAAACACTCCGCTGGCGCGTCTCTTCACTGGCCAGGCAAAAGGATTCGTCGACAAGAATGCAGACGGCAAGCTTTCGATTGAAGAGATTATGACGGCCCAGCCTCCTGAACGACCGGGTCAGGGATCCATCGAGCATTTCATGCCCGATCTTGCTGATCCAGGTTCAGAGGGCACCAGAATTGATCCAGGATTCTTCCTGTCGACGAAAGACATTGATTCCGGGCTGTCCGATGCTGATCGTCGCGAACTTGTTTCGGAGATGATCACCAGCAAAGACAATCCGTGGTTTGCTCGTGCGATCATCAATCGCATTTGGTTTGAGATGACTGCGACGGCGTTCTATCAGCCGATCGACGATATTGGTCCGGATCGTGAATGCGTCAACGAAGAAACTCTGACGCTGCTGAGCGATGCGTTCGTTGCCAATAACTACGATTTGAAATGGCTGATCCGCACGATCGCGGCCACTCGCATGTATCAACGAGCCCCCAATAACACGGCCGAGGGATTCGCGAGGTGTGAACCAATTCGTCTGCGTTCTGATCAGATCTATGCTTCGCTGTGCCAGACGCTGGGAGTGACCTCATTGCCTTTGCGGCCCTCAGAAGGACGGCGATCGCCTTACGAGATGCAGAGGATGGATGCGGGGCGTGAAGAGTTCTCAAGAATTTTCGGCTTCGATCCCTCAACTCCACGGGATGAGCTGACCGGATCAATCCCGGAAGCCTTGTTCATGATGAATTCGACGCTGCTGACCCGAGTTATCGCGACCCCGGACAATTCAAACGTGATCACTCGAATCTCCACCAATGTTCTGGCTGAGGAAGACATTGTCAGCGAACTGTATCTTTCTTCACTCGGGAGGGAGCCGGGGGATGGCGAGTTAAAAATCGCGATGGAGCATCTGAAGACGAGTCCCAGCCTGCGAGAAGGACTCGAGGACTTGCTGTGGGCTCTCTTGAATTCTCCTGAGTTTTTTACGCGTCGCTAACCCTCAGAAAATTATTTCAAAATTCTGCGACACCCTTCGGCGGTCATGGTGTTCAGCAGCCAACTTGTCTTTGCT
>CAIXQV010001007.1 GCA_903921605.1 uncultured Planctomycetaceae bacterium | reverse complement strand
GACCGAATGTCTTGCGCCACGACGCAAAGTATACAGGCAATAAATTCTCCATGCCACCTTTTCCCTGGCAGCGGCGCAGGCACTGCTGCGCGAACGGTTTGTTGCTGGCACTTCAGCGGTCAGTCTCGAGTGTTCTTCGAGAATATCGCCGCTGTGTTTTCAGTCTCGGGCACTCCGCATCCGGCCATATCCGGAGCCATCCCAATCGCTGGCCATTTTTCCGGACGGTGGCACTCTGGCTGTCATGGATAATGAACAAGCCGTGTATCTCTGGCACATTCCCGCCGGACGTGAAGTTCTGACGCTGACTCAACCACGAGCCGCCGTGAATCGAGTGACCTTCTCCCCCGACGGCACGCATCTGCTGGCCGTGTTGCACGACGGAACAATTCGCATCTGGCATGCGCCGGCCGTTCCGTAATAATCTTCAGGAACCGATCGCCGGTTGACCAGACGAAGACAGATTGGCTGGCGAACTGAAACGCATTCGTTATGTTGCCGACTATTACTTGCGGATTGTGACGTCTTCATGAAGCCGCCGCATGTTTGCCTTTTGACTTATTTCAGCGTCTTCGCGATTGATGTAGAGATTCCATGGCTCACAAGGGCGTCATTCTTCCGGTATTGCAGAACTGGAGTTGCCACAATTGTGGAGGCTGCTGCCGTGAGCATCAGATTGGAATCACAGACGAAGAAAAGCGGCGGATCGAGAAACAAGGCTGGACGGAAGCCGATGGCATCCCCACAGATCGGCCGTTGATTATTCCGCTGGGCACCGCATGGCGTTTGAATCATCGCGACGATGGTGCTTGTGTCTTTCTTAACGAACAAGGCCTGTGTCGCATTCATGCAAAGTTTGGCGAACCAGCCAAGCCGCTGGCATGCCAGGTCTACCCGTATGCCGTTCATCCGTCGGGAGCGTCCGTAACAACCAGCCTGCGCTTCAGTTGTCCGTCGGTTGTTCAGAATCTGGGACAGCCGGTTTCTCAGCAGCGTAGTTTCGTCGAACAGCTTGCGAAGCAGATCGTCCCCGCAAATTACTCGGCTCCTGCGGCACCAGACTTGTTCACAGGGCAGAAGCTGGAATGGTCCGATGTGACTCGAGTCCAGGCGTTTCTTGAACGAGGACTTGCGGATCGGCGAGTTGGAATTGCAACGCGTCTGATGCGAATTCTCTCGTGGCTGGAACTGCTCGAGCGTGCTCAGCCGGATGCTCTGCACGATTCAAGGCTGGGCGACTTGCTGACTCTGCTGCACGATGCATCAGTGCGTGCTCAGCCGGATGATGAATTGCCCGTGGTGCGACCGTCTGGCCTTGGGCGAGTTATGTTTCGGCAGATGATCGCTCAACTGCTGCGCCATGACACAGAGGTCACTGCCCGAAAAGGAATTGTGGGACGTATTGGACTGCTCACAGGCGGGATCCGGTTTACTCTGGGGGTCGGTCGTGTTCCTGCTCAGGCCGATCCGGTTTCTGTCCGAGTGGCCTTCGGAATGACGGCCAGAAATCGCAACGACCATTCACCTTGGTTTTCGCAACTGGAGGGAGAATTCGGAGGCCGCAATGCTGACTTCGATGAGGTTCTGACACGCTATATGCTGGTGAAGATTCAGGGCCTTCATTTCTGCGGCAAGGCGTTTTACGACAGGCCGATGATTGATGGTTTCCGTTCTCTGGCTTTGATGTACCCGGCCATTCTTTGGGTGGCACGTTATCGAGCGGCCTCTGACGGCAGAGACCACCTTATTTTACAGGATGTGCAAGCGGCCGTAGCGACGCTGGACCATAGCTTCGGATACTCACCCGCTCTGGGCCTGAAGTCCTCTCAGCACAGAATCACTCAGCTTTCAAAACTGCAGCAGATCACGGCGTTGTGTGGTTGGTATAGTCGATAGGCGAAATTCAGCGGCAGAAAACGCCGGTTGCATGAGTCGAAATTCCTGAAATTTGCCCTACGGTGTTGAACTGGGAGGGCGCCTGATTCGAACGCTTTTGCCGCCACGGGAAACAGCCGAAGAACTCTGCAACAACATGTCCCGCGTTACGTGACAGTTTGTGGCTTCGAATGGACTCAACTTTCCTCATGGGCAACGTTCGCTTTCAACCTGGTCGAACGCTGAATTCGAGCACGATTGCCTCGATCATCCTGGCGTCGACGTTTCTGAGTGCGTCCGCAG
>CAIXQV010001006.1 GCA_903921605.1 uncultured Planctomycetaceae bacterium | reverse complement strand
TCGGATAAGCCGCCGGGTGATTCTGAGGATCGCAACTATCGTTTCGGCGATTCAGACTGTGTCGGGCCGGTCAGTTAAAATGTACGGATTTTGCAGCCCGAACAATGAAAATGCGGGATTTTACAGCCGCTGGAATTCGGCAAAAACTGCCGCCTTTGACATCTCTTCGATTGCCTGCCCGTCAAAGTCCGCTCGAACAGACCGTGATCATTCAAAGGCCCAATCAGTGGCTGCCTTCGCGGGCCAGCGGTTTAGCTTCGCCCGGCGCAGAGTGAGATGTTTCTTTGTAGCCGGATTCGTGAGAATTCGGTGCGATTCCGTGGAAGGCATCCGAATTCTCACGAATCGGGCGACTCTCAACACACACCACTCACCGTAGAGCTGGCCCACAGTGATCCAGGAATTTTTCGTCGCGGGATGCATGAGAACCCCGGTCTCTGGAGCGTATCCACGGTTGGCCTGGCGCGCACTGGGCAGGCGTGATCGTCTGGGGCGATCTTCAGCCGCTAGGACAATGGAGCCATAGGGAATGGACTTGGCGGCCAGATCCAGGCCGCCCGCGATGCGAACGAAGCAACTCGATCCGTTGCGCTGCGGTTCAAGCTCTCAGAATCCTGGGTTCGACTGATCAAGCAACAACGTCAAGAGACAGGGCCAGTGGCTCCACAAAGCCACAGCACTTCATCAGCCGAAGTGGCATGCAGGGGCTGATTGGTTGCTGTTCAGGATCCCTGCGCGGCCCGACATTTCTCTGCGTCAACGGCAAGTTGAGTTGCTGGCCGAACGCGGTGAAGATATTCGCCTGCAGACAATCCGCATCGCTCGCCAGCCTCTGGAGCAGACTCGAAAAAAGACTCTTATCGCTCAGAGACAGGCTCGTCTGGATCTCGCCGGGATGCCTCTCGAATGTGTCAGCGACGGTTCCAACGACCTCACAGGATGATCGGCTCATCACCGGGGTAGAACCGATTGTCTGACACCACATTTTTGACGAACTGAGCAAACTCAGGCGCACCTTCAGAATGGAATACCAGCGTCTCCAGATCTGCCTGCTGCAATCGTATACGGTACTCCTGCACATAGTCCGGATCATTCACCAGACGAATCAGCTTGCGCTGATACTCCCCATCACTCGTGGCAATCCAATCTTCCAGACCCGCGGAGCGGAGCATTGCCGGACCAATCCGATTAAACCAACGATAACCCTCTCGCACCAGCGTCGGCTTCCGTAGATGCAGGTTATCCGCCACCGTATTCGATCCGGCATACGGAAATACATCGATCGCAAAGTCGCCCTCTTCCATAAGCCCCATGTACTCGTCGTAAGGCAAGTGGGGCGCGAGCTCGACCCAACAACTGGTCATCTGGCGTGAAATTTCATTCAGGAACGCAGGATACCCTTTATGCAGAATTGGGGCGTTCCCGGCAAAAATCCGCAGCTTCACGCGCTGCGAACATTGTCGCAGGGCCTCATTCACCGTTTGCAGACATCTCCAGTGGATCTTCTGACCATACCATGAACAGTTAAGCAGTATTTCGCTGGAGGTCTTCGTACGTCCCTGTGGGCGATAAGACGGCAATTCATGGACCGCACCATACCCTGGCAGCAAGACCAGTCGCTCCGAATAGTTCTGCCGGGCCAACATTGGCACATCGACCTTCTGGCCGCTGATGAAGTAGTCGACCTGCGATCCAAAGGTGCTGACCGGGTGGCCCGTCATCATCATCTGCACTGGCGCAATCCGCTGGTTGACCATCATAATCGAGGGCAGCGTCATGCCGACATCCGGAAAGATCACCGCGGAAAACTCATGGTCTGTCAATGCAGAAAGGTC
>CAIXQV010001005.1 GCA_903921605.1 uncultured Planctomycetaceae bacterium | reverse complement strand
TGTAGGCGGAAATTTATCCTATTTTGGAGATGTTTATGTCCGCCACCTGTTACGTAATCACATCGCAACCTAGCGTTGTTCGTGAACCATCCCGTTCTATTCCTCGCTGTCGCTATCTGTTAGACACATGCATCGTCGTCGACTACGTTGAACAGAATGTAGGCATCCCCAGAGATCTGTTGGACGAATGTGCCATTTCAGTCATCACTATAATTGAGTTGTTGCTGCCTCGTAAGCGTAGTGCGATCACCGTCTATAGGATAGGGGAATTTCTAACTTCAAGACCCAACCTCCCTTGTGACTGGAGCTGCGTCAAAGTAGCCGTAGCGCTTAGATTCAAAATGAAATTGACAGTACCAGATGCAATTATTGCTGCAACTTCCGTGTGTAATGGTCTCACTCTGGTAACGGCTGATAAACGGTTGCTTAATCATCCAGCAGTCAACTGTGCTCGATTGGAGGACATCGCTGAATGAAGTCAACTTCAAAACGCATCCCAATAGCCGAACGGAAGCGCATCATGCTGGACGCTTGTCTAAAGATTGCTGAAATTAAGTATTATCAGACGGCGGGATTAATGGGCGATGTTGACATCGAGACGCTGGATCTTCATCCATTCGTCCTGGAGATACTTGGCACCGGCCCCATCAAAGCGAATCCGTTCTATCCAGTACGTTGTTGCGTGCCCGAGTGTAAGTGTGACAAACAAGAGTGATGGGATACCCACCAATGAGACCGGCATCCACGTAGCCTCTGTAGGGAAAGGCTTCCACGCCTGCCCGCGACTATCTGAGATGCAAAACGCCAACAGGGCAGGCACAGAGGCCTGCCCCAACGAGTACTTAGACCGATTGATGTTGGCGCCTTGACAAATCCGCCAGCGGCGGGCGGACATGGAGGTCATCTCATACGCGGAGATTTTTGGTGTCAACACACACGGTTACAGATGTCCAACTTCCCATCGATACCTGTGGCTTTCGGAATGTTTGACGTTCACTCTGCTGCGATTTTGCCGAAGTTAGACTTCTATCGATGTATTCTATGCGAATCTATTTTTGTGCGGTCGCGTCTGATTAAAAACGAATAAACTCGCGATATTGGCCGTACCTTCGCGCTGCTGTAGGCAGAGACCCTGATTCTCGGCCACGTGGGGGATGACTGATAGGACCATCCTGTTATTCATCAAAGGAGGTCTCTAAATGACTTTACCTTGAGGCGGAAACGGTGGTTTTCCTCCCAGTAAGACTTGAGTAAGTCTGCCTCCTCGACCGACAGCCGTCCGGAGGTTATTCCAGCGACGACAACGTCCGTGGATGTGATCACAGTGATTCCAGCCGTGAGATACTTTGCCTTCTTGACCGCCTGGATATCATCAATGGCAATCGCCCCCTTGAACTCAATAGCCGCGGCAAACGAGAACGACTCACCGCTACCGAGCCCCAAGGCTAGAAATTTGGCCACGCTTTCAGTTATAACCGCACCTTCAAGGATCAGTGTCCGAATCGTTCCTTGCTCCAGAAGTTCATCGAGCAATGCACGCTCACTCTGAACCTCTTCATAGACAGGGTGAACGATTCGCACCCGATAACCAAGGCCCTGAACAAGGTCAAACCGACGCACTCTCAAAAAATTGATAAGTGTCGATGCGTCAGCGATGAGCAGCGAATTCTCCATCAGTCGTCAAAGTGCTCCCTCACCTGAGCATATTCTTCTTCAACATCGAGCTGAGCAAGAGAACAGAAATCTCGAAACCGTCCTCCAGAAATAGCCTCACGCCGATAGGCTTCCCGTGCCAGCCAGCGAACGTAGGTTTTAAGGAAGGGTTGCTCAGCTTCTCTAGACTCAATACGAAGCCTGCCTTCTTGTCTCTTTTCGAGGAGCGCTTGAAGCTTCTCGCGATTCACTTTGCGAAGATCGCTGAGCCGATATGCTGCCGCGTCGTAGCTCACTTGGAACCAG
>CAIXQV010001004.1 GCA_903921605.1 uncultured Planctomycetaceae bacterium | reverse complement strand
TTTCCGATCCGCCTGGCATAACCAAGTACAGGACGATGACCAGCACCCCAATCACAACGGCGTTCGATGTACTCAGCTTTCCCTTATGAAGCTTCATTGCAGGCCTCCGGCTTCGGACTGAGCCATCATTCGTGGGAATGACGAGAATATTCCGATCGTGAGGTTAACCTGAAGCTCCTCGCTACCCATCTCCGGGGCCGCAATTCGCACTTCATCCACACTGCAGAATCGAGATGTCCCCTTCACACTGTAGAGAAACTGACAAAGCTCAGACCAGTTGCAGATAGCCGAAATCCTGACGGGGACTTTCTCAAACCGCTGATCAGATTCAGCTCTCCCCGGCTGAAACTCCAGAATCTCCATCCCGGCCTGCTCCACTTGATGGGCCAGGCCTTCCAGAAAGGCATGGTCGTCGCCCTTGTACGGAATTTTTTCCCGCCACGACTGCAGATCCTTGCTGAGAACATTCTCTGTGGATTGCAGTAGTTGAAGACGCTGCCTGAGAACCTCAGACTGGCTGACGAGCGATTGTCGCTGATTCAATGCGGAGTTTAACTCCGCTCGTACCGCAGCGGTTCTGGCGATTGAGGCGAAGTACTGGATTCCACCGAACAGCAGACAAACAAACGCTGCGACCAAATGACAGCGGAATCGATAACGCGAAAAGCTTTGGCTGCTGTAATTCATCAGTGCTGCTCCTCTCGAACGCACTCCACCACAAATTCGCGTTGCAGAAGTCCGCTGACGCCCGATGGCTGCGAAGACTTCAACGCGACGCTATGAAATCCTCCGCTGGCACGCAGAGAATTCATAAAGCGGGCGACTGAGATATCTGAAAAAGCAAGACCATTGACGTGCATAACGGTTTTGAAACGTTTTGGTGAAGGTTCGGCGGCCGAAGCTTGAGCAGTGGTCGGAATCGCGGCGTCAGTTGTTTCGGTGTTCTCTTCAAGGTTGAAAAGGTCAAAGCGTGAAACGGTCAATTGATCGCCAACATCAGTCGCTGATCCACTGACAACATTGAGCAGTTTCAGCGGATCTTCGGCCTGCTGAAGAGCATTCATTTCTCTGATCTCTGTCTTCAATACCTCAGTTCGTTTTTCTGAGTCAGAGAGTAACACCATAGACTGTTCGGCAGCCTCAACCTGAGGTTGCAGTTGATCTGCGGCAGCTCTGACAATTGAGCATTGTTTCCAATCGTAATGGGTAATCCCGGCGATTCCGGCCGTGACGGTCAACAGCACCGGCGTCCAGCAACGAATGACTCGAATTCGGATCGAACGCTTTCGCAGGTCATCCGGGAGAAGATTGATTGAAACACTCATCCGTCGATCTCCCATGCAGAAAGAGCCGCAGCGACGGCGTATTCCGGGCTGCAACCAGCCCCAGGGCTGGTAGGAAGATTCCAGAGCTGAACCTCATTAACCAATTCGTGGCTCAGAGACTCTTTGAGTTCCGGGATGATGGAACCGGGCCCCATGACCACGAAAGCGGAAGGAGTCATCCGTAGTCCGGGGCGGCGAGCAAAGTTGAGACTTCGCGAGATTTCATCACACATCGGAAGGCACCAGTCCTGAACAGCTTCCTCAATCCGAGTTCTGACGAATCGAGACGTTTGGACAGGAAGTCTGTGATGAAGTCCACGAATCAGACGCATCGTCTCAGCAGGCTGCAGTTGCAAAGCGTTTGAAAGTCGCGACAAAAACTCGCAGAGTCCGCCGATACGCGGAACACGAGCCAACACCGGGACGCCATTCTGAACCAGAATCAACAGGCAGGTCTTCCAGCCAATATGAATACACATCTGTTGAGATGCGTTTGTGGACTGTTCTTTAACGCCATCGGAGTCCACCATCATTGCCATCGCACGTGCGCAGGCTGTGGGAAGTCCGTCGATACCCTCGACAAAAAAACCTGCTTTCTGAAGACGTGAAACCGTGCTGCTGACAACATCACGGTCCGTGCATAGCGAGCAAACACTGGTCATGTTTTCACGCTGGGCGACCCCTGACGGAAGCGTCCAGAAATCAAAGACGGCGTTCTGCGCCAGAAGTCCTTCCACTTCGTTGCGAACCATCATCTCCAGTTCCGCAGGACTTGCGGCAGGAAACTCAAGCACACGCAGATCACAGACTTCCATCGGCAACACACTGGCCATCGATGCGCCGCGAAACCCGGCGGCAGCAAGCAGGAGGTCGGTGCTCTGACAAGGAGCGAAACCAGAGTTCCTCGACTGCCCGGAAAGTGAATCCGCAATTGCGGCACAGGAACCTGTCTGAATCAGCTTCCATCCTCGTTCAGCACGCGTAACTTGCGCGCAGAAAAGTCCGCTGGCATCGAACTCCAGTCCGATACGCCCCAAATTCTTTCGGGTACGTGGCTTTGATGGTGCGGCTGTGAGCATGGCTCGCGTGATTTCCGATTTCGCCCTGGATTATTTGTTGCGACCTGGCTTCTCGGTCGGGGTTTCCGCCGTTTTCTGAAGGTGATCTTCGATGTTGCTGATTCGAGTATCGATCTGCTTGAGTGTTGCCAGAATATCAACCAGCACTTTTTCGGAACGTGCTCCACCGCTCAAGAATGCCTCCGGAGATTTCTTGTCTTCGGTCTGAAGCAGAGTCGTGGAGTAGGCCGGTGAATGAGCCGTCAGAACTCCCAAAACGAAAATGACCGTTGCAAGGCTTAACTGGCGGATAGAACTGACCATCTTTCTTCTCCCATGCAAAAACCGGCTCACAAGATCACTCTCGGCATTGAGTCAAATCTAGCTCAGCAATTTCAACGGACCGGAGCGCATGCTCGGATTGGCCCTGGATGATGCAAAAAGACATCGCACACGTTCAGGGATGACCGGTTGTGTCGTCAGTCCGGTTATTCAGAAGTGGACGAAAACGAAAAAAGCCCCGTCGGATTCAGTGAATCTGACGAGGCTTTGGATTTCGAATACTCTATTTAGTCTGTGACTAAATCTACTTGCCTGGCTCTGGAGTTGGCTCAGTGGCAGGAGCTGGCTCAGTTCCAGCTTCCGGTGGCTTCTCACCGCCGGCGTTTGGATCTTCACCTTCTTTGGCTGGCTCGCCTTCAACAGCGGCCTTCTTGGATTCAGCAGCTTCCTGCTTCATCTTTTCCATTTCAGCCTGAGCAGCCTTCAGGGCTTCTTCCGCTGCATTCTTGGCTGCAGTCAGATCAGTGACCTGCTTTTCAAGATCCGTCTTAGCTGTCTTCAGAGCATCTCGCTCTTCGGTTGTTGTCTTCAATTCGCCCTTGGTTGATGCCAAAGCTTCGTCCTGCTTCTTGCCGGCGTCACGCAGTTGAGCAACTTCTTCGATGCACATCTTATGAGCGGCTTCGGCCTTCTCTGCTCGCGCCTTTTCAGCGGCCACTGTTTTCTTCTCGCCTTCAAGCTGCTTGTTCAGTTCAGCAACCTGAGCTTCCATAGCAGCCTTTACATTCGCAGCTTCTGCTTTGACAGCTTCGATCTCGGCCTTACCGGCTTCGATGGCAGCGTTGGCAGCAACCAAATCAGCCTGAGCTTGCTTCAGCACCGGTTCCATGTCGTCGGCATCTTCTGCACGAGACAGCGCGTCCTTGTATGGCATCATCTCACGATAGGTGCCATCTTTCGCCTTGTACCAGCGAGTTGTCTTGCACGGTGAACAGTTATTCTGTTCCGGCTTCAAACAGGATTTCAGCCCAGCTTCGGAAACGCTTCCGAAAGCCAGTACTACGGCTAATGAAGTCAGCAGGGTTTTCATTTCAGTCACTCAAAGGGGTTGGGGGCGGGATCCGTGCCACTCGGTAAACAATGGATCCGAGTTTGATTTAAAGTTTGCTCAAATGTCGCGTTTCGACAACTTGATTCCGGTCGCACGGATCAAAGATGGAGGGAATTCTGACGGATAAGGGGATTCTGCGCACTCTGCGGGGGTTTTTCCAAGAAGAAACGCCATTTTGTTGATATCGATTACAGCGACTGCCTCCTCCAGGAATCCAGAACAGCACCCGCAATGCTGATTTTGAGGGCAAGAGACACTCTGACATGTTCCAGAAGCTCGCATTCGTTCGGCTTTTGGACTGTCGATTCAATCGATCACCGTACAGCCGAAGGCGACAGCAGGGGGTATTTGCTACCGGCTGGGCAGTCAACAGAAACATCGCATGTTTATCGATTAGAGTCAAAGTTGGGCCATTCTTGACCACAATTCGGTCAAAGGTTCCTACACTGCCCGTCGTTGCGTCTTACTTAAGGTTGCGAGCCTGTTTGACGCGGCTCACGTGGAATTCTTAACCGCTGGATTCTCGGCCTGTCGTCGAATTCATCCCCCATTGCAAATCGATTTGGCAACAGGGGCTGACCGTGAAGCGTTTTTCTGACATACTGATCGGATCTCCTGATCTTTGACGACGCGATCAAACATACGCATGAAAACGTCGCCTGACTCCCAGGTTCTGGGGCTGCAGCAGGTGTATGGAAGTTTGCTGCAACGACCAGCGATCAACTGGCCTTCTGAGCGTTCGTTCATAAAGCGACTGGGTGTGGGTGGCCAGGGAAGCGTAATGCTGGCGGAACGCCGAGGGGCCGCTTCATTCAGTATTCCGGTCGCCCTGAAATTCTTTTCTCCCGCCGCCTTCAGTTCGCTGTTGCGATATGAAGAGGAGATGCATCGCCTCGCCGAAGTCTCCGCGATCGTGGCTCGCATTCAGGTCGACCACCTTGTTTCCGTTCATACATTTCAGCTCGACAGTGGGATTTATGTGCTGGAGATGGAGTGGGTCGATGGATTTGACCTGCTGCATATCCTCCGACGAGATACTCTGGCATTTGTTCAGGACGCCGTGACCGAAACGCGCTGGGCCAATATTACAGAACGAGTCATCACGGCCGGCGAAGTCGACTGTCGTCTTAAACCAGGTATGGCAGTGGCCATCATTCGAGAATGTCTCGAAGGAATCGCCGCGCTGCATCGGGGCGGGATCGTCCACTGCGATCTGAAGCCATCCAACGTCATGGTCAAGCGCACGGGCCAGGTTAAGATCATCGACATCGGTTCGGCGTATTGGCTCGGGCGACCGCCTCATGCTCAGCCTTGTACGCTGGAGTATGCTGCCCCCGAGATTCTCTCCGGGCATCGTGCGACCGCTCAATCTGATCTGGCCAGCCTCGGCTACATGCTGATCGAAATGTTGTCCGGGTCCAGACCGTTTTCCGGAATGAATTTCGAACAGTTGATTCAAGCCAAACAGACCATCCTGGAACGTTTGCCCAGCCTGCTGCCGATGGAAGAATTTCAGTTCAGCGAACCCCTGATTCGCCTGCTGCGAGGGTTAGTTCATCCTGATCCGCAGCAACGATTCAGCACGGCCGAAGAGGCCGAGTTGTCCGAGTACGGTGCAGCCGGCTTCCTGAGAGAACTGATCAAGAGTGATCTTGCTGAAGAATACGGGATGGAATTGCGGCGGTGGATTGCTGAGCTGGAAACGAACTCCGGCAGCTGTCGCGATAAGGTCAGTGACATTGTGCCCGACGGAACCACAAAGATCGTGATTCCGGATTCAGACTCCCTGAATCACGGCCAGCAGACCTGAAGTACGCAGCCCGATTGAGTGGCAATATAAAGTCGATCGCCCAGTGGCCCCGTACAGATATACTGTGGCGGATCTTGCGAGACATCCGCGGCCCATTGAATTTCGCCATCAAAATTCAGCCAGTAGATTCGGTTCTCCAGAGTCAGGACCGCCACTCGACTCTTATTTGCGGCCGCCGAGACTCGGGAAGGAATGCCGTCAATCGCGAAGGCTCCCAGTTGCTCGCCCGAGCGATTGTAAACCTGAACGCCATGATTGAAGGCCGCAAGGAAGACGCGTTTGGCTCCTTCCGCCAAACTCATGTCTCCCAAATTGTTCAGTAGTTGCTCACTCCAGACATCTTTGCCTTTAAGCGTATAGCGACACAGTTGCCCGAACTCCGCGGCCGCCAGCAACTCGGGTTGCTCAGCAAAAAACGCCAGATGTTCCATCGGTCGACGTGTCTCGATTTTCGCTATCTCTTTGCGATCGGCTGACACAATGTGAAGCCGCGACGCATCCGTACTGAACGCAATATGACTTCCGTGCGGAGATACAGCCAGTCCCGTAATCCGCCCCGTGATTGCGGCGTCCCAGAGTGGTCGCAGAGTTCTGTCAAAGCAGATCAGGCGACGTTCATCAACGATCGCCGCGCCAAGATCGCCGGAATGAGCAATCACGACGCGCGAAAGCCCGGGATAATTCAGGTTCTCGACCAGCCGATCGCCCGACTGATTCATCAACGTCAGGTGGCCGCGGCGAGTTCCCACGAGTAACTCACGTGACTCGTGGGCGAGATCGATGCCGACAATGCCGTCGGGGAAAAAATCTTCAAAGACTTCGCCGGGGCGTGATCCATGACAATTATGCAGCAGAGGTGACGCCACTCGATTTCCCCGCGTCCGTTCTACTGGAGCTGGTTTTGCAGGATCTCAATGGCTTCAGCCACATCCGGATCCGCACTGATCTCTTCCGTCGTGCGTCCTCGATAAAACGAGTACTGTAGATCCTTCGGTTCCGGAACTTCGACGTCCGGAGCCAATCCTTTGCCAGAGTAGTTCTTGTCGTCAGGAGAATAAAACTTTGCCGTCGTCAGCTTCAGACCCGTGTCGCCCGGAAGATGGATGATGCTCTGCACCGACCACTTCCCGTAAGTCTTTCGCCCGACGATTTTGCCACGATGATGATCGCGAATGGCCCCCGCGACAATCTCACTGGCGCTGGCACTGTTTTCGTCGACGATCAGCGCCAGAGGATAGTGACGCACATTGTTTCCATGAGCCTGAAACACCTGATTCTGCTCGGGCGATCGCCCTTTTGTGGACACCAAAACGCCGCGATCGATGAATCGGTCGATGACAGCCGCCGCAGTTTCCAACAATCCACCTGGGTTACCGCGAAGGTCCCAGATCAGAGCTTTCATGCCCTGACGCTCCAGCCCTCGCAGTGCTTCATCAAGTTCTTCTGCGGTATTGTTCTGGAATCCTTCCATGCGGATGTAACCAATACCGCTGGCTTGATCCAGCATAAGTTTTCGAGTCACACTGTGGATCTGAACTCGCTGCCGAATGAAATCGCCGGTCTTTTGAGCCCCGTCTGGTGATTCATACGTGAGCTTCACTTTACTGCCACTGGTGCCACGCAAAAGCCGAGCCGCATCGTCTGTCGACAGATCCTTGCAGTCGGTACCGTCAATGGCCACCAGATAGTCGTCAGGCTGTAAACCACCGCGTTCCGCAGGGCTATTGAACAACACATTGACAAGATGCATGCCGCGTCCTTTGACGCCCTTCATCTCAATCCCGATCCCCACCAGCTCCCCCTGAATACTGCCGAACAGATCATTGTACCGATCCGGAGTCAGAAAGTTGCTGTATTCATCGAGTGCATTGCAGCCGCCGAAGATGTATTCCATTGCGACCACAGTTCCCGAAATGCCCAGCTCGCGCTGGCAGAGATCGCAAACGGCAGTAATCGTGGAACGAGCCTGCATACGGCTGTCGATGCGACGATTCCAGAAGTCTTTGATGAGAACCTGGCGGACGCGATCGATGGCTTCCGTTTTGTCGTCAATTTTGTTCTTCGCGGTGAACCGATCATTCTTCAGAGCCATGTAAAGGCTCTCTGTTCCATGAGCAACGAAACGAGTCTCCTTGACCGGTTCCACGTATTCGTACTGAACCCGACTCAGGATGTCTTCAAAAAGATCCAGAGCTTCTGCTCGACCTTTGGTGAGTAGCTTTTCTTCAAAGCTGCGGTCCGAATAGCGACGATCGACACCGAAGTGGATTCGTGTTCGACGCAGACCGTACTTCAGCCCTTCGTCATCGGTGAAACGCTCAAGAGTCGCTTCATAGTGGTTGATCGCTTCAACCCATTGACGATTGTTTTCAAGAAGTTCGCCCGCTCGTAATGCGTCCGCCGCATCGGCGTAGATGGACGCATCGACTTCCACAGGGTCTTCAGCTCGCAGGACAGCCGGCGTTAGAAGAAACAGTGAGACGAGAGTCACGGTCGACCACAGTCGACAACTCAGCACGTTTACACGCATGATGTTCCCCTCGACCCCGACAGCCGTGTTTGCCGTTGTGGTCCATCCACTCAGTGCATTCAAATCCGAGCGGCATCATGCCCTGCTAATGATCTCAACCATGAAACCAGACGTG
>CAIXQV010001003.1 GCA_903921605.1 uncultured Planctomycetaceae bacterium | reverse complement strand
TCGCAGCGTCACCATGCGCTCGCCGTCCTGAGCCGGCTCTTCTGTGTACGTTGGCTCAAGCTTACGTTCAGGACGTGGAATGACTCCGAAGTAGTTCTTCACGAACTCCAGCGACTTCTTCTCATCGAACTTACCCGCGATTACCAGAATCACGTTGTCGGGCTGATAATACTTCTGATAGAAACGACGCAGGTTATCGGCCGGAACCTTTTCGATATCTGCACGGTTGCCGATAGTTGTCTGTCCGTAATTGTGCCATTCAAATGCCGCCGCCGTTACTCGCTGCATGAGAACTCGCTGAGGACTATTCTCACCGCGTTCAAATTCGCTGCGGACCACAGAGAATTCTTTAGCCAGATCTTCTGCACTGATGAAGCTGTTCACGAGCCGATCCGCTTCCAGCTTCAATGCGAATTCGAGATTCTCGTCGCTGGCCGGCAGAGTTTCGTAGTAGTTGGTGCGGTCAAGCCAGGTCGTTCCGTTGAACTCCGCTCCTCGTTCCTGCAATGACTTGGGAATATTCTGATGCGTGGGTGTTCCTTTGAAGACCATATGTTCCAGAAGATGAGCCATCCCAGCTTCGCCATAACCTTCATGGCGTGACCCGACGAAGACCGTGAGATTGACGGTCACTTTCGGACTGGACTTATCCGGGAACAGCAGCACCTTCATGCCGTTGTCCAGATGAAACTCAGAAATCCCTTCCACCGAGCGAATCAGGGCCGGTTCACCTTCTGCAGCCATCAGTGGCCTGAAGGTTGAGAGCACACACACCACAGCCGCAACTCGCAGAACCATCGAGTCCATTTTCATATCAGCAATCCTTTCAGAATATTGACAACCTACCGGATTGTAGCGGCCTCCGCAGTTTTCACATGGGTTACGGCGAGATCTTTACGGGCCCTGATAAAACCGGGACAGCCCCTGACCAAACCCGGGCCCCAATCCCGCAAATTGCACCTCACGAGGAAGCTTGTACTTACTCCGCCGCGGCCACCACGGGGAGTAATGATCTGAATCAAGCATCCCGCGAACACACAGCCGCATTTTATGCCGCTCGAAGACTAGACCAGAGCCAGTCCCGTACGCTCCAGTCGATCCTCGCACTGAACGGTAGACATAAACTAATCACATCCGAATTCTCATGCTGTCAGTTCGCAGCGATGAGGGATCGTTGGAAATCTCAATCGCTTCCACCAGCAGTGCGAGAGAATTCTGCAGAGAACGCGCGACGACGAAGAGTACTCCGAAGCCCATCAGTCCAGTAACGCTCAGCAATCCCGGAACCCAGCGCTCCTGTCCTTCCGTCAGCAACACGAACAGCATGACTCCAACGAGCGGCAACGCCGCGGCCAACGCCAGATAGCCCCATGTCATGCGATGAATGCTTCGCAGGGAATCAACGTCACTCAAAGGAATGGCCTTGCCCGATAACAACTTCGGATAAAACGCGCGAACGGCGATCCAGGTAATGAAGAAGAAGGGATAGGTCGCAGCAATGCCACCGCACAAAGCCAGGCTGACAAAGAAGTGCGAATACAAATGCATGGTCAGAGGAGCACCAGCACTATTCATGGCGATCGGGTAAATAATTCCGGCCAGCAGCCATTCCGATGCACCGAGCAACGCCAGCATATTGCCAATGTGCAGGCTTCGTCGGCGAACGGCATCAGCATCCGGAACGCTGGCAACGCCTTGTGTGACCCCGCGAATAACCGGCCAGGCCAGCCACATGCCAAGTCCGAGACCCAGTGGGAAAGCAATTGTATTGATCCATATCTGGATGCTGTTGAAGATCTTATCGGCGTTCGGCAGGATCTCCGGCAGATGGTCGACGATCTGCTCTTTGTTGTAGACAAGATTGAGAAATGCGGCGATGCCGTTGGCTCCCATCACAATCGCCGTGAGCACCAGCAGCGGCCGACGAATCACGAAACCACGCCACAAGTTCGCCCCCGGACGTAATGACGCCATCGTCTCGGGTTCTGTGCAATAGCGCAGTTCTCTGGCGAGTTCTTCAGCGGCCCCAAAACGCTTCTCGCGATCATTGGCAAGTGCTCGCAGCAGGACATCACGGATCGCCGTGACTGAAGCAAACGGCAACTGGCCAAAGTGGCGAAGATCGGGCTGTTGAGTTCTTAATTGCCCGGCCGACGCCAGAGCCGCTGGCCAGCTTCGATCACTGACATGATCATTGAACGGACGTTGCCCACACAACATTTCCCACAGCAGAACACTCAACGAATACTGGTCACTGCGAGCATCCACGTCATTGGCTTCCCGAGCATGATCCGGGTGACAGACTTCCAGTTGTTCGGGCGACATGTAGGCCAGACTGCCGCCAAAGTAAGCTGCCGGAGTCACCCCGTCGAGCTTTGAACAGAAGCTGATATTGAAGTCGACAATTTTTGGAGCCCCGTTTTCATCCAGCAGAATATTGGCCGGCTTGAGATCTCGATGAAGCACGCCCTGCTCATGTGCATACTGGAGTGCAGACGCGACCTGAATTCCGAACAGACAAACCGTCTCTGGCCACGTGGCTTTCTGCAGTCGACGGTGCAAAGGATGTTCGTGAGCAGTCCCGGTGACTCCAAAGCCGCTTCCGGATTCCTGCAACTGACGACTGATCGCCTTCAACAAAGCCGTACCCGACCAATCGGACTTCGGCAACAGGCGCAGTTGATCCAACACTTCCGAAAGCGATGCTCCGGCAACGTACTGCATGTAAAGCAGACGTACATTCTTCTCCGGGATAATGCGATGGTCGTAAACTCGCACAATATTCGGATGATCCAGTTGAGCCAGAGTCTGAGCTTCATTGCTGCGAGTGACACTCACCTTCAGCGCACACAGGCGCTGCATGGATTTTTGACGAGCCAGAAACACCGTGGCAAATGCTCCGGCGCCCAAGCGAGTCAACAGATCAAAATCGTCGATCGTGTCGCCAGGCTGGAGAGTAATCTTTTGCCGCGATGCTCCCCGCATCGAACTGGATTCAACGGAATCGGCCTGACCAATGAGTCGCCTGAGCCGATCGGCCAAACCCGGAAATCGGGCCACGAATTCACTCAGCCTCACATCTTCGCCCGATTGACGGCGAATGTGGAATTCTTCATAGACGAGATCACATGGAGCTGAACCATCCGGCTCCTTCAGTTCCGGCCACTGATCAAGATACTGTTCAACCGACTTTGGATCCGTCTTGTGAGTCCAGCGTTGTTCGAGATCAACCTTCACCAGTTCAATCAGCGTCAGTCGCCGCGTTTGGGAATTCTCAGGCGGTACGAATTCCTGCAGGTTTGGTGGAGTCTTGTTGCCTTCCCATTCGACGCAGAAGCGTTCGATGCAATCCGCCATCTGAGTCCAGTCTCCGCGCGCACGGTCAGGCGCCGTGGGAACGGGAGTGCCGGACGATGAGACCTCCACGATGCCAGACACTAATGAGACTCCCTGCCTTGATCGGAATGACTCTACAAATTGCGATTCTGTCAGACAGTCGCTGAAATTCAACCGGGGTCGCTTGAACAGTCCGCCACAATCCGTTGCCATGCCCACAGAATGATCGGTTGCGAAGAATAAGTCTCTTCCCAGGATAAAAACATGAACACGCCCCAAAACTTGACTCCTCAGACCTTCTGGGCGGACCAGATGGAACAAGGCTATTCACTCGTCGAGCAGATTCTGGCTTTTCCGGTGCAGGAATCAGGCGAAGGTTTTGCGTCATTAAAGGACGCTGTTGAGGAAGACGGAGTCGAGATTCTCTTTTCGACCTCAAAGATTGCCGGCTCGCTGGATCGCGTCTTCTACATGCGACAGAGCCTGGTGAAAGATGTGCTGGCCATCGGCCGCGAGATGAATCGTCGTGGCTGGATTCTGAAGATCGAGGACGGCTATCGTTCGCTGGCGATGCAGAAACAGCTCGGCAGCAAGCCGGAACTCTTCGACGCCATCCTGAAGAAATGCATTTGGGAAAACGGAGGCACGATTCCGCCGGTCGAACTGGTGTTCCGCCGTGGCTCTGTATTGATCGCCAATATCCCCAAGGTGGGAACTCATATGTCTGGCTCGGCGATTGACATTTCTGTCTTTCGACGTGACGACGGCAGTGAAGTCTGGCGTGGAAATACTTATCTGGAGATGAGCGAACGAACGCCGATGAGAAGTCCGTTCGTCGAGCCGGAGTTTGTGCAGAACCGACTTGAGATCACCGCCGTGATGGAGTCCCACGGCTTTATGCATTTCCCGTTTGAGTTCTGGCATTACAACAAAGGTGACGGGCTCGGGCATATCCTCACCGGCAACAAAGCACCGGCCAACTTCGGCCCGGTGCATTGGGATCCAACCACCAACAAAGTCACGGCCGTGGATAATCCCTCGGAGCCTCTGCGACCGCTGCCTGAGATCGAACGCGAAATCGCCGCCGCAGTGGAGCGAGCGAAAGCCGCTGGAACGGCTGCCAGTTAGTGGGGGTTGTGGATCTTATCGATTCAGCATTCTTGTTGAACAATTCGTTGGCAGTCGGAGAAAATTCGGCAACGCCTGCGGCTTGCCGTTGAAAAAAAAGTATTCAAAAGGGCGTTTGCGGAGCGCTTGCGCAAACTGGAATTTGAGTGGATGAAAAGAGTCATTCTGGTACGACATGGAGAATCTGAGATCAACGCCGTCTGGAAAGAGAAGGCGATTTTCTGCGGCCAGATTGATACACCTCTGACGGAGAAAGGCCGACGGCAGGCACTCGACGTCGGACGACTTCTGGCAGACACTTCGCAGTTCAGGATTTCTCACGCAGTCAGTTCAACGCTTGTTCGTGCTGTCGACACGCTGCAGTTGATCAGGCAACAATTGACGACAGCACCAGAGCTGCTGCCTGCGATGCCCGCATTCAACGAACGGTCGCTCGGGCTTTTCGAGGGCCGCGCGAAAGAAGATGTCTACAGAGAATTCCCGGAGTACGAAAGCGATCCCGAGTATTGTAGTTTTCGCGACCACTATCAACAGAAGGCTCCGGGTGGTGAGAACCTTTCTGAAGTCACTTCTCGCGCATGGCCAGCGTTGGAATCTGTGTTGGAGCTTGCACAGCCGGATGTTCTGATCGTTGCTCACTGCCAGGTGATTCGGTGCCTGATTGCTCGCGCGATTTCGCTTGATGCGAACGGGACTTCAAGTCTGAAGATTCCTCACGCTGTACCAATCCTGCTCACTCAAACCGGGACTCATGGATTCAGTTTGGCTCGAAACTTTGAGTCAGACGCGAGAGGATGAACATGAAACCATCGGGCAACAGCACGGGCTGGCTCAGCGATATTCTCTTGTCGGGAAGTGCATCAGGAAAGTTCTTCCGGAAAGCACGTAGGGTTTAGGCCGGTGGTCCTGAGCGGACAATCTGGCCTCCCTGCTTTCCGGGGCCCGGGCCTAATTCAATTTCCCAATCGGCCTGTGAAATCAGGGCCTGATCGTGATCGATAACTACTACGGAATGGCCGGTTTGCAGCAGAAAATCAATGCAGCCGACCAGACGATCAATATCCTGCATGTGCAGACCAACCGAGGGTTCGTCCAGCAGAAACAGCGTCCTTCCGGAACGTGCGAGCTGAGCCGCTTTGCGGTTTTCTGCAGCCACTTCGCCGTCCGCCAGTGGAATCCCGGCCAGCATCGCGGCGATGCGAAGTCGTTGAGCTTCTCCACCGGAAATGGTACTTAACGGTTGCCCGAGTCGCAGATATCCCAGACCAGTCTGGCGGATTGCGTTCAGGCGTTGCTGGATTCGATGATGCCCATTGAAGAACGTAAATGACTCATCGGCCGTCATGTTCAGGATGTCAAAAACGGAACGATCCCGGTACCGAACCTCCAGCACTTCAGGACGAAATCGGCGACCGCTGCATTCTTCGCAGACCGTTTCGATGTCCGCCAGAAACTGCATTGCCACAGTCACAATGCCTCGCCCTTCGCACACCGGGCATCGTCCGCCGGAAGCCGCATTGAAGCTGAACATGGCACGCGAGTAATTGCGTTTACGAGCCTCATGCGTTTCTGCCAGAAGAACTCGGATGTCATCAAAGACGCCGATCCACGTGGCCGGAATACTTCGACGAGATCTTAGAACCGGACTCTGATCCAGCAACACGACATGATCAATGCCATCAGCTCCCTGCAGGCGATCAAGAGTTCCCGTCGCATCAGGCGGCATCGGCAGCTTTAGATGCTGGCACATCGCCGGATAAAGAGTATCGATGATCAGAGAACTCTTGCCGCTGCCGCTGACTCCAGTCACCGCACAGAGAACACCGAGCGGCAAGTCAACACTCAGTCCTTTGATGTTGTGGCAATTGGCGTTGTGAAGATTCAGCCATGCTTCGGGTGTTCGGCGGGAAGCGACTGAGGTCGAGGAGAGTAGGGCTTTGCTTTGCCGCAATTTTTCGCCCGTCAGAGTCTTCGCCTTCAGCAATTGAGCCACCGAGCCCTGAAATTCTACTCGCCCCCCTTCCGAACCAGCTCCGGGGCCAATTTCAACAACATCGTCGGCCGCGAGAATGAATTGCGGATCGTGCTCCACCACAATCACCGTATTGCCTGCTCGCTGAAGATCACGGACACAGTTAATGATGCGATTCGTATCGCTGGCATGCAATCCGGCTGTCGGTTCATCCAGAACATAAAGCGTATTGATCAATCCGGAACCCAGAGCCGACGTCAACATGACTCGCTGAGCTTCCCCGCTGGAAAGTGATTTCATAGTGCGATCAAGCGACAAGTAGCCAAGACCGCTTTGACGCAAAAACTGCAGGCGGCGATCTGCATGCTCATGCGCAGAACGCAGGCCGATTTTCATTTCTGCAGAGAGAGCTGCGAACTGAGATTCCAGCCAGTTTGTAAGATCGTCAAGCTCCAGTTGAGCGATCTCGGGCAACGTCATCGAGCCCCAGCGGATGTGTCGAGCATCCTCATTCAGTCGTGTCCCGTGACATGATGTGCAAGGCGAATTGGACAGGACGTTTTTCTCCGTCGCCCGCTTTCGTTTCGAAGTCGGCGGGGGAGCAAGCTTTTGCTGGCCGGTCCCTTCGCAAACGGAGCAGGCACCAAGCGGCGAGAGAAAATTCAGCAGATCGGCTGAGAGTTCGGGGAACTGACGAGAACAGTTCGGGCAGGCACGGCGATGCGAATAGCGGAGGCATTGCCAGGTGATGCCGTCAACGACCATGGTTTCTGAGGACATGGTTTCTGAGCTGCCTGAAGACGACGATTCGACCAGCACCAGACAGGCCGCGCTCGACAGAGAACTGGAGTTGTGGACGGCTTCGGCAATTCGAGTAGCCGCTGAGGAGTCCGCTTTGAGTCGATCGGCCACGACGATCAGCGGAGACTGCGCCAGTGAGAGATTCACTTCTTCCAACCGCACGGTTTTCTCCCCCACGATTGCGCGAGGAAAACCCTGTCGGACGAGGTCAGCCGTCAAATTTGCATCTGTCGAGGGATCAAAACCAATCACCGCGCAGATCTGGACGCGACAGTTGGCGGCTTTCTGGAGAATTTCGACAGCCGCGTGTTCTGCGGAAATCACATCGATCGGAATCTGGCAAGCGGGGCAAAACTGACGGCCAGCCTGAGCCACCAAAAGGCGGAGAGAATCGAGAACTTCAGAACGTGTCCCTAATGTGTTGCGAGTTCCGTCGGAACGTAGTTGCTGTCGGATCGCGATGGCCGGCGGCAAACCCGAGATGCGATCAGCGGCCGGGCGTTCGATGCGATCCAGAAACTGCCGTGCTGACGGTGAAAACGTTTCGATATATCGCCGCTGGCCTTCGGCATAAAGAGTATCAAACGCCAAGCTGCTTTTTCCGGAACCACTGAGTCCACAGATCACAGTCAGGGCGTGGTGAGCAATCTTCAGGGAGACTCCCTGCAAGTTGTGAACTCGCCCACCTTCCAGCTCGATAAACCGCGAAACAGACACCAATCAGACCTCCGGAAGGTAAGATCAATTACGAAGGCAAGACGCAAAAACAGCAGTTCGGACCGGTCATTCTGAAGGTTAGAGCATTGTTCGCCCAATCAACGATCAAAGATTCTCGCGTGGCGCCCCCTGAGCCAACTTTTCCTTACAAAAATTGCTTCCCAATGCCAGGAGCGCCCCTGAGCAGGTTGCGTCTCCAGGGAGCAGTTCTATAATCCCACGAACTCTTTTCTGACTGTCATATTCCTGCCTTAAAGAGCGATTCGCAAGGCCGCGACCGGGGGTTGATTCCCATGTTTTTGTGGTTCCGCAACGTCTGGATGTCTGTTGTGACCGTCCTGCAGGGGATGTACGTCACGCTCTTGACGATGTTCAAGACGTACAACCGACGCACTTTTACCGAGGTCTACGAGTATCCGGAAGTGCCGTTGAAGGTGAAGCCTCGTTATCGCGGTTTCCATCGATTTGACCTGACCACATGCATTGGCTGTGAAAAGTGTGCAGTTGCCTGTCCGGTGGACTGCATTTATATTGACAAAGAAAAAAGCCCGGTCGGAAAAGGCTTCCGAATCAATGGCTTTACGATTGACTATACCAAGTGCATGTTCTGTGCGTTGTGCGTCGATCCGTGTCCGGTGGACTGTATCTTCATGGGGTCTAATCATGACCTTAGTTGCTACAGCCGTGATGGATGCATTGTTGACTATGCGAAACTTCCGTTGCAGATTGCATGGGGTAAGGCGTCTCTGAATCCGACGGTTGTTGCAGAATCCAAAGTTCTGCACTCACCTGTGTGGGTTAAGGGTGAGCCAAGTCCGTTTGAGTTTGCCGGGGCTGAGCACTAGGACGGTGTTAAGACGTGACTTTCGAGTAGGATGGGCACTCTTGGCCTTCGAAAGATATTCGGACAGAAATGTCCAACCTGATGATAGAGTTTGACAACACACAAGGGATGTCGAGTGTGTGTGGTGTGTTGTGCAGGGAAGGCCGCTCGGCTGATATAGAGTTCGAGATGCCGGGTGATTTTGAAGCTGCAAATCGGAGTTTATGATCGAGAGAATTCTGGTATTTGCAGTTTGCCGTGTTTGAGTGGTAGTGCAGATTCGGTAGAGATCTTCGACGGAGTTCGAGGATGATTGATCGAGTGTACTTTACGAAAAGCAGAACATGGTTGCGGATGAAACTTTGCTGACTGTGGATGAAGTGAATCAGCGTTTACCGCTGGTTCGTTCAATCGTCGGGGACATCGTTAGTCTTCATGCGGATATCTCGTTTCGCCGACAGCGATTGTTGTCGCTTCGAGAACGACATCCGGCTCCGAAGTCGAACGATTCTGTCTACGAGCAGGAGGTTCTGCAGATGGAATCGGAACTGGCCGATGACGAAGTCCGCCTGGGTTCTTATGCTCAGGAGCTTTTGGACATCGGAGGTTTTCTGACTGATCCGGCGGAAGGTCGAGTCGACTTCCTGGGGGATCTTGGCGGAGAGCGAGTGTTCTTCTGCTGGCAGTCCGCTGAACCCGAGGTGCTAGGTTGGCATTCCGGGGCCTGTGGCGAATCAGAACGAATCCTGCTCGATCATGAACTTGGAAGTATGACGATTTCAGAGGGTAAGTGATGACGGATCTCGTCGGGCATTTTTTAGCGTTTGGATTGTTGGCCATCGGCTTCCTCATGGTGCCGCTGATTGTAGGGCGATTTCTGCGCCCCAATTTGCCTAATCCGGAGAAGGATGCCATCTACGAATGCGGTGAGCCAGCAATTGGTTCCAGCTACATTCAGTTCGACCTGCGCTTCTATGTGGTGGCATTGCTGTTCATCATTTTCGACGTTGAAATTGCCTTCTTCTTTCCATGGGCGTCGGTCTATGGTAGCGCAATGCAGTTGGCCGACTCGCGAATCACCGATGCTGCACGGTCGGACCTGAGTGCAAGATTGCTGAGTATTGATCCTACGGCGATGACTCCTGATTACGTAGTTGCGTCCGATGCGGCAATCAAGCTGGGCTGGATTGGCCTCGCAGACATCCTCGTGTTCTTCGGAGTTCTCCTGGTAGGATTCGCTTACGTCTGGAAACGTGGCGATCTGGACTGGATTAGGGCTCTGACCAAGAAATCACAACAGGCGAAGGATCAGACGGCTGGAATGGCCTGACGTTGCGTCTCGTAGTTTCGCTGCTTTAGATCTTAAAATTGGATCCACAGTTCATGGATATTCAGGGCATTCACTCGATCCTGCTGGAACGATTTGGCGAGTCTGTGGTTGGCACTCAGACGTTTAAGGCGATTGACCCGTGGATTCAGGTTTCTGCGGCTTCGATTGTGGAAGTCTGCACGTTTCTGCGTGATGACCCACGATTGCTGTTCAATCATCTGAATGATCTTTGCGGAGTCGACTACTTAGAGCCTGATGCCAAGAAGGCGGCCAAGTTTGGCCATGAGCCGCATGTCGAAGTGGTTTACCACCTCAGCAGCCTGAAGCAGAGACATCAGCTGAAGTTGAAAGTTGTTGTACCTCGCTGGAAGGACAACGTGGAAGGACAGTTGCCGGTCGTTCCATCGCTGAGTGCAGTCTTTGGAATTGCCAACTGGCACGAGCGCGAAGCCTACGATCTCATGGGGATTCACTTCGAAGGCCATCCTAATCTGCGTCGGATTCTGTGTCCGGAAGACTGGATTGGTCATCCAATGCGGAAGGATTACGCCTTCCCGCTTGAGTATCATGGTGTGCGCGGTCGTTAACTGTGGATTTCCCGGGGATTATTCGAAGAGTTGGCTCGGCAGTGTTCGGCCAGGAGTTCTTTGTCCATGAGTTTGCAGATTGAAGATCCACGCATCGTTGAGTTCGACGTTCAGACCGATGAGATGCTGGTCAATATGGGACCTCAGCATCCCAGTACTCATGGTGTATTGCGACTGTTGCTGAGAACCGACGGGGAAATTGTGCATGAATGCACGCCTCACATCGGCTACCTGCACCGCTGTGCAGAAAAGATCGGCGAGAACCTGTCTCCTCCACAGTACATTCCGTACACGGACCGGATGGATTATCTGGCCGCGATGAACATGAATCTCGGCTTTGCTTTGGCCGTCGAGAAACTGATCGGGATGGAAGTCTCGGAAAAGGCTGTTCATCTGCGAGTTCTGATTGCGGAGATTGGTCGTATCGCCAGCCATCTCGTTGGGATGGGAACCTATGGCCTGGACCTTGGAACATTTAGTCCGTTTCTCTACGCGTTTCGTGAACGCGAAATCATTCTGGATCTGTTCGAAGAAGTTTGTGGTGCTCGACTGACCTACAGTTACATCACGATCGGTGGGGCAACTCACGACCTTCCGGACGAAATTGAAATGCCGGATGGATTGGCGTCTCTGATCGGCAAGCACAAGGGTGAGCGTCTGCCGTTTCTGGACGTGATCGAGATCTTCCTGCAGTGGTTGGAACTCCGAATTCGTGAGTATCACACATTGCTCACGAAGAACATGATCTTTATTAGCCGCACTGCGGGTCTTGGGATTTTGTCGCCTGAAATGGCGGTCAGCTATGGCTGCACTGGCCCGGTCCTTCGCGGCAGCGGCGTTGATTTTGACCTCCGTCGCGACGGCGAAGCGATCTATACGCGAATGTACAAGGGCTACGATTTCGAAGTTCCTGTCGCACCGTTTAAGGAAGCACCTCGGGAAGTTGTTCTCGGCGATAACTGGTGTCGGTTCTACGTCCGCATGATGGAAGTGGTTCAGGCCATTCGCCTGGTTCGTCAGGCGATTCCAAAGTACAAGGCGGCCACCGGTTCCTATCGCGAACCCTTCAAGATGAACACCAAACTCCCGAAGGACGAGGTGTATCTTGAAACCGAAGCACCTCGCGGCCAGATGGGCTTCTACGTTGTTGGCAACGGCGAAGGCAATCCCCTGCGTCTGCGTGCAAAGAGCAGTTGTTTCTGCAACGTATCGGTCACAGACCAGATCTGTCAGGGCGTTCCCCTTGCCGATATTCCGGCGATCGTTGGATCGCTGGATATTGTGATGGGCGAAATCGACAGATGATTCACAAATCCATAAGTCTTTGTATTTCAATGACTTGTGGGATTGATAGATTTTTGAAAATGCGCCGAACAGGGTGCATTTCATCGGATGCATGCATTGGCGGTGCACCGCCGACTCGACATTGTTCCATCAACTGACAGCTCCTTTGATGCCGAAGATTGGTCAGTTTTTTGTAGGCGGTTGTCTTCCGAGGCCACTCCATGAGCAGTGAGTTCCGCCTCAACATGGAGGACCTGCTCCGGCAGCGAGACGGACGTATTTCCGTTTGGAATTCATTGGTCCATCCGCAGCAACCGGGCGTGCATGGACCTCATGAAGCGCGTTGTGACCTCACCGACACCAAGGGCCGGATCCTGGCTCTCTTCGCCAGCCAGTCGAAAAGCCGACCGTTGCCTGCCGAACACCTGGGCCTCAAGAGACGCAGCGGGAATCTCGACAAATCCATCAACCATCTTCGAAACATGGGATTCATCGAATTGACGATCCCCGACCAGCACCAGAGCCGGAATCAGAAGATGCGAATCACCGAAAAATGGCAGGCATGGCTTGCCGCTCAACCTAAGTCGTAGAAAGTCCCAATGCCCTGGATCGAATGGTATAACGCTCTCGAAAAGCCATCCTGGACGCCCGCCCCTGCGACCATCGGACTGATCTGGCAGATTCTCTACCCGATCATCCTCGTCAGCTTCGGCTTTGTGTTCGTACAGATGTTTCAAGGCAAGGTCCGTCGGTTGGTGGCGTTGCCCTTCGCCATCAATCTTGTGGCGAACCTGATCTTCACGCCGATCCAGTTCGGGATGAGAAACCTGCCGCTGGCTGCGTTGGACATTCTGGTCGTGTGGGCCACCATCATTTGGTGTGTGATTGCAGTTTGGCCGTACGTTAAATGGGTCGCCGTCGCTCAGGGGCCGTATTTCATCTGGGTGTCATTGGCGACAGTGTTGCAACTTTCGATCACGTGGATGAATTGGGGACGATCATGATCCATAGAATGCTGGCGTTGCCTCTGCTGATCCTCATGGGGTCGTTCGTTATGGCTGAAGATATGCCGCAAACTCTCTTCGACTTCACCGTAGCCGACACTGCGAAGGACTGGCAGACCGTCAACGACGGCGTGATGGGCGGCATCTCCGAAGGAAAGTTCAAGATCACCGATGCGAAGACGATGGAATTCTTCGGCACGTTGTCCTTAGCAAACAATGGTGGCTTTGCCTCGGTGCGAACGAAGGCCAAAAAGCTCGGCTTTGAAAAAGGCGATATCGTGGTCGCCAAAGTCCGTGGCGATGGCCGGGAATATATGCTTAACCTTTACCCCAACAAGCAACGGGTGGCTTACTCATACCGGGCCACGGTGCAAACTAAAAAAGACGAGTGGATCGAATTCAAAATCCCGCTCGATAAGTTTGAAGCGACGTCGTTTGGTCGGGTGGTTCAAAACGCCGGTACAGTGAAGGCGGAAGAGATCAACGCCCTGGGCTTCATGTTGGGTGACAAAAAGGCTGGGCCGTTCAAGATAGAGATCGAGTGGATCAAGGTGGAACGGGCAGGAACGTCGAAATAAACCCGATGATCTTCCCCTACATCTTCAACATCATCGTTCTAATCCCGGTCGGCCTGCTGACGCTGCTTGGCGGCGAGCGGGGCGGGCAATTGGCCTGCCAGAACAAGTTCCCGGAGAGCGAAGGGTTCCGCACCATCCTCGGCTCGCTGTGGACGGCAATTCTGATCGGGTCGGTGCTGGGGCTGTTCTTCCCGGTAACAATGTCGGCGTTGCTGCTGATTCAGGTGATTTACAAATCGCTTTGGTTATTGGTGTTTGTGATGCCACGGTTACTGAAAGGAAAAATCAGCGAAGTACCTTCCGGGATTGCGTTGGTATTCCTTGTGATCATGCTGAGTTACCCGTGGGTCATTCCGTGGGGGCAGCTTTTCGGACCTCGCTGAACGCAAAAGCGGAGGCTGACTGTGAAAAAGGCACTACTCGTAATTGATCTCCAGAACGACTATTTCCCCGGTGGAAAGTTCCCGCTGTGGAACACGGATGCAATTCTTGAGAACATCGAACGAGCCATCGCCAAGGCCAACACTCGGGGCGTCCCGGTGATCCATATACAGCACATCGCCAAGGGAGGACTCGCCCCGTTTTTCATCGAGGGGACGCCGGGGGCTGACATCCATCCCGGCATCCTCGCCGCTGCTCCCAAGGCTCCGGTGGTGGTGAAGGAATTCGCCGATGGCTTCGAGAAGACGAACCTTGATGAAACGCTGACCAAGCTCGGCGTTACCGACTTGTTGGTTTGCGGAATGATGACGCAGAACTGCGTGACGCACACGGCGATTTCAAAAGCAGCGGAGAAATACAACGTCACGATTTTTCCGGATTGCTGTACCACGGTTAGCGAGATTCTGCACCAGATTGCCCTGCACGCCCTTTCAACACGGGTGAAGCTCGTGCCGTCGAGTGAAGTGCAGTAATAATCAACACGACATCACGACTCGCCTTTCAACTGCCGTATTTCTGCTTCAAGTTCCGCAATGCGGCCTTGCAACTGCTCGATGACGGGAGAAACCTGCTTCTGCGAGAACCGCTTGTGGATGTGCTGGGGGCAGTTCAAATCCCACGCCTCGATCTCGAACAGAATGGCCCGCTCGACTTTCCCGGGACAGGACGAATCACCCAACCTGTCGAGCAAGGCCGGATCGTCATCAACCACGCGGGCGTTGCCGCAGAGCTTGATGCGTCGGCTACGGGCGTAATCCATCAGAAAGATGAACGCCCTGGGGTTCTCCGACAAATTACCAAGCGTGATGTACTGGCGATTGCCGCCGAAGTCGGCAAAGCCCAGAGTCTTCTCATCCCTGGAAGTACGAACGCACTCCCTGCAAACCTATTCAACAAAACCAACCCGGTTGAACATCATGACATGATGCAACCCAAAGTTCACCAGCAACGTCGCCCCAGAGCAATTCAAGCAAACTCTCGAACCAGATCGCCACGCACTCCTGATCGCCACGCACGGGATGACTGCGAACAACAAGGCTGAGAACAACAAGGCTGACTGAGCCTCACTCAGCAGGAAACTTTACGATAGTCATATTGCCGTATCCCGCAGGCCATTGGCTTTCCAACTCGACCTCTCCGACAAGATCCTGTTCATTCAGTTCGGCGGTAAAATCCTTCCGGAGTTTTCCCGTTTGATCGATGTACAGTTTTGCCAGGTATTTGCCGGAAGGAAGCTTCACTGCGGCAATCTGCGTTGCCCAGT
>CAIXQV010001002.1 GCA_903921605.1 uncultured Planctomycetaceae bacterium | reverse complement strand
CTTTGTCAGAAGGGATTGCCCATGACGGAAGTCGCGGACGTTGCCAGTAGAAAGCTGCGCCCCCATTGTCTTTCGACAGTCGGGCGTACTCCCAACCCTTGCCTTCATCTTCATTCATTGTGGTGTGGGCAAAGGTTTCATCCAGTGAATACAAGTAGCGGCCAATTCCCCATTGGGCTCCAGCCCTCTTCATTGCTCCAGAGAATCCGCCTTTGGCGGGTTCAATGCCAGTTGGCTCAGCGACGTCGAACTTCGTAACCCAATCATCGCCGATCCTGATCGAGATGCCGACCTGCACAGAAAACTGTCCTGGTCGCAATTCCTTGATCTGTTGTTGGGTGTTCATCCAGTTTTCTGGACCACACACATCATCGAGACGTTTCGCGATCGCACGGGCAGTGATGTACGCCAGAACCCAAGCAAACGGTTTCCCGGCCTTGCTCATTCCGGAACGCGAAATCCTCCATTCGATGTCGTCTGGAGGGAATGGTTCAGCCAATAGTTTCAGATCCATCGTTACCACCTTTCTGTTCTTCTTTGATTTTCAACCAGATTTCTTCCCGATCAATTTTCACGTCTTTCGGTGCATCAACACCGATTCGAACCTTGTCGCCGCGAATCTCGACAACACAAATTCGGATGGTGTCTCCAACGACAATGAATTGATCTTTCTTCCGTGAGAGTACCAGCATTGGATCTTCCTTGAGAGAAATGAAATTGCGCTCGACCGCCCCTGAATCATGCGGAGCCTATTCGACTAATTCGATAGCCGATTTGATCTCGCGGATTCGAACCGCACAGCCCTTACGCAGACCAAACCCCCGCCAGTCGACGGGGTATCAAGAACCCGCCAACGGCGGGGTTAAACAAGACAGAAGGCCGGGCATCTTTGCCGTCGGTTTCTGTAGTGTCAATAACAGGAGGGCCACATTTACGGTAATACCTCCCAGAAAAAATTAGTCAGCGTTTTTCGGCCGACCAGCTGCCAGCGCGCCGATTCGCTGGAATTCTGCGATCTCGACGTCCGTGATTACCCACGCCTTGCCGTGTTTCTCGGTTGAGTATCCGAGTCGCTTCGATCGGCATAGCTGCAGGATTCGCGACGGATCCAATTTCAGAATCTCTGCGGCCTGCCTGGACGTGTAAAAGACCTTAGCTGCTGGTTTCGTCATTCGGTTGTCCTTTCGTGTTAGAGTTGTGCTTTCGGATTCGGACGCCGCGCCGTCCGACTGGTGTCGTGATAGCTTGCTCCACGGGCATCCCAGCCTTGAGTCTGTCATAAATATGGCCGGTCCCGATTCCGTACGCGCGTGCCCATTCGGTGGCACGTTTGGTTGTGTTACCGATTGTCAGCATCGCCGACTTGCGGGTGGCACGTTCTCGGCCGATACAGCCGCATGATTTCGTGGTTTTGTATCGCAATCCATCACCCCTGATCGGGATGTTCTTTGCGCCGCAGCTGCAATCGCACAGCCACATAATGCGTTTCACGGTCCCGGATCGAATCGACTTATGAAACGCTGTCACTGTTAGCCGCCCGAACGTCTGTCCGATCAGGTTGTGTCGTCGCCTTGGCATTGTTCCTCCAATCGTCAGTGTCTTCGACGTAATCGCCGTCCTGCAGGTCTTTGTGTTCTCCGGCCAGCACGGAAACGATGCAGATATTTTCGTCCGGGTAAACGTCCGCGACGCGCTGAATTGCAGCTGCTGCTGATTCGCACTCCGAGTGATGTCCGACGTATCTCAACCCGGTGTCGTCGTAGTAACCGATAACTGTGTATCCGTCATTGGCGGGTTCATCGTTGTCAGTGTCTTTTGCACGAACCAATTTACGGGTGATCGTCATCGTATCTTCCAGAAGTTCGTCAATCGCCTTGTCTATCGATTGTGTTGAACGATGGACGTAAACTGTATCGTCGTCCGCGTCCTGTTCTTCGTCCTCCGATCGGTCTCGTTCGGCCATCAGCTGGTTGTACTTCACGCCCTTCGCTCTCAATTCCTTGATCAGTTCGATAACGCTCTGTTCGGGTGTTTTCATAATCGTGCATCCAGTCCAAATTGCAGTACCAGCCACAACCGGAACATCCGGCCGTGATAATCAGAATCGCGATCCATCGCATGAGTGATCTCCTATCGGTTGTCGTTAATCCAATCACGCAGCTTCGCAAGTTCACGCATCCCGTGTGCCGCTCGCGTCTTGTCCTCGGGACTGCTCTTTGTTCCCCGCGTCTTGTTCCCCAGGGTTATCAGTCGCTGGGCTATTCGTTCCAGAATCATTTCCACTGTCAGCGGCTTGTTGTGCATGGCGGTCCTGTTCGTGCTGTTTCGATACACCTGTGACGTACGCGGTTAATTGTGTCTCAATCGATCCGAGCATCTGGATTGCCGAACCGCTCGACATATCAGCGGCGGCTTTGACGACTTCGCTGTAAAACAGAACGCCGAAGTGCCACGCATGTTCCAGGCAACGGTATTGGGGAGATCCGGGAGCGCAGGACGGGAATGCTCGCGACGCAAACTGCTGAAAGGAAATCTCCAGCATGTTCGGTGGGAATGGTCTCGTCGGTTGTCGTGGTTTCGGTGGCTGTTCCTGTGTCGTACGCTCTTGTCGCATCTGGTGTCGGAATCGTCGTGTCATGTGAAACTCTCCTGAAAAGTGTGAAGTGGTAACAACACTGGCCACGCGCACGAGGCCAGACTTGTGATCACTCGGACTTAGCAACCCAGTCCAGTATTTCATTGACGGTCGTCTGGCCGCAATTTCGTTGTTCCAAAAGAACGTCTTGCGTCAATTCTGATGTCATCGTGAAGTGACCACGATACAGGGCTTTGCGAGCGCGAATAGAAAGGCCGGAAGTGTCCAAAGCTCTAATAGGCCGGTCACACATCACAGTCGTAAGTGATCTGAGCATCCCATCAGCAACAGGGTGTTCTGATTCAGAATCTCGTGGAATGCGTTTCTCAGTAATATGTGTCTCGACCAGTTTCCTCGTCCGAACCAATTCCGCGTGCATCTTGTTCATCATGTCGACAGCAGCGGACAGTAAATACTTGGCCTCTTGGGCATCATTTGACGCTTGGAGTTTTTTCGGGATGTCTGGGCAGTCTTCATAGCCCCAACCATCCGTCATGTATTGACCCAGTTTGACGAATGAAACATGCGTCTTCACGATTGGACTCCTTACTGGTTCTAAGATGGTTTGAATAACTGGTTCTTTAATCATGGGAATAATTGGGTTACTGGTATCGGCGGCGGCTTCGTGTTTCGCCGTACGCTTGCGCTCCATGTGTTCGCAATGCCGTCCAGCAGGGTTCATATCGGCCGTCGGAAGATTCCTTCGGAGGCATCGAAGCTCCAGAGTTCTGGTAAACGGATCGTCAAACACCTGCATTCCGTGGTATGGGTATTCAACGTCGCGAAGTGCAATCGCGGGTTTCCATTCGTCAGCCTCGCCGTTCGTAATCCATCGTTTCTGATCGATTCCGAATCGGGCAAAGTCGCGATCCTGCGTTACCCATTCATCAGGATTATCGTCGGGCATTGCTGTCTCCCGTGTATTCAACGCGGATCGTTTTGTCCGGATCGTCGTGAAGGAACTCGATTGCGATCGGCCTGGCGAATCTCTCATCGGTATCGCCGGAGCCAACCATCAGGGATCTGTTGTAGTACCGGCAAATATCCTCACGAGTCCCGTTGATGTCGGTTTCAAAGTTGTACTTCGGATCTGCGAACACAACACGGATGCCTCGCATCGCGATGAATGGATCATCGGACACTAATCTGACGTCGGCCGGGGCAAACCATCGGGTGTCATCCTCGGCCAGCGATCCGTCTGGGTGTCGATACTGGCATCGAAGCATCTCATCGCCGTTCTGCCATTCGATCTTGATGACTTGACCCTTCCACCCGCATTCAATGCTGCGGACATAATCGCCGATCTTGTATTGCGGAAGTGCCTCTTTCAACGCACGGTCACAGACTCGGCGAATCCATTCGACGGATTCAGCTGCGTTTGAGCTAATCTCCTGCAACGCTGCCACCAGCTTGGGAGCAGCGGCCATCAGCCTGATTCGGTCCGTGAGTTCCTCGGCCGTGTAGTTCTGTGAGGTCACACTGCCGCACGGTTTCCCATCGAAGAACGATGGGGCTTTGTCGACGTAGCCAATATCCTGATTCGCAGAGTCAACGATTGCTCTGCAGGAGTGTCGCTCCTCAATTGTCCAGGGAATGTTCTTCACGGTCATCATCTTTCTGTTAGTGTGCTGTCTTGATCAGAATGGAATCGCCGTCATCGTTCGTCGTGATCCTGGCCGCGCAGCATTCCACGCAGACTGGATCCAGCTTGTGTTCTTCGCCGTCAAGGTAATCAGGAATCCAGCCACGCGCAATAGCGTCGTGTTCGTCCTCGACTTTCCCGCAGAGATCGCAGGTCAGTGTCTCGTTGTCTTCGTCATCGTCGATGGATGCCACGTCTGGGATAAATCCTTCGTTTCCGCAATCGTCGCAAGACCACGTTTTAGACTTGCTGACGTCCTCTTCATAATCCACATCGACGTCATTGGTATTCGGGTTGACGCTGCAAGCCATCATGACGCAGATATGCTCTGAATCGCATTCAGGACAGGTGTAAACCTTGTTGGGCTCTATCTTCATTGTCTCTGTTCCTTTCAAGTGTGGGTGATTACCAAACGCGAACAACTTCCTCGGGTGGGATCGTGAAGACCGCGCCGGACGGAGTGATCATCCGCAGATAGACTCGGCCGATTTTGATCAGTCGATACTGGAGCGTTCTGTAATTCGTTCGCTTCGACTTCACTTCAGCCCAGCGATGGGTTTTCTCGCAGTCGTCAGCTATGCGTTTTATCTCGGGCATTGTCATCGTGTCGATTCCTTAAAGAGATTTGCCGAGCCATTCGGTCGCCATTGGCGGTTTACGGTAAGAGGACAGATTCACGACTAAACCGATTGCCAGTTCAAGTGCCTGTTCGCGATGATCGCCGTACACTTCGCGCATTCGCGGGCAGTGCATCATCTCGGCCATTGCGTCGAGGATTGTCTGTTCCAATCGGATACACCGAGACTCGGCCATACTGGCCGGGCAATAACCGCGAGGACATTTCCACCCGGCTGATTCGATAAAGTCTGCACGCAGCTCGTAGTACCGTTTCGCGTCTTCGTCGTGCATGAGATAAGACTCTGCGACGTTCCGGAGAATGCGATCCTCGGGGAGTTTGTCTCCGCGGAAGTTGTATCCGTACCATTTGTTCGCGTAGCGGAATTCGCCGGTGGCGAGTATGCGAGCGCATTCCTCGTCGATTTGCTTCTTGACTCGCTCTGCAATCAGCCGAGTGATCAGGAGTTCGTTGACGACTGGTGTCATGTCCCGCGCGAATCTCTTCGCGTCTGACAGCGTCGGTTGTCGGGTCGTTGTCATGATGGGAAGCCGCCTTTCTGGATCCATTCGCAGTATGCGTTTGAGAGTTCTGCCAAGCGATTAGCGATAGCGATGATAGCGCACGTGTCTGGGATCGGGATTGATGTGTTGTCGTCGTAGCGATCGAAAATCGCATTCAGTTCCGCAGAGAGTCGGGCTTGCTCTGCGAGGTTTTCTTTCGGGTCCATGGTCGATTCCTTAGTGAGTGTGAAAAGTTCCAACACTCCCTCCGATCGCTCGGAGGGGTAGCAGGAAACTCTCAGAGTCGTACGCCGGTTGCTTTTTCGATTGCATCT
>CAIXQV010001001.1 GCA_903921605.1 uncultured Planctomycetaceae bacterium | reverse complement strand
GGATCCTGTCGTATTCGGCCGACGTCGTTTCGGCCATGAGGACAGGCTGATTAACATGAGAGCTACTCCTTTCGCTCTCAATCAACTTCAAATCTCATGCCATTGAAATTGCTACAAATCAGGTTTTGAAACAGCCTCTACAGGCTACGGCCAGTATTATCAGAGCTAATGATCGAACGAACTGTGACTGTTGAAATCTGCTGACAATGGTTTGCATTGTGGTCCTTTCTGAAGTCTATTCTGGTAGGTCTTGAGGATTGTAGTACTTAACAGTGGCAGTCATGATCGGGATCGAATCCCCTTTGAACTGTGCCACCGTAACATTCCGCTGAACAACTGCGCCGTCAACGATTAATCCGCGAGTTGAGGAGTCGGCGAGTTGATGACGTAACGCACTTAGATTGCGAGCCGGCTTGCTGGGAAACGCGCTGCGTGTCAGGATCGCGAAATCTTCTCCGTCATCTGACAAGAGGTCTTCATTTATCTTCGGTTCCACGGTCTGCTCTTTCAGCACGCTGATGGAAATCGTCCCGACAAACTCGCCATAGTTGATTTCCTTTGCTTTGGATTCCACCTCTGACAGGACCTTGAATTCCTGCATCGATTCCGTATCAAGCTGGAATCCACCAACCTGAAACTCCCTGAGCGAAGGCTCAAAAATCCATGGTGAGCATTGAGCATCAGGTAGCTTTTGGCGATAGAGCGTGTTCTCACCATTGACTTTGAGAACAATCCCCAGTCGCGGCGTCCCGCCACCTTTGCGGCGAACGATAAAGCTCACTTTCTGATTCTCTGTGGGCTCCTTTACGAATGCTGCTCCCTCGCGAAACTCGATCGCTTGAGGAACTCCCTCATACCGAATTTCCAGCGAGATGGGCGAGTCCGGATTTGTGGGTGAGAGCGGATGGAGTTTTGAGGAAACGGACTTCGTTTGACCAGCGGTTTCATTCTTAACCAGCACCGTCGCCTTCACGGCTTCTTCCGTGGCCTTATCCTTTCGCTCGTCCTGCGTCATTTCAAGACTGCCCTGGTCAAAGACACCTCGAACAGTGAAGCTCTCGCCACTTTCCAGCAAATCTTCAAGGTCAGGCTTCGCGTCGAATTTGGACAACGCAATCAGTTCGTCGCTGGATGCGTCAAACATCGATAAGCCGATCGTCATGGTTTTCATGTCCGGATGAATGAAGGCGACACCTGTAATGAAGGCGTCGGGCGTCACTTTTTCGTCGCCCCAGGCCAGTTCATACTGCGTCGTAAACAACAGTTTTCGCCCTTCAGCTGTCAGATGATTCGCGCCGGCGATTGTTGCGGCGATTCGATTCGCATTGCGAACAACTCCAATCGGATCCTGGATCTTATTCGCCAGGACCAAAGCCATCTCAAGCTTTTCGGCCAATCGCATATTCAGCGTTCCAGCTCGGTCAGTCGCGGGTTCTTCTCCCTTTTTGACGCGGAATTTGAGTACGCCGACACTCTTGTGCCCCTTCTCCTTCAACGTTTCCAGAATCGTATGAGCGTGCTTCAGGAGCAGTCGGTCCAATTCGTCCGCTGCGCGAAGATGTGGGGACGAAATGGAAACGATGCAAACGGCTATAACGACGGCGATCAATCTTTGAATCATCTTTTCTCCAGTCACGCAGAAATCAATGCGAACACGTACCGCCGCACATTTCAGGGCGTTTTTCAGTAGGACCCGTGGCTCGTTCGATGTTTGCTCGCCAAAACGCCGGGATACTTGTTCAATCACCGTTTGTAGAAATCATGTGACAGAGCATTCGGACATTTTTGATTTTGCCCGTAATCCCCGCCCCTGCGACAAAGTTTCGAAGAGAGTGTACAGACAGCATCTCGTGTACTCCAGCCCCTAGGGCTAAGTTCCAACGACGCAAATCGTTGTCGCGCAAAGTGGCAAAATTAGCGGTGCATTGCCAGTTTACATGAGGTGTGAGGAGTCTGGGCGTGCGTGGTATTCAATAGCGGTGGTGGCAGGAATCTCGTGATGGCATCGAGGCCTATCGTAATTGGATGCGACCCACAGCTCGAGTATCTGGATCCTTTATCCGAAGCATCTGTTGCTCTCGTGCATCGACTGATCCTGATGACCAATAACTCTACGCGTGGCCGTATCCCTGACCTTGTTGTGCAAGACTCGCCAAGCGAACTGCAAGAACCGTTAACGAGTCTGCAATGAGGGTTTCTTACCGATGTCGACGGCGGAGTATTTGCAATTGCCTGACTCGACCGCACGACAGGTACGATCAGACAAAGTCAGTACCACGCCGATGAAGTTCGCTCCGCTATTCGCGCGACAGGGAGTCTCGGCGGAGATCTGGTGTGGCCTTGTGAAGGACTTCGGCAAACTCTTCAGTGTCGTCGCCGGTCAGCCTCAGCGGATTGACAGTCATTCATCGACGGCGCGCAAGTCAGCTCATCGCTTCAAGAATCATCGAGCGGCTCGGGATTTGATGGCGCGTGGCTCAGAAGCTGGCAGCTGAAGGAGGAAAGCCGCAGCGGGCTGCAAGCTGTCCAAAGTCTTGGGTGAGCCAGAGAAGCTGAGAGCCAAACAGAAACGCCCGCCACAGTGTTGGCGGGCGTTTTGAAATGAAGCATCCACTTCGACCATCATCCGCGACTAAAACCTTCCGCATGTGTCAGATGGACGCCGACGCTGATGACGTCGTCGGCAGCAGCCGTCGCAGAATCGGAGTCGTGGCAATGGTTGTCGCCAGGGCCATCAGAACCATCATCGCAAACAACGTCGGTGAGATAACTCCCAGATCCAGGCCGATGTTCAAGACGATAAGTTCCATCAGCCCGCGAGTATTCATCAGAATGCCGAGCGAAGCCGAGGTGCGGGAATCCAGTCCGGTGAACTTCGCCGCAACAAACGTGCCTCCGAACTTTCCAACGGTCGCGACGATGATAATCAACAGGCAGAACCACCAGTCCGGCCATTCCGAAAGTAGCCCGATTTGCGTTCGCGTTCCCGTATAAGCGAAGAATGCTGGCAGCAGCAGAATCGAGACAACATCTTCCAGCTTGTTGCGGAATGATCGAGCTAGCAGACTGTCGTGGGGAATCACTGCTCCCAGCAGAAAGGCACCGAAAATGGCGTGGATGCCAATCGCTTCCGTGATCAGTGCAGAGGCTAAAACCGCGATCAGAACCCAGGCCGTGACGCTAACGGGCAGTTCAGATTCCTTTGAATCCGGAAGCAGCCGATTCAGCAACGGACGCGATACACCAAACATCAGTCCGATATAGGCACCGGTCAGTACGATAGTCACGATGGCTCCGTAGAGGTCGGCCTGAGTCACACCGACAACAAATGCCAGCAGGCACCACGCCGTGACATCATCCGCCGCTGCGCAACTGAGCGCGATGACTCCCAGTTCCGTTTGGTTCAGCTGTAGATCTGTCAGAATACGAGCCAGCACCGGAAAGGCGGTAATCGACATCGCGACGCCCAGGAACAAAGCGAAGCTGGTAAATGAAACGCCAGCCGGAGCGTACTTTTCAAAGACGAACAGGGCGAGAAACGATCCCAGCAGAAATGGAGCCACGATGCTGGCGTGCGAGATCGCAACGGTCACGTGAGCTTTCGATTTCAGCAGTCCGGAGTTCAGTTCCAGTCCGATCAGAAACATGTACAGGATCACGCCGATCTGCGCCAGAATCCCAAGCACAGGCGAGACAGAAGACGGAAACAAAGAGGCCATGACATCGGGGGAAACTCGACCGAGCAACGACGGCCCAAGCGCAATCCCGGCACAGACTTCTCCGATTACTCGGGGTTGCCCTAAACGAAGACAGATCGCTCCGAGAATTCGAGCGGTGGTGATGATCGTGATCAATGCCACCAACACCTGAGGAAGTAAATGCGAGGCCTTCGACGGCGCGGCCGATGCCGCAGCGGAGGTCGCAGCAGCCGTTTCTGCGACGGGCAGGCTGGTCAATCCTTCTCCGTAGAACCGGATCAGGAAGAAGATCAGAATGGCGGCGATAAACAGCAAAACATAAACGGACGTCAGCTGCCCCGGATTCGCCAGGCGTTTGTCAGTGGAAAGGTTAGGAGCGTTGCTCACCGAAAAGGTCCCGAATGCATCGATTGCAAAAATTCAGCGGAGGCCATCGCGATCTCGAGGCAAACAGGGTGGGGAGAGATCGCGATTAAACCCCTCTATGGTAGACGCAAACCATACAGGCGTCCAGACAATAGTTGTTTCGACATGTTTTCGGCGATTTTGAGGCCCTTAATGAAGACTCTGAGCGCTCGCCGCTGATTTCTGGAGCCTCTGCACTTTGAAGCGTCTCGGCGCAAGCTGTCCGGTGATGGAACTCAAAAAAACGCATAAAAGCGGGATGGCTTACGCCGTCCCGCTCCCAGCAAGATCTTTGAGTTGAACCCAAAGTTGTAGGTTGGACATTCTTGTCCGACCGAGTTTTGACGGGCAAGAATGCCCATCCTACCGGCAAAACAATCATGGCACACCGACAGTGATCAGCACACGCCTGAACGCAGCCGACTTTACTTGACCGTCAGCTTTCGCTTGAACAGTTTGGTGCCGTTAGCGACATACAACGTGCTAAAGTCAGACCCAGCGAGGATGCAGGTCGTCAGTGGCTGAGTGATGTCGACCGTTGGCAGAACGCCACATGGTCTTCCAGTCGGATCGAAAATTTGGACACCAAGCGAACTCGTGACATACCAGCGGCCGATGCTGTCGACCGCCATTCCATCGCCCTTTGAAGCCGTCACGTACGGCGGAGCTTCGTTGAATCGGAACTCGCCCTTGGGATCAATCGCGAGGCGCATCAGCATCGTTGGCATCTTCGCATCCAGAGATCCGTCGGCATTGATCCGGAACGTCCACGTGAATTCTCCACCGTAATCGGAAACCGATAATGTGCCGCCATCGTTGGATACGGCAATGCCATTGGGGCGACTGATCCCGACATCTGCGGCAGACACTTCACCAGATTTCAGATTGATCCGAGTCACCTGCTGAGCACCGGTTTCTGTGAAGAACAGGAAACCATCACTGGTAATCGCCAGATCATTGGGTGCCACATTGCTGGCGACGGCTTTAATCTCTCCGGACTTCAAATCGATCGAAATGATTCGCTTCTGCGAACCCTGGCAGGCATAGAGCAAACCATCCGGACCAAACTCCAGACCGCTGACAGATTCTTTGGCAATCTCGACTCGCGTCCCATCAGCAGCACTGATGCGATAAATCCCGGGAGCCTTCATGTCACAGAAATACAGATTGCCTTCGGCGTCAGTACACAGTGCATCAGCGAAGCCGAGTCCCTCAGCAACGACTTCCCACGACTGATCAGGGATCAACAACTTGAGCAGCGTTAGGTCACCGCCCAGATCTCCTTTTGTATCGAGCACTGGCTGATGCTTCTCTTTTCGCCACAACCATTTCATTGCGTCTGGGAAGTGAGCACCGCCAAAGTCCGCGTTATGAGCGTATCCTTCGGCCCAGTCAAAACGAACATCATATCCCATATACTTCAGAGCAGACGCCAT
>CAIXQV010001000.1 GCA_903921605.1 uncultured Planctomycetaceae bacterium | reverse complement strand
GTTCATGAGTGTTCATTAGCGGTCTCAACAACTATTCCGATCCGCGCACTGCATTTCGCGCAGAGCCCGTTTTTTATGACCCCACGGAGCATAGCAATCTCATCGGTTGTGCAACCCGGCATCGCAGTGAGCTCAGTGAAGGAATTGTTCGGGCAATATGGATCGCGCAAAAAGTCTAATTGTCTAGTGATGATGGAGCATGCGTGGGAACATTCCTGAAGTGTGTGCCTGAGACATTTGCGAGGCTGCCACTGGCGTCACAGTGACCGGTCAGAAAATCGTGGGTCGTCACATTCGAAGTTGCGTACTGATTGTTCTCGTTTTCAGTTGTCCTGCTATCGACGACGTGAAGACAGCTACTCACGAAATCCGATTGCGTCGGTGCAATTGCTGCGAGCAAGCGTTAGTAAGTGCATTGTCAATCTGTAGGCTTCTCAATCAGGCTACTCAATCACGACGCCGGTGACATCGGGCGGATCTGGAAACTTTGGAGCCATATCAGACAGGGTTTCGGCGATAATGCCTGCAACAACATAGTCACGGTACCAATTCTGATCCGCCGGAATCACGTACCATGGCGCAATAGGCGTTGAGCACTTCTCAAGCATATCCTCGAACGCCTTTTCGTAGTCATCCCAGAACTTGCGTTTCTCGAGATCTGCCGGGTCGAACTTCCATCGCTTTTCAGGAGTATCAATTCTCTCCTGAAAACGTTGCTTTTGTTCATCCTTCGAAATGTGGAGGAAGAACTTGATAACACGAGTGCCTGAGCTGGCCAGCATTTCCTCAAAGGCGTTGATCTGGCCGTAACGAGGCTTCCACACGCTTTCTTTGACGATCTTGTGAACTCGCACCACGAGAACGTCTTCGTAATGCGAACGGTTGAAGATCCCAATCTTGCCTGCGGGAGGTACCGCCTTGTGGATTCTCCAAAGATAGTCGTGTGCGAGTTCCTCTTCGTTGGGCTTCTTGAAGCATGTCACTTCGACAGACTGTGGGTTCGTTCCCTGAGTGATGGCGCGAATTGTGCCGTCTTTACCACCACCGTCCATCGCCTGAAAAACGATCAGGAGTTTCTGACGTCCTTCGGCGTAGAGTTTTTCACCGAGCGAAACGATTCGTTCCCGGAACTCAACAAGTTCTTTCTCACACCGCTCACGGTCTTTCGCAAAAGCTTTTCCGTCGGTCTCTGTTTTGCGGAGATTAATCTTCTGGCCGGGTTGTATCAGGTGGCGATCGAAGCTGGGCATTGTCTTTTCCACGGAAACGTTTCAGGCTGTCAGCAGCAGGCTGACGATGATGACAGAGAATACCGCAAGCAGCATTAATCCTGAAACAGCGGTTCCAGCAATTGCTTCAAATCGTGATCGTCCCTGAATTACATATCCTGTCAGGCAGAGTATCAGCGAGACGACATTCAGAAGTCCGGCGCTGCCGCCAACGACGAGAAGTCTTGTCAGGGCAGGAGCATTTGCTGCGATTTCTGTCAGTTCCTGTCGCGAGGAAGGCAGCTCATGAAGCATCAGGAAGAGCACGCCGTAGAGGATTGCTGCCACGATCCCAAAGAGAATCCCGGCCCAGGCCACAACGTTTGCCGGCTCTGTCGATTCCTGGGTTGTTTGCTGATCATGAATGCGATCTGAAGACATCCGAGATTCCCGGCATGCAGGGCCGCTGTCGTCCAACGAATGCAGCACCTGCGATGAATTTGTAACTCTTCACTCTTTGGATTTCGGCATGAACCGATGCAAGAGAGT
>CAIXQV010000999.1 GCA_903921605.1 uncultured Planctomycetaceae bacterium | reverse complement strand
GGTTCGTGGCTGTCGGGCATTGTCGGGGAGCACTATGCAATTCAAGGAGCCGACGGCAGCGTCACTCACAACTGGCAAATGATCTGGGCGATCCCGGCAGTGGTTTCCGTCCTGCTGTCGATCTTGTTTGTCGTATTATTCAGGGATCACAAATCGCGAGTGGAAGAAGTTGCCCACGACGTACCCAAACTCTGAAGTTACTTTGAAGCGTCTGAAGTGCGGCTTTCCGCAAGGCCAGCGCGCCGTGCCGAGTCCAAAATATCCCATCCAGAGCGCCTACCACTTCTGGGGAACTTCAGTCGAGAGCAGGTGGAAAACCTCCCTGCCGCAATGTCAGCCTTCGAGCATTTGAGATTGAACACTTTATTTGCTCCATGTTCGAACAGAGCGAGGAAGAGCAAGAGTCATCTGCAAATACTCCGTTGGAGGCGATCCGCAGTGCCTGGCGTGAACTCAACATGCGAACCCAGACAAATCTGCTGGCGACAATCATCAAAGAAGTGATCTTCGATCCGGATGCAGGGGCGATTGTCGTCACGCTCGTGGACGATGCGGCTGAGCGGATACGTCGAATCAAATGACGACCATGGAAATGGACGAAAGTCTTCTGGGAATTTCTAACGGGGACGTTATCATCCTGAGGCACCGGAGGACGTAGAAATGACTCAATACAAATTTCCGCCAGCTGTTAGCGATCTCGTCCAGAAGCAACTCGCATCTGGCCAATTCGCAACCGAAGATGAGGTTCTGTTGGCCGCATTGCAGACCCTGGAAACAGAGTCTGAAGACTGGCTGGCCGTTCGTGAAGCACTTGATTCTCTTGAGGCAGGTGATCGGGGAATGTCGCTGCAGGATGCATTTGACCAAGTTCGAAAACGTCACTCAATTGCTGGCCAGACATGATTTATCAGGTTCGCCTGCAACCAGCGGCAGTGGAGGATTTGGACGTCGCATATCAATATGCGGTTCAAAATGCTCCGGCCCCTGCAGCAAGATGGCTGGAACGGTTTCAGACGGCGATTCAAACTCTGGAGCATAATCCCGAACGATGTCCGCTGGCTCCCGAGAATGCCAGGAGTAGCCGCATTCTCCGACAATACCTGTTCGGAAAGCGTCCCCATGTGTTTCGCGCGATCTACACGATCGAGGGCGATACCGTTTGGGTTCTTCGCATCCGTCGAGCACAGCGACGAACGCTGAGTGCCGAGGACCTGGGCGAGTATGGGCCGTGATCGTCTCCGGAGATTCCTGCAGTCAGCATTCCCTCAACTCGCACGTTATCGAGAGCACGAGGCGCCCAGACTATTGCAGCCACTGGCTCAGTCTTTGTTTAGAAGTTTCGTGAGGGACTCCCTCACCGCGAGCTAACTGCTTTTCGGCCTGTTCGATCTTGTCGAGGAGATGCAGTCGCTCAATCTGATCATTGACGTCAACGATCTCAGGCAGGGTGGCAACGATTTGCTGATTTGCTCTATCCGACTCTTCTTCATGATTCCAGGACCCGTTGAAGAGCGGCTGTTGTGGACTTCCCACGAAGTGTACCAGTCAATGGACTGATGAGGGCACGCGCGTGTCGTTCCCTCGGCCCAGCAGACACTGAGTTCCACGACGTCTCACCCACGTGTGTGCCGCGCAATTGCTTTCGCTTCAATGAAACAAGCGAAGTGAACAACCATCCCGGACTGATCGCCTGCATCTGACGTTCAAGGCCCTGTGCTTTCATGAACCGTGAGGGATTCGAGATGCTTGTCGATTCGATCGCGATACTTACCAACCAACGACTTGATTGTCGGCGTACGAAGCAGTTCCACAACATCTTCCTTCTTCGCAGCTTTGAAACGCGCCATGAGACTGATGAACTCGACGGTATATTCCGGAATCATCTTTGTGAGCGAGTTTCGCGCCGACTTGATTTCATCGACGGCTGGCCGCCATTTGCCACCAGCCTCCGCCAGAAGGTAGATATTTTTCATGAATTCTCGACTGCGGTCAGAGTCCAGTTTTGTTTTGCTTCCTGATGCAGAGAAGTAGTCGAAGGAATATCGAGAACTGGAGCCGTAATAATGAAACTGTTCGAGGCATCGTTGAATCGCCGTAGATCCTCCACGCTGATTGTTGTTTGGATCGAGCCCGCGTTTAAGAAGCGAAGCAAGCACAGGCCCAGCACCCGGACCATCCAGGTAGTCAATAATCTGTGCTGCTGCGGGACTACCCAGACATGCTTTGACCGCTTTGAGCTCGAATAGTTCATAGTGATTGTAGAGAGCTGCAAAACTCAATGCTGAGATGCCACCGCCTTCATCGTCGGATTCTTGTTCGGGATCATCCTCGCCACGGCAAAGAGGATCAGCGCCCGCCCAGAGCAATAGCGAGACCCATTTGGCGTCACCTTTCCTGCAGTGATGCCGCAGCGCAACATTCACTTGCTTTCGAATCGAAGGGAAACGGTCCTGGTACTTCTTGACTAAGAGCAGAGAAGTACGAATACGATTGCAAAGTGCCCACGCCAGTGGATTTCCGATTTCCAGGTTACATCCAGACTCAATGAAGTACTCCATGATTTCGGGATCCCAGGTCGACAACACTCGTCGTGCGTCAATACTTGTCGGGTCATAACCGTGCTCGACTAACAACTTGACGATATCCAATCGTCGCTTCTCCAAGGCCATTGTCATCGGGCAATAGCGATCAATTGGGCCAATGTCCGCGCCTGCATCAAGTAAGACCTTGACCAGACTGTGAAATCCCGCGTCAATCGCATACTCAAGCGGAGACTTCTTTCGACTGCCGCGGTAATGTCCGGCTGGCGGATTAACAGGTTTTGACTCTCCAATCCAAGCCTGTACTTCGAATAGTTTTCCAGCCCGGCACAGGTCAACGAGGGGCCCTAGTTCGTCAAAATTATTGGCTTGCTTGCCCATGGTCTACCAACGGCGATAGGAGGGGAAACTGGATTCATCAGGAATTACCTCATCCAGAATCGTTTTCGGTGAATTGATGGCTGGATCCAATCGATCGGCCTGCAATTCAGCCCATGCCAGGTACTTACCTAATTCGGAATCCACATCGATGCGCGTCCCTTGGCTTTCGTGTGCTTGCCGCACGTAGATGATAAACT
>CAIXQV010000998.1 GCA_903921605.1 uncultured Planctomycetaceae bacterium | reverse complement strand
TGGCTGACCGACGGCTATCCGCGACATCTCGGTTTCATCGACCCATGCTGTGATCCAGAGTTCGTCGGTGGAAATCAGGCTCAACACGGGACTTCCCGGAACAGCGATCGCCCCGGGATCCCGAAATCGCTGCACGATCAAGCCACTGAACGGAGCGGCAACGATCGTGTCGGCCAGTCGGGCTTCGTGATAGGCCAGAGTGCTTTCCGCGACAAGCACCTGCTGAAGAGCTTCGGCCATCGCGGCTTCGGAACGACTGATTCCTGCACGAGCCACGTCCAGTTGTTCCGCAGATTTTTCCAGATCCGAAACAGTCGCGGCATTGGACTTTGAGAGCGTCACGATGCGGGCGTGGTCATTTTCCGCGAGCGTCAGGATAGCGGCTGTCTGTGTCTTGTCTGCTTCAAACCGATTCAGAGCCGCCTTTGCAGCCGAGATCGATACTTTTGCCATCTCAACCTGCTGCTTCAACTCGATGTCATCGAGCCGCATGATGACCCGGCCAACTTCAACTTCGTCGCCCTGATCGGCTGAGACCTCAATGAGTCGCCCGGAGATCTTGGGACTGAGGATCGCTTTCGTCCGTGCCTCAAGCGTACCAGTCCCCATCACTTCTGCCGCAATGTCTCCCGAGACAACTTCGACTTTTGAAACGTGGACCGGGGAATACCGAAACCAGTAGACGGCCGCTGCAATCAAACTCACAAAGAATGTGACTTTGAGAATCGTACGAACCACGTGCGACTGCAGAAATGTCTGTGCAGCGAACAGGATCGTCATGGGAGCATTCCGGCAAATAGAGAGTTCAATCGACGGCGAGTACTTTCGCCGCAGTACGGCACTTGTATCCGAATGCGCAACACTCTGATATGGGCTCGATGGACTCGCTTAAGTCGAGACGCGTGAACTAAGGACGTCGCGGGCCGACATTCTCCGGTTTGTCGGGAAGGTTGATCGGCTGCGTCTGAGCCGGTCGAGAACAAGCTCCGCTCATGCAGGTTTGGATACCAAAGTACGGTAACAACCAGCGATTGAGGACGATCCAGAACACCAGAAATCCACCGAATACCAGGAAGTCTTTCATGACGTCACCTTTTCCGTTTGATGTCAGTTGAGATCAGCAAAGTAGGATGTGTGAAGCGGAGCGAAACACACCATCGCCACTTTTCATTGGGGCGTTACGCTCCGCTTCACGCACCCTACGAGGACTGCGAACCGGAGAACGCTCTGCTTTTACTGATCCAGCAACATGGGAAAAGTTACGATCGATTCCGGAATTGCCTTCCAGAAGGCAAAGTCAGTCCACTTTCCCGAATTTCTGCTGCCACCTTTCCTGCAGGTTGTTCCGCAGGCGAGTTTCAAACTCGGGAGGCATTCGATAGGGCTCGCCAGCTTTGTAAAGTGCGATCGTCTGGCGAATGTTGTCCACAACAACCTGGCACGGATTACAGCCCGCCAGATGCTCGGCAAACTCCCGACATACCGCCAGCGCAGCTTCGTCGTCGACGTATTCGTTGAGCGCTTTCAGCAGTTCTTCGCAGGTCATGGCGTTGTCCGGAAAGAGGCAAATGTCAGAGAGGTGATCCAGGTGCGACAAAAAAGTTACAGTAGTTTTCAGCCATGTTCATGATCTGGAAAAATTCGAGTGGACTCATCGCCGAATGCTCGCGTCAATTGCTCTCGCATCATCAGCCGAGCTCTTAACAATCGCACTTTGACGGTTGCTTCAGTGAGTTCCAGCGATTCGGCCGTTTCTCGTACGGACAATCCTTCGATGTCGCGCAGAACGAAGACGATGCGGTATTTTTCGTCCAGAGTCGTAAGAGCTGACTCAATCTGTTCCCGGACTTCGGCTTGCTGGACCAGAGTTTCCGGAGTTGCCGACCATCGCGCAATAAACTCGGGATGTGGTAACGTCGAGTAGCTGTCTTCGTCGGCAGATTCCTCCCATGCGACCATCGGCAGACCTCGACGCTTTCGCAGAACTTTGAGTGCATGGTTAGTCGCGATTCGCAAAATCCATGTGGCGACTGATGACTCGCCGCGAAAAGAGTCGACGTGTTCGATCAGACTCAGAAACGTCTGCTGAGTCACGTCTTCTGCATCCTGTTGCTGGCCAACGATGCGAATGGCAACGCGAAATACTCGCGACTGAAAGCGACCGGTCAACTCCTGAAAAGCCGCAAAGTCCCCCGCAGCCGCCTGATTGATCAGGTGCTCATCGGTATCCGACAACGCTGCCTCAAAACGTTTCATCAACCTGTTGTTCGCATCAATATAAGATTCTCCTGGTCCGCACAGCATGAGTCTACCACAAGTCGAGAGAGCCGCATATCAGCGCAAGGACTGGTGTTTGTTTCGATCGACCTTTGTCGTATCGACGGAGAATCGCCAAATGGAACAAGGAACATTTGCGGGCCGGACAGGGAGTGTTCAGCACTCAAGCCATGTTGTGAACTAAAGCAGTATGGACAGCCCACAGTCATTTCGCGTTCGAATTATAGATAGTTGCCTGCTCAAACGATGTTGGCTGCAAATGAGTGACATTCTCCGTCAGCGTTTGCTGTGATGATATCCGCAGGCTACGTTGGTCAATGTCACCAGTCAGAATGCTCAGCATTCGTCTAAAAATTCTTCGGATGCGAGGAATTCGCGGCGGATAGATTGAAGGATCACCCGCGCCGCGATGCAGGGTTCTCTTTCAGAAGCGTTGAGGTCATACACGGAATACCTCAGACCGTGTTTGCGCGACAGCCTTCATGACAAGGAGACTGGCCGTCGCATCTCGCCCATGAGCTATGACGGATTCATCGGATCCCGGGCGATTTTTCTTCCTGTAAACGACCTACTTGCCAGTGTACTGGATCGTGGTTGTGCCGATCGTTCCGTTGTATTCAAACGGTGCCTGGTCGTAATAGTCGAGCGAGACCGGTGAATCCTGATCGCTTCCAATATCAAACGTCGCATTGCTCGTGAAGTGCAGTGACATGGCGGCTGGAACTCGCTCCCGGGCTACTTCCACGTCATTGACTTTCAGAGTGACGTCCATCGGGCCACCAATTTTTGCCGCGAGCTTCGATTCGATCTCGACCTTCGCTTTTCCGGTCGGCAATTTCTCTTTGGAACGAATCTTCGTGCGAGTGATCTCAAACAAATTAAACTCGTAACACAGGAAACCATCTTTCACATAGCACGTTACGCCGCCTGAAAATCCAGCCAGCGCGTAGAGCACACCGTTGGCATTGTCAGGGACTTCCAGATTCATCGACACAAGACTGTTGTTTTTTCCGAGCTTGGGCGCCGCTGATTCCGGCATTCCGGCCATGGCTCCCTCAAAAGTCCATTCGGTCACTGATGTCGCCGGCGCGTCTTCGGGGTGGAACAAAGCGGTTGACCAAAGCCCGCCGCCGATTGGCAGATTCTTGTTCTTTGCTGACTCAATCAAAAACAGATCCTTCATCTGCGCGACTTTCTCCGGCATCCTGGCAGCGAGGTTATTGGCCTGACTCCAGTCTTCTTCCAGATTGTAAAGCTCCCACACATCTTTCTCCGGCGACCATTCGCGAGCACCTTTGGGGACTCCGCCCACCCACGGTTCGCGAGGTCCAAAGGCACTGGCAAACCAGCCATCGTGGTAGAGACCTCGACTGGCCATGATGTCGAAGAATTGTGTCTTCCGCTGACCAGTCGCTTTGGCATCCGCGAACGTATAGGCCAGACTGAGCCCATCAATCGAATCCTGAGGAAAGCCGTTGACCACTTGGGGAGGCTTGATCTTCGTGGCTTCATAGATCGTCGGCACGATGTCAATCACATGGTGAAACTGAGGTCTGGGCGTTGCATCGGCTTTGATCGCGCTCGGCCACGAAACCGCCATCGGCTGACGAATCCCGCCAAAGTGAGCACCGACGAGCTTAGTTGAACGGTAAGGTGTGCTGCCCGCCCAGGCCCATGCCGCGTGATACATGTTGTCCGTTTTTGGTCCGCCCAGGGCATCAAGGCCGCCGAGTTCCTCCAGGGCAGAAAGATGCTGCGAAATCTTCGTCGGGATTCCGTTCTGCGCGAGCTGTTCGCTGATCGTTCCGTTCAGTCCTTCTGCCGAAGACCCGTTATCGCCCCAAATGTAGAAGATCAGTGTGTTGTCGAGTTTGCCCTGACGTTCGATCTCGTCGATGATTCGACCCGCATTGTAGTCAGCGTGCTCAGTGAAACCGGCGAACACTTCCATCAGTCGACGCTGGAAGGCTTTTTCCTCTTCCGGGATTGAATCCCATGACGCCATCGATGCCGGTCGCGGTGTGAGCTCTGTATTCTGCGGAATCCAGCCGAGCTCTTTCTGCCGGGCAAATGCGAGTTCGCGATATTTGTCCCAGCCGTCATCGAATTTGCCTTTGTACTTGTCCGCCCATTCCTTCATGATCTGATGAGGACCATGAGAAGCCCCGGGGGCCCAGTACATGAAGAAAGGGTTCTCAGGCGCGTAGGCTCGCTGTTCACGCAGCCACTTCACGGCGTCCGTCGCGATGTCATCGGTCAGGTGGTAGCCTTCTTTTCGATGCTCCGACAGCTGACTCGTATTGCGCACCATCGTTGGCTCATACTGCGACGCTTCTCCCGCAAGAAATCCGTAGAAGTACTCAAAGCCATAACCCGTGGGCCAGTAATCAAACGGTCCTTTGTTGGTGATCTGCTCTTCGGGAGTATTATGCCACTTGCCCCAGGCTCCGGTGTTGTAGCCGTAGTTCTTCAGCACTTCTGCAACAGTTGCAGATGACTTCGGAATGGTGCCGCTGAAACCATCAAAATCATTGGCGATGGCAGCAATCTGCCCGTTGCCGACTCGAGTATGATTCCGTCCGGTCAGGAGTGCAGCTCGCGTTGGTGAACACATCGCCGTGGAATGAAAACGGTTGTAAGAAATTCCAGCCTTTGACACCCGATCGAGTGTTGGCGTATGAATCTCTCCACCGTATGTTGTGGGCGTCGCCGGTCCCACATCGTCCATCAGGATGATAAGGATATTTGGTGCTCCATCAGCCAGCCGCCTTGGCTCAACTCGCTTTTTGTAAACGGAATCCTGCATCGTCAGGCCTGCCGTGGATGCTGACGGCGTGGGTGGAAACGGCAGAACATCCTGCCCATGCACTGAGCCGGCGCACAAAAAAAACACCCCGATGAGAAGGAGCGAACTGATCTTCATAGCAGCGTTTTCTATTGCTTCAGGGCGACGGTGATCTGATGGATGTTGCCAACAAACTCGAATGGGCGAAGGTCGTCGTAGAATGATGAAACTGGTGAACCAAGGTCAGTGCCGACGTCGAAAGTCTCACTGGCCGTGAAAGCTCCCGGCACCGTGATCTTTGCGACGGTACGAGCAACTTCGCTTCCGTCGACGCTCAGCACGATGTCGGCGGGCGAGCCGGGGCGAGGAGCTTTGAGAGTCGTATCCACAACGATGGTATGCTTGCCGGGGCCGATCTTCTCTGCAGACTTCGCCCGATAGCGTTCAATGATCATCATGTTGTATTCGAAACAGAGATGACCCTGATCCATGTAACATGTGAGCCCGCCACTGGCGCCACCGAGGGCATAGAGGACGCCACTCGCGTTCTCGCCAATTTCGAGATCAATGGTGACCGTATTGTTCTTCTTGCCAAGCCCGGGCGCAATGAACTCCGGCATTCGCGTTGTCGTGGAGTCAAACGCCCACGACTTGTAGGGACTGGCGATGACAGTGGTCGGATCAATCCGAGTGAGCAGGGCGCCCCCAATCGGGAAAACTTTATTCTTCTCGGCTTCTTCAAGAAACACCTTCTGGAGTTCAGCAAGCTTTCCCGGATTAGCAGCGGCAAGGTCCCGTGCCTGGGAAAAGTCGTTAGTGAGGTCGTAAAGCTGCCAAACGTCGTTCGCTGAATCCCAGTCAGCGAGTCCTGTCTGCGCATTGACCCACGGGATGAGCGGGCCAAACGTGCCGGCGTACCAACCTTCGTGATAGATGCCACGGCTGCCAAAGCACTCGAAATACTGTGTTTGCTTTGTTGCGGGCGCATCCGGTGTTGTGAAGGATGCGGCCATGCTGACACCGTCGATCGGATCCTGTACCTCGCCGTTGACAACTTTGGGCGGTGTGATACCCAGCAGCTGGTAAAGTGTCGGTGCGATGTCGTTGACGTGGTGAAACTGAGAACGCGGCTTTGTGTCGGGCCTGATTCCTTTGGGCCAGGAAACAACCAGCGGATTGCGGGTGCCGCCGAAGTGAGCAGCGACAAGCTTTGTCGATCGGAATGGGGTGCTGCCAGCCCAGGCCCAGCCCGCGTGATACATGTTGTCCGTCTTTGGGCTGCCCAGTGCTTTCAGTCCGCCAAGTTCCTCCAGCGCTGCGATCTGCTGCGCGATGGTGTTGGGAATCTGATTCTGTGCAAGGAGTTCGCTGATAGAACCCTTTTGCCCTTCTGCGGATGCCCCGTTGTCGCCCCAGATATACAGAATGATCGTATTGTCTCGCTGCCCGGTCTGGTCGAGGTAATCCACGACCCGGCCAACCTGCACGTCGGTGTGTTCAGCGAAGCCCGCGAAAACTTCCATGAGGCGTGTCTGGAAAGCATGTTCAGATTCCGGAATGCTGTCCCACGAAGGCATCGTGGCATCGCGCGGAGTGAGTTCTGTGTTTGAGGGAATCCAGCCGAGTTCCTTCTGACGTTTGAAGGTCTTCTCGCGGAGAGCATCCCAGCCGTCGTTGAATTGGCCTTTGTATTTATCGGCCCATGCGGAAGCCACATGATGCGGGCCATGCGCCGCACCCGGAGCCCAGTACATCAGAAACGGCTTGTCAGGAGAGAAGGCCCGATGCTTTTTCATCCACCCGATGGCCTTGTCGGCCATATCCTCCGTGAGGTGATAGGTCTCGCTGTGAGGTGGCTCAACAGGATTGGTGTTTTCATACAGACGAGGTTCGTACTGCGACGTTTCGCCTGCGATGAAGCCATAGAAATATTCAAAGCCATAGCCGTTGGGCCACTTGTCGAACGGGCCCATAGCCGTCGTCTGGTCGGCGGGCGTATTGTGCCATTTCCCAAACGCAGAAGTTTTGTAGCCGTAGTTCTTCAGCACCTCGGCAATGGTCGCGGAGGACTTTGGTATCGTTCCCGTGTAACCATCCCAGTCCACAGCACGCTCGGCGATGGTACCGCTGCCAACATGATGCATGTTGCGACCAGTGAGCAGCGCAGCGCGGGTCGGCGAGCAGATCGCCGTTGTATGAAAGCGATTGTAGCAAACGCCTTCGTCGCGGAGTTTAGAGAGTGTTGGCGTGTGGGCGAATCCGCCAAAGGTATCAGGCGTGCCAAAACCCACGTCGTCAACAAGCACGATCAGGATGTTAGGCGCATCGGCCGGAAGATGACTTTGTTCCACTCGCCGCTTGTGAATGGAGTCCTGCAGTCTTGGTTTCGCCACGCTTGCTGACGGCGTGGACGGAAATGGCAAAACAGAGCCGTCGTCCGGACTTTTTGCAATCACATTTTGGGTAGCCCCTGTCCCGCTCTGAGGGGGTTGTTCGGGGCTGGGCAGCGCTGATTGTCCCCTTGCGCCGGCTGCAAAAATGACAACGAGCGCAAAACGAAGCACCGACGGAAAAATGTACTGTTTCAATTCCAGCCTCTTCTGACTCAGCTCTTCGCGGAACATCGCGATTTCCTGGTCGGCTGTCATGCGTTAGCAACCGGCTTTGGGACAACGCACCGAAGCAACCGGTCGCTAACACATTCTGGACTGACAATTGAAAACAAAACGTTTTCTTGACACGACGTTCCACTGTTATGAGTGCAGGTCAGGGAAGCTCAATTGTGACATTCTCGATCTCGCCCTCAAATCGGAAGGGCACATCGTAGGTCAGATTCACTGGTGTACCGCAGTCTTCGCCGATATCCAGTGTCTCGTCGAGTGTAATGCGAATCGGGATCGTGCGTTCGACTCGACCTTTGGCGACGGGAGAACCGTCAACAATTACTGTCGCCACGCCGCCCCGACCAATTCCACCGCCATCGTAGGCAAACTGCATTTCGACCTTATGCTTACCCGGAGCCAGCGACTCTTTCCCGGCGACGTCAAAGCGAGCCACATCCACGAAGTTATAGTGGAAGACAGGCTTGCCCTGGTTCAGGTATAAACCCCAGCCGCCGAACAGCCCGCCCTGAGTGACGATGATCCCCGAGGCATTCTCTTTGACTTCCACCTCGGCCTTAACCGACCACGACTTATTCTTAATGTCCGGGCTGGCTCCTTCCGGAATTCGAACCATTCCTTCTGTGTAACTGAAAGATTTGCGTCCTCGAGTCAAACTTGGGCGAATCGCTGGATCCAGTCGCTCCGTCTTGCTGTTATCAATCGGCAGCACGTTGTAGCGAGCCGCCTCGGTATAAAACAGCAACTGCAGATCCTTCAGCTTGTCTGGCATCTCTGCGGCCAAATCATGCGCCTGTGAGAAGTCTTTACTCGTATCATAAAGCTCCCACTTGTAGCCAGTGATTTCGTCGACCTTGGCGCCGGCGGAATCCCAGGGAGCACCGACGGGAGTCGTGCAGGCAACCCAACCGTCCGAGTAGATTGCTCGATTCGCCAGCAGTTCAAAGTACTGCTTTGTCCGCTGATCTTTCGCGTTCGCTTCAGCAAACGTGTAGGCCAGACTGACG
>CAIXQV010000997.1 GCA_903921605.1 uncultured Planctomycetaceae bacterium | reverse complement strand
CGACGCAGCAAGTCGATCACTCGGCCCGGTGTTCCTATCACCGCCTGAGCACCATGCTCAAGATCGTCGATCTGTTTCCCGATCGGACGACCACCAGTAGCGAGAGCGAACTTCAGCTTATCTCCACCGGCCAGCTTCTTGGATTCGGCGTAAACCTGTTCACTCAACTCACGAGTCGGAGCGAGCACAAGCACCTGAACTTTAGGCAGGCTCAGATCCACGCGTTCCAGCGCGGGAAGCATAAAGGCGGCCGTCTTACCAGTTCCGGTTCTGGCCTGTCCAATACAGTCTTTCCCCGTCAACGCGACGGGAATAAAGGCCGATTGAATCGGACTCGGCTTTTCGTAGCCGATCTTTTGAAGTTGTTTCAAAGTCGAGGCTTTTAGCCCCAATTGTTCAAACGTCGTTTCCAACAGGACTTCCAATGTATTTCCGGGATCATGCGCCAATATTTTGCGTCCTGCGGCTTCGACTCATTCAAAAATCCAGCACACTGCAGGAACTTGCGAGGTCGAATGGCGGTGCGGCCTCACTTTTTCTGGTCAATTTGTTCTGAAACTCTAATGGAGAACGCCCCAATTCGTCAACACGCTGCCGCTCGCATTCGACATTCCTTCGATTGTATGGAACACAGAACCGCACAATGATACGTAGCGGCCCCGGATTTGGCCGTCTTATGATGCCCAATGTCAACTATCCCCCTCGATAAGCCGCTGTTCATGGCCAGTTTATTTCCGCACGATGAAATTGATGAACTCCACGAGATCACTGAACTCCGCCAAAAGCTGGAGCGGCACAACCGCCTCTACTACGTCGACGCCAAACCAGAAATCCTGGACCGCGAATACGACGCTCTGATGGCCCGCCTGATTGCTCTGGAGAAAGCTCATCCGGAGTACGCGACCGCAGACAGCCCCAGCGTCAAAGTCGGTGGCGAACCTATCGCCGGTTTTACGCAGGTCTCCCATCGCATTCCCATGCTGTCCATTGAGAATGCGTTTGAAGAGCGGGAACTGGTCGACTGGGATGCCGGCCTCAGGAAAACGCTGGACCGTGAATCGCTCGAGTATTCCGTTGAGTTCAAGATCGATGGCGTTGCCATCGCGTTGATCTGGGAGAATGGCACACTCGTTCGTGCGGCAACTCGAGGCAACGGAGCTGTCGGCGACGATGTCACGAACAACGCAAAAGTCATCGCTGGAATCCCTCTCCGACTGATGACCGAAAAGCCCCCGACCTCACTCGAAGTCCGCGGTGAAGTTATCATCCTGAACGAACAGTTCGCAGCGTTTCAGGCGGAGCAAGTTCGCGCGGGTGAAGAGCCCTTCAAGAATCCTCGCAACGCTGCCGCCGGCGCATTGAAGCTGCTGGATCCAACACTGACACGAGAACGTAAACTCAGATTTCTGGCTCATGGTGTCGGTTACTTTGAAGGAATCTCATGGACATCGTACGGCGAATTTCTGGACTCCATTCGCAATCTCGGTATTCCGACGACCCCCAACGTGTCCCACGCAAATGGCTTCGAAGAACTGTTGCAAGTCTGCGCTGAAATGATTGCGCGAGTCCCTGAGTTGCCGTTTGAAGTCGATGGTCTTGTGATCAAGCTGAATAATCTTGCCGATCGTGAACAGCTCGGAGCAACCTCGAAACATCCTCGCTGGGTTCGCGCTTACAAGTGGGAACGCTACGAAGCGGAAACACGAGTTCGTGCGATCACGATACAGGTCGGCAAGACCGGCGCGTTAACTCCCGTGGCAGAACTGGAACCCGTCGAAATCGCCGGAACCACAGTCTCCCGCGCGAGCCTGCATAATTCTGAGGAACTTGACCGTCTGGGTATCCGGATCGGAGACACGGTTGTCGTGGAAAAAGCCGGCAAGATCATTCCTCACGTAATGCGTGTCAACGAGTCCGCTCGAACAGGACAGGAACAACCGTTCGCTTTTCCGACACAATGCCCGGAATGCAAGTCCGATGTTCTAAAGGATGAGGGCGGCGTCTACATTCGCTGTCAGAATCCTGCCTGTCCAGCTCAATTGCGTGAGACGCTGATCTTCTTTGCATCACGGCCAGCGATGAACATTGATGGCCTGGGAGAAAAGCTGGTTGAACAATTGCTTGCCGCGAAGCTTGTTGATGGCATCCCGTCACTTTATCGGCTGAGCAGTCGTCGCGACGAATTGTTGAAGCTTGATCGTCTCGGAGAAAAATCGATCGACAAGCTTTTGTCCGGACTTGAGCTTTCGAGGCAACAGCCGCTGTGGAGGCTGTTAACCGGAATGAACATTCGCCACGTTGGCCAGACGAACGCGCGAACGCTGGAACGAGCCTTCGGCACGATGCAGGAAATTGCCGTTCAGACAGAAGAGTCACTTTCGAAGGTTGATGAAATCGGCGAAGTCATTGCCGCGTCCGTCGTGCAATTTTTTCATTCTGACTACGGCAAAGTTCTCGCCCAGGAGCTGACGGAACTGGGCCTTAACATGGGCCAGGCCGTTGAGCGATCCAGCATCACGACAAGCGGTGACGGAGCGAAACTGGCGGGGAAAACGCTTGTCGTGACGGGCACCATGGTTCGCCTGAAACGTGATGAGATTGAACAACTCATCCGCGATCACGGCGGCAAAGCCAGTGGCAGTGTTTCGAAGAAGACAGATTACGTCGTCGCGGGCGAGGCGGCAGGAAGCAAGCTCACCAAAGCTCAGGAGTTGGGAGTCAAAGTGCTGACGGAGGATGAGTTCCTGGCAATGCTTGAGACAGAATAAAAAAGACCACCAGCCGTCAATTCTGACATGCTCGTGGTCCGCGAAGTTTGAAATTTCTGATGTTATGAACGCTATTCCGCAGCGATGCAGAACAGGTGTTTTTCGCCGCGAATAAATAGTTCGTTGTCCACCGGAGCCGGAGTTGCGTCAACGGTCTCTTCAACATTGTTCGTTGCAACAATGTTTAACTCCGCCGCGTCAGAAATCACAACCGTCGTGCCTGCTCGCGAAGTCAGATAGACATGCCCCCCGGCTGCAACCGGTGACGCATAGATGGAATCCAGCCCCGGAATTCGTTCGGCCGTATAGAAAGGCTTGCCGGTAACCGCATCCACACAGGACAACTGACCGTTCTTGCCTTTGTGGAAATAAATGCGTCCCGACGTGAGCAGCAAAGAAGCAATATCCGGCGTGTCATGATCAATCGTCCAGACAACTTTGTCGCTGCCTTTGATATCGCCCTGACCGTCCAGCCGGAATGCTCCGAGGAACGATCCACGATGTCCGCTTCCAACATACACAAGTCCGTTCTCTGCGACCGGCGAAGCACACGGACGTTCCGTTTGCCCTGCACAGCGCCATAGCTCTTTTCCGGTTTCCAGATCGTAGCTTCGAGCACACGTCTGACCATTCATAACGACCTGCTGCTTGCCTTCGAATTCGACAACCAGTGGAGTCGCCCAGCAGGTCGGCTCATCACGATCGGTCTTCCACAATGTCTTCCCGGTGAGCTTATCAAGGGCGAACACAGCAGATGGTCCCTCATGGTCCCACGGCACGATGATCTTGTTGCCCGCGAGCGTTGGAGAACTTCCTTCTCCGAAGCTGTTGCGAGTATTCATCAGACCGAAATCATCCCGCTTCCAGACGAGATCACCTTTCATCGTATAGCAGTAGAGACCTCTTGAACCGAAATGAGCATAGACATGTTCGCCATCGGTACATGGAGAAGCCGACGCAAACCCGTTGGTCGAATGTGTCTCCTGGTGCGGCACGGAAACGACAGCGGTCTTTTCCCAGAGCAACTTTCCGTCAGCACGGTTGTAACACAGCAGTTTGAATTCCAGATTCGGCAACTTCCCGCCAACCGCCGTCGCAGCCGGAACCGCGCTTGTCACAAAGACCTGTTGATCCCAGATCACCGGTGATGAGGAACCTCGCCCGGGCAAAGCAATCTTCCACTTCACATTCTTTGTACTGCTCCATTCCGTTGGCGGAGCCGCATCCGGAGCCGCCCCATTCCCGGACGGACCTCGCCAATGCCCCCAGTTTCCGGCGAGTACAACATTGCTGAAGCAAAGCATCAGCACGATGACAGCAACCAGGCGGCTGAAGAGCGATGCAGAAAAAGAGGCCATCATTAAGATCCCATCCGAAGAATTCGCGAGTAAATCAGCGAGCATGCAACGCACTGCCGGCCGACTGTTAACTGCAGGTTGAGCGTGTTATGCCTTCGGGCACACAAACAGTCCAGCCAAATGAAGAAGTCATCGCGATCAGCCTTCAGAGGCGTCGATTGGTGGCCTGCACACCAGTTCCCTCCCACGCGATCCATTTGTCGTCGAGCTGGGAATTGGCTCAGATTCGCTCCAAAAACAGGGATTCGGGCAATCCGTGGAGACCGCAATCCGGAAAACCCTGGGTGTCTGGAGAGTTTCCTGGAGGATGGGCTCAAAAACGCTGGCTTTTTTTGGAGCTTTATGGCAAAAAGCGGAGTGCGGAGTGAGACACCACGGAATACCGTGAGATTCCCTCTGCTGTTTTCAACTGAATGACCAATGTCAGGTCTTTGAGTCTGATCGATTTGTTCTTTCCGGAGGTAATCATTAAACGATCTCGTCCAGCAGCAGCTCCCCCGCAGAGCAATCTTCCGCGCATGAATGAGCGGATTCGCATTTCTCCAATTCGAGTTGTAAGTGCGACCGGGGAAATGCTAGGTGAAATGGAAACCGCAGTTGCACTGCGGATGGCCCAGGATGAAGGTTTAGACCTGGTTGAGGTAAGCCCGGAAGCTCGTCCTCCCGTCTGCCGTATCATGAATTACGGCAAAGTGATTTATGAACGACAGAAGAAGTCCAGTGGTCCAAAGCAACATAAGACTCAGTTAAAACAACTGCGTCTGCGTGCCAAGACCGGACAAAATGACATTGATGTCAAGATCCGACAGGCACGCGACTTTCTGTCACGACGTGACAAAGTCAAAATTAACGTCATGTTCAAGGGTCGCGAAAACGCGCACCATGAGCGTGGTATGGAAATGCTTCAGGAAGTCGTGAAGAAGCTGGAAGACATTGCAACGGTCGAGCAAGCTCCACGGATGGAAAGTGGCAAGATGATGTCCGTGATGCTGACTCCGATCAAACACTGATCATTGTCAGATCATTTAGTTAGCTGGAGGGCACGCAAACCGCGTGCCCTCTGTCATTCGAGGAGCAGGAAGAATGAAGTCTGTTAATCGTTTCATGCTCGTTGCGGCTTTGGCAATACCGTTCAGCGGATGCGCTGAAGGGCCTGAGCCGAATGTGGTTGAGACAATCTCATCCGCAGTTGTTCAGCCGGACACGACCAAAGCCAGTGAACCGGCGGACCCATCCGAACAGAAAGCCAACGAAATGCCCCCAGAGCCAGCCCCAACGGAATACAATGAGCTGACCAATTTTGAAAAGTACGTGATCCTAGAAAAGGGCACCGAGCGAGCATTCGTGGGTGAATATACCGACCTGAAAGATCCCGGAACCTACATCTGTCGTCGCTGTAATGCAGCCCTGTACAAATCTGATGACAAATTCAGCAGTGATTGCGGTTGGCCAAGTTTCGATGATAAGATCCAAGGCGCTGTTGAAGAAACTCCGGACGAAGATGGCCAACGCACGGAGATCACCTGCAAGAACTGCGGCGGTCACCTGGGTCACGTCTTCCTCGGCGAACGTATGACGAAGAAGAACACTCGTCACTGCGTAAATTCGGTCTCTATGAAGTTCATCCCGGAAGGCAAAGAACTGCCGCCGGTCGTCAAAAAACCTGCTGAGTCAAAACCCGAAGAAGCTCCAAAGCAGGGCTGAGGGACTCTCACCGCAATGGCCCTCTTTGTAGCATGGCCCTCTCTTTGGCATGGCCCTCAGGAAGCCCTGGCAAGGTGAATCCGATGAATCCGCCCCAGCAACTCCTCGTGGGGCGGCAGATCGCTGAGCGCTTGGTCATTCTGGGCTTTGATCGAAGCCAATATTGAATGAACCATATGCGGATCAGCCGAAGCCGCAAGGGCAGGGGCTCGCCGTGGCAGGCGTTTGTTCCCAGTCAGCAGATGGAAGTAACTGGTCTCAGTAAATGCTTCCGCCTGCAAATTGTCCAGCATCCCGACTTCATCGTAAAGATTAAGCCGTCGTTTCAAATCACCGGAAATCTCCGCTTCTCGCGCAGCAATCCAGAATGCGCTGTCCGTGCGTCGACTGAGTCGATAGTGCATCTGCACAAAGTCGCGGACTTCATCGTAGATCAACGCCATACGCTGGTTGTAATAATCACGCAACGAGTCCACATTGCGGCCGGATGGAAAATTCTTCAGCAGCAGTTCGATTCCGACCTGACTCAGATGAATGCCGCTGGACTCAAGCGGTTCCAGGAAACCGGCTGAAAGCCCAATGGCAACCACATTCTGTTTCCAGAACGACTGCTGACGACCGACACGCATCTTCAGGAAGCGAGGTTCCTGTCCGGCACCGGGATTGAGTTTTGCATGCTGCCGTAGTTCCTCCCAGGCGGCTTCATCGGAAATGAACTGTGAACTGTAGACATACCCCAATCCCAGATGCGAGGCCAGTGGAATATGCCAGGCCCAGCCTGCCGACAGAGCATGGGACTTCGTATAAGGTGGCACAGAACCTTCAGCAGAAATCTTGAAAGCAACGGCACGATCACAGAGCAGTTGGCTGTTCCAACTCTCGAATGGATCTCCCAGAGCGTTATGCATCAGCACGGACTGAAAGCCGGAACAATCCACGAAGAAGTCACCTTCGACTCTTTCCCCGGCGAACAGTGTGACAGCAGTCACATCTCCGCTATCCGCGAATTCAGCATCCTGAACCGCCCCGACAATCTCTTTCACGCCGTTTCGCAGAGCGATATCGCGCAGCCAGCCAGCCAGTGCTTCTGCGTTGAAATGAAATGCATACGACTGAGTCTGTGCAATCGGTGACGGGCAATGAAACGCGTGAGGTGCCTTGCCCGCATTCGATGCGGCCCATTGCAGAGAATAAGCTTCATAGGGCTCCGGGGTACCGAATCGTTTTGAATCCGCCAGCCAGAAGGGAAACAAATCTCGCCCGTCAATTCTTGCGCCACAAACTCCAAACGGATGCCAGTTGTCGTGCCCCTTTTCGTACCAGTCGCAGAATCGAATTCCCAGCTTGTAGGTCGCTTCACACCGCTGCATCATCTCCACTTCATCAGCACCGAGCTTTTTCAGCAACTGCACCATGGAAATCACGGACGCTTCACCAACACCGATTCCACGCGGACCAGGCGGCTCGATAACGGTAATAGATTGCCCAGAAGATCGCATGACCTGTGACATCAGAGCAGCCGTCATCCATCCGGATGTCCCGCCACCAACAATTACAATCTGTTTGTTCGACTCTGCGACTTTGCTACTCATCTGAAACCAACTCCATAATTCTATTGAGCGCAGAACGACTCAGCTCGAAGATGCTCGTCTCAGCCTGTAAGCAGCAATGAATGATCGACCGCCATGATCAGGCACTCCTCGGAAGAGGCTTCAGCAGGTCTTCATGCCAGCCGAATTCTCGGACGTACGCCGCATTCAGCCCCAGACATTGTCGAGAACCGCAAACTTCGCGAAACGCACATTGATGAAACCCATTCCGGTTAAACTCATTCCAGAACCGAGGATCAATTCGCAGTTCCGGTTGATCATTGACCAACGCATCAGCGTCAGATACCAGCAGGCAGTGAGGAAAATTCTTAACCTCGACCTGTCGCCCCATTGCGCGAGCCAAACGAATCGCAGAACGAAGAAACGGCTGCACTTCGAAATGAGAAACAAGGAGGTTCGGATCTCCGTCTTCTGTCATCGGCCAGTAATTCCAGAAGTCCATTTCGACGAGGTTGGGAACCTCCTTCAGCAGCTCTACCACTTTCGGCAGAGACTGGTAACTGAGCTTCGTGATGACAGTATTGGTCATCTGGCGCACGCCTGGAAATTGAGCGAGGTTACGAATCGCCTGCAGAGTTTTCTCAAAGGAGCCGGGCACTTCGGTAATTGAATCGTGAAGTTCCGCAGTGTCAGCCGTCAGGCTGATAAAGAACTCATTGATACCCGCATCGATTAAAGTTTCACAGTAGCGAAGATCAGCCAGTCGCATCCCATGGGTCTGAATCCGCACGTGTTCAAAACCAGCGTCCCGTGCTCGCTGAGCCATCAGGGGAAGGTCTGAGCGAAGAGTGACTTCAGAGCCGGTGAGTATGAGGCCCTTCCATCGGGAAGTTCGGCGATTCTCTTCCAGCAAGTCGGAGAACTCGCGTTCATCGGCCGGACGTAACCAATCCATGGTGTCCAGAATCATGCAGTGACGGCATCGCAGATTGCAGCGAAAGTGAACCGTCATTTCGACGTAGTCAGCATGATTGAAGAAGCCCATTACATTCGCATCCTGCGATAACTCGACGGCCTGATCCCTGATGTAGGATGGGCATTCCTGCCCGTCGCGACCCGAAAAGCCTATGGGCTTGCAGATTCAAGTAGCAGGCAACTTCCCAGTGCCTGAACACCGAAAACTCGGTGGCTCTCGGCTCGTCTCAGACCTTCGCACGGAATGTGCCCGTTTTCTTTCAACGGTATCGTCGATAAACGGACCCGTCCAGCTGACCAAAACAACCATAACATCACCGGAGCCTTCCCCGGCCAACATCCGTCGGAACAATTCTAGTATCGCAGTTCCACGGACAGTGTCGGTCCGGTGAAACCAAGGTTGGATCCAATTCCGTAAACGTCGTCCGACAACGATGAGTTCATCCAGTATTGCGTTTCCCACGCGGTCTTCACATCCAGTTGCACGAACTTGTTCAGATCATGAGTCCAAGCGACGCCAAGCTGATTCTCGGCGACCGTCATGATTTCATCTTCCAATCTCACGGCAGGCATGAAGGGCAGCAGTGCAGAATTGCGAATGTCCCCAATCAAGATCGCCCCACGGACATTACCAAAAAATGCGAACCCACTGTTGCCTATGGCACGACGACCATTCAGGGCAAATGTGGGACCAACGCCTTCAAATGTGGCTGTGCCCACACCGAATAGAGTGGGCGTTTCGCTGGAGTATTCAAGACGTCCGTAGCGAAGGCCGGCTGAGACCTGCATATCCCAGTGTCGCAAACGCTGGTCGAGTGTAATTTCTGTATCCGCAACATCCATCCGGATGCCAAACACGGCGGGTTCGAATGGCGGAAGATATACGAAGCTGTGATCGTACTGCCAAAAACGCCCGCGAACGCCGACTCCGGAATCATTGCGATATCCGAGGACGTAACGCATTCCTGTCTGATAGTCGCCGTCAATAAGTCGCCCGACAGCGCCTAATCCGAAGGCCGCCTGTGAACCTGAAATGTGCGGCTGCAGAAAAGTGACTTCGATATCACCAAACAGGGCTCCGGTCCCTGCGTCCTGTCTTTGAAGCTGCGACTCCAGAGTTTTCATCGGGGCAGAGTATGTCGGCGCTCGGTATTGGGAGAGTTCCGCTTCCAGCCGCTGAACTCGAGCTTCAAGTTCTGTGGTGTCATCTGAAGCAGCCTCGTTTCGAAACGAAGCAAAGCTGGCCACCTCTTGCTCGGGATCCAGTGGGGCATGCCCCGCAATCGATTCGATTTCCGACTGCGCGGAAGCCGCTGCGCAATGCAGGCAGAAGATGAGGCTCAGGTAAACATGACGTTGAAACAGCACTTTCAACCTCCTCCGTGAGTCACTGGTCTCACCGAGACGCTCGAGCTCAATCAGGGCTCAAATCAGGAGTTCCCTGATCTGCAGCGAGCACAACAACGAAATCCCTTAAGTCAACTTGTTCTTTGACTACGATCGACCATCCATCGGTTGATCAAAGCTATCGGAGGCGTAAATACCAGCAACCAATGCCGAACCGAATTCAGCGTTGCTGCATGATCATTACTGTTGTTACGAATTGCCAAACTACGGGTATTGGCCCGTTTCTACGGGTTCTCACCAGGTACCAGCAGCGTATTTGACAACAACACTAAATGATGAACGCGTATTTCCGGGGCGATTTTCAAGAAGGGAAGTGCGTCGACTATTCAGTCTGTCCGCGATGTAAACGCGATTCTTCGAAGGCGTCGCCAACTCCCTGGACGGAACTGGTCCGAAGCAATAACGTCTGCAGATCATCCAGACGTTCTCCTTCTCCCTCTGAATTCGCTGAATCCGAAAACACCAAAGCGCATAAAGGCTCTGACGGTTGACTGGTTTGCGACTGCACGAAAGTAATTGATTTATGCCAATCGAGATCCGATGCCAGTGTGGAAAACGCCTGAAAGCTCCGGACAATCTTGCGGGACGGACGGTGTCCTGCCCAAGCTGTAAAGCGGGGATTCAGGTCCCGGCACTCGCTCCAGCTCCGGCTGATGACGACTTTGAAGATGATGTCGAATACGAAGCGTCACCTCCGCAGAAATCAGTCTTCGGATCATCACCCGCCTTTTCCTCTCCGCGAAAGAACTCTCCGCCACCAGACAATGATCAGCGTTATTCATTGGCCGAGTTTGTCGAGGAGACATCTCAGCAGGATCACGGTCACGGCTTCTTTGAGCTGGAAAGCCCGTACATGCTTGAGGTCAATCTGAATGGGCCGGTATGGACAAAAATGGGGTCGATGGTGGCCTATGTCGGGAACATCAAGTTCACGCGAGAAGGGCTCCTGGAAAAAGGGCTGGGGAAGCTTCTTAAGAAGGCCGTCAGTGGAGAAGGCACAAAGCTGACAAAAGCTGAGGGACAGGGACGACTTTATCTGGCGGATTCCGGCAAGCGGATCAGTATTCTAAGCCTTAATCGCGAAGCAATCTTTGTGAACGGCAACGATCTGTTGGCACTGGAAACGTCTGTTGAATGGGACATCAAAATGATGAAGTCCATCACAGGCATGCTGGCTGGAGGACTCTTCAACGTAAAACTATGGGGAACGGGGATGATCGCAATCACGTCCCATTTTCAGCCGATGACGCTGCGAGTGCGACCTGGCCAGCCGGTCACGACGGATCCGAATGCCACAATCGCCTGGTCAGGGAACCTGACGCCGGAGTTCAAAAAGGATATCTCGCTGAAGACGTTCTTTGGCCGGGGCAGCGGCGAATCAATTCAGATGCAGTTTCAGGGCGACGGATTTGTCGTTGTTCAACCGTACGAGGAAGTTTATTTCCAGGGGCAACATTGACAGCAAAAGAAAAAGACTGAGCAACCCCGATGGGTCGCTCAGTCTTTTTAAATTTTCAGATCTGTTCTAATTCAAATCGAAGCCGTTCAGCAGCCAATCAGGTTCAGCCAAACGACATCCGAAACTAGTTCAGGATCTTCTCTGTGTCTTTTACAATCTTGCCGATGGCTTCAGCGTCAAGCTTGCCATCTTCGAATGCGTAGTTGACCTTTACGTTGGAATCAACCCACATCATGACGGTGACAGAAGCCTTTTCGCTGATCTTGTACTTGGCAGGACCAACTGCGTTTTCGAAAACAGTCAGCGGAGTGTGCTCAATCTTCTGCTCTTCAGCAGCCTTCTTCAGAGAGGCTTCCTGAGCATCTGGATCGTCGGTCAGAACAGTGACGAATGCTGCCATCTTCTTGTCTTCCGCATTCTTGCCAACAACAGCATCAAGTTCTTTGACCAGCTTCAGAGTGTTCTCGTCCATCTTGCGGACGAAAATGCTGATTACCGGACGAGCACCGTACTGGCAACGGTAGCAAAGCTTCTCACCAGCCGATGGGCCAGTAATGTCGGTGACATTGAAAGCTGCAGGGAACTCATCAATCTGCAGACCGGACTTAATGTCAGCAGCGCTGACAACGTTAACTGCGGCCAGAGCCATCATGCAAAATGCAACAAACTTCCTCATGCTTCGAAACTCCCTGAATGAAACAATTCGAAAACCAGAGTCCCTCAACACACTGAGAGAAACCCATCACAAAGCCAGTCGTTCAGTTGGCCTGCCCAACTGCCTGGATTCTTTTCCAGCCTTCGACGCACGCATTATTCGGCATCAGCAGTCAAACGTCGAACGGTTTCCAGAACTTTTCTGTAATCCTGTTCTGCGTCAACCATCGTATTCTTCCGAATAATCCGCCCATCTTTCCCGATGATAAAGGTCCAGCGACTGGCCGTCACACCGCGTTTCAACGTTTGCTCAACACCTTCCACCATTCTGGTGATCGTGTCGCCATCGCGAACCGGCACTCCAAACGCCTGAGCCACTTTTCCATCTTCATCAGCCAACAAGTCAAATTTTAGCGAGTTGACTCGCGCAAACAATTCATGAGTCCGAAGGGAATCACCACTAATCCCAACGACCTCTACGTCAGCTTCTTCCAGTTCTTGCCTGTGGTCTCTGAATCCACAGGCCTGTCGAGTACATCCGTTGGTAAAATCTGCCGGGTAAAAATAGACCACAACAAACTTTTTTCCAACGTGCTCTTCTGATCTCCAAACTTCCCCGGACACTGAGATCGCTTCAAACGCCGGTGCGGGATCTCCCTCCGCGAGAGCAACCTCGGGAGATTCTGCGTTCCCGGCAGACGCCAGAACAATCATCAGTAAAACGGATACCGCGCCACGCATGAAACAACTCCGAGATCGGAATCGCAGGGACCCGATCGTTCGCGTCGCTCCGTCAACGCACAAACACACCAAGGGAATCAAAACCAGCAGGCATTTTTGACCGAATAGTATTGCCGCTCAAACGCCAACGCTTCCGGGACAAAACCCTTGAGAAAGGCGATACGGGTGAGGGTGGGGTTCAAGGCAGGCAAACTTCCGGCGGGGCATCGTGCAATAATGCACAAATGCTGATGTCAGGATAGGAGTACAAGCCATCTTCGTCAAATGCAGACAAGACCACTTATTCCAGATTTCCACAACGAAGGACACCAAATTCATTGGCTGGCCGGGCCGGACGAAAGTCGTTGGCAGTTTGGGGCTCCGAGGATTACATTCGGAGCGGAACTACTTGAACGCAGCTTTGCAAGGATTCGGCCCATGTTACATCGCAGACGGTTTCTGGCCGCCGGAATTGCCGGCATTTCTGCTGTCGCAAGCACTCCGCGTTCCACAGCGTCCGCGATGCTAAGCCCCGTTTCTGAGGCTCCGCAAAACGAAGACCTCTTTGTCTGGATTCAACGAACCCAGGGCAGATGGAACGAGCACGTCTATCGTCAGATGCTGGGTGCGGCGAATGAGTTTAAAGAGGGCGATCAGATTCTGGGGGTCGCCGCGGTTGACGATGCAACTCGAACGCTGGCTCGCAATCTCCTGTCTCGCACCACGGTTCAACAAATCGATGAACATCCCCCATTCAAGGATGAACTGCTTGAATTCATCAACGCGGATCTCGATGCCAGCCTGAGAACTCGCCTTGGTGAAATGACGCTTGGCGATCTCAGGACCTTTCTTCTGGAGCGCAGCGAACAGGACATTCACGAGATTCGGAATGGTCTCTCCAGCGACGTTATCGCCTGCGTTGTGCGTTTGATGAGTAACGACGAACTCATCAAAGTTGGCGCGAAGGTCTTCAACCCACTGCCCGGCACTCAACTCGGCGCAAAAGGCTACATGGGGGCTCGAATTCAGCCGAACTCACCCACCGACAATATCGACGATATTCGCTGGCAGGTCTTCGATGCATTCGCGTACGGGGTCGGTGATGTGTTGATCGGAACGAATCCGGTTTCAAGCACTCCCGAATCTGTCGCGGCCGTCGAGAATGCTCTGCAGGATATTCTCGCGACATTCGAAATCACAGATGTCCTTCCTCATTGTGTCCTGTCCCATATCGACGTTCAGGCGGAAGTGGAACGCAAACATCCTGGCTCCACAGAGTTCTGGTTCCAGAGCATTGCCGGTAACGATGCCGCCAACAAAACTTTCGATCTGACCGTCGAAAAAATGAAGCTGCATGCGAGATCTCGCACAGGACGTTATGCACTCTATTTTGAAACGGGGCAGGGGGCCGACTTCACAAACGGACATGGCCACGGCACGGACATGGTGATTCATGAGTCTCGTAAATATGGTTTCGCAAGAGCTCTTACCACTGTCACTGCCGAGGCCCTGAAGAAACGCGGTCAAAACCGTCCGCCGTGGGTCCATCTGAATGATGTTGCGGGCTTTATCGGACCCGAAGTCTTCCGCTCCCGAGAGCAGCTTGTTCGATGCTGCCTTGAAGATATCGTGATGGGAAAACTTCACGGCCTCATGATCGGACTCGACGTTTGCTCCACGCTGCATATGGATGTCAGTCTCGACGATCTTGGCTGGTGCATTGATCAGATTATGCCGGCCAACCCAGGCTATCTGATGGCCTTGCCGACGCGAATTGACCCGATGCTGGGATATCTGACCACAGGCTATCAGGACCATGTCCACATCCGTGAGAAATTCGGATTCCGCGTCAATGATCGCATGTGGAACTTTTTCCAGTCGTTAAACATTGTCGACGAAAACGAAAAACCAACGCCGCACTTTGGCGACCCGACGTGGGTTTATCTGCAGTACTGCCGAAGGAAGAACGACGCTCGCGAGGATGATGCTATCCGGCAGGAAGCCAGAGATCGCATCGACGAAGTCCGCTCGCGAGGTGTGTTCGTGGCGGAAGGTTACGGAGCCAGCCCGGCTGATCTTCAGCCCGAACTGGCCAAACAGATTCAGCATATTTATGAAGACGCCAGAATCTCAATCTGGAAAGAACTGGATGACGCCTTCGTCGCGACCATCCCGAACGCCGTTCGACTCCGCAGTCAGTCAGCGGACCGAACCGACTATATTCTGCATCCGGTGTCCGGTGAGCATCTCTCCGAGCAGTCTCGCGAGATGATTGATGGGATACGCCGTCGGAATGATCAGTTGAATACTCAGATCGTTATCTCCGATGGACTAAACGCGCAGGCTGTCACCGACGGCGATCAATTGATGAGCCTGATCACCGGACTCCGCAAAGAACTGCAGACCGCGGGCTTCAGGACTTCGCCAGAGCATCTGGTTGTCGATGCGGGACGAGTTCGAGCTGGCTATCGTATCGGTGAGCAAATGTTCGGAGGCCGCAAGGGGCGATTCACGCTTTTGCATATCATTGGCGAGCGTCCCGGAAGTGGCCATCACACACTGTCAATTTACATGACAACCGCTGATGGTTCAGAATGGTCGATTCCCGACAAAGTGGACCATAACATTACAAGAGTTGTCTCAGGCATTTCCCTCACGACCATGGCACCGGATGCGGCAGCCGTCGACGCCGTGCGAATCCTGCGGCAGATGTAGTCCCCACCGCTCATAAAAGGCACCTTCATGACCAGTTCTCTTTTTGATCTTTCCGGCAAAGTGGCAATCGTTTCCGGGGCCGCGAGCGGTCTTGGCAAAGCGGCCGCGTTGGCTCTGGCCGCACATGGTGCGGATTTGCTGCTCGCGGACCTGAATGAACCGGGACTGAAAGCCACCACTGACGAGATCCTGAAGACCGGTCGCAAAGCCGTTTATCGTCGCACGGATGTCTCAGATGCGGATGAAATTCAGGAGCTGTTCACGGTCCTTGATCATCAGTTCGGACGTATTGATTTCCTCGCCAATATCGCCGGAGAAGGCATCCTCGGCAAACCTGAAGAGATGCCGCTGACGACGGTGCAGCAGGTCTTTCAGAATCTCGTTTTCGGACGGTTTCTGATGTGTCAGGAAGCGGGGCGCCGCATGCTGATGGCTGGCAAAGGAAGCATTGTGAATATCGGCTCACTGGCAAGCACAACAGCTCTCGGTCGAGGCCATATTGCGTACAGCATGGCGATGGGAGCTGTCATCCAGATGACTCGCGAACTAAGCACTGAATGGGCTGCTCAGGGGATTCGCTGCAATGCGATTTTGCCCGCTCAGGTGCTGAACCCCAGCCTCGAAAAACGCATCGCTGCTGATCCTGCGATCGAACAGCAATGGCTAAGCGGAATACCGTGCGGTCGATTGGGAAAGCCAACCGATATTCAGGGCCTGATTGTGCTGCTGGCCTCGGATGCCTCGGAGTGGATCACTGGAACTCTGATTCCCATGGACGGTGGGAATCTCGCGGCCAACGCAGGTGCGACATTACGGAAGCCCGTGCATCAATAAGCCTTCGGAAGCCAATGTCTTGACGTCATCATTGTGTCCGGTCAGTATCCGTTTCTGATTGCACCATGACGAAAAAATGAACGTCAGATGCTCCAATGCGACGACTAATTCAATGTCTTTTCAGGCTCACGGCATGACACTCGACGAACTACAGCAGTTGATTGATCGAATGTATTCTCGCAAAGATCAGGCACGCGGCGTGGAGGGCACCTTCATGTGGCTCATGGAGGAAATCGGCGAACTCGCAGCGGCTCTGCGTGAGTCACCTAAAGAAGAGATCGCCAAAGAATTTGCGGATGTTCTGGCCTGGCTGGCAACCATTGCAAATGTGGCCGGCATCAATTTGACCGAAGCTGTCCAGATGAAGTACGGCCAGGGATGCCCCGGCTGTCACAAAATGATCTGTGTCTGTGCAGATTCGGAAAAGCCATAACGTGCCTTTTACTTATTGATGTCCCCTGAGAATCTTTTCGCTCTCGCCCCGATCAATTGTTCGCGACGAAGAATTGCGACATGAGCGACGAGGGCTGTACCGTACGATCCTTGCTTCACTGATAGTTTCCGGTGTCTCACAATGCGTCGTCCGAACGAACGCGATTTGCCTGATTCAGCGAGATAGATTCATGATGCCTCCACGGATGTTGCTCCTGACTGTTCTCTGTGCGTGTACAAACTGGCTGACACCATTGGCGCAGATTTCACCCGCAGTCCTCGCGGATGATGCAAGGCCTGTGATTTTGCTGACAGGATTCGAACCGTTTGGCACCAGCCGTCCCGCAAATCCTTCATGGCAGGGCATTCGAAATCTGCATCAAACAGAATGGCACGGACATCAAATCATCGCTCATGAGCTACCTGTTGTCTGGGGCGAACCGCTCAAGCATCTGCAGAAGCTGATTGAACAGCATAAACCAGTCGCTGTCTTCTCCTTTGGTCAGGGAGGTGCAGACGGATTTGCTCTTGAATCTCGCGCCTCCAACCAGCGCGGTCAGATTCCGGATAACGACGGCAAACTTCCCGCGAAGATTGCGATTACTGCTGATGGTCCGGCGGAGTTCAAGGCGTCTCTTGACTGTGACGCAATGCAGCACCGACTGGCCGACAAGGGTTATCCCGTTCGAGTATCCCGCCGAGCAGGTCAGTATCTTTGCGAGGAGACTCTGTATTCGCTTGAGTATCTGCATGCCAGACATCCTGAGCTGGATGTCGCGTTTTGCCATGTCCCGCCGCTCGGAGCAACCGTAAGCGAAAAACGCGTGGACGCGAAGTACATTCAACAGTTCGTGGGGGATTATCTGGAAACCTGGCGAACTCTTCGAACAACTCAGAAAGCCGCTGACACAAAAGCAACTCCGACATCACTGATCGCCGCTGAGCCAACAACTCAGTCGGCAGAGAAGTCGAGCAAGGCCACAAACCCTGAGCTGCCGGCTGTCGAGAAACTGATCAAGCACTATTTCCTGTCATGGTCTGAGCAGCGTATGAAAGACTACGGAGATTGTTTTGCCGACGGTGCCGTTGTGCAGGAGATCAGTCGTGGCGGCGAAATCTATACTCAGAACAAAGTCCCGTTTGTCGCTGGCCAAGCCGCCTATCACAAATCGGCCGCCCATAAAGCGATCGAGGTTCCCGTAAAGACAGAGATTCGCTTTGAAGCCGATCTTGCACGAGCAGTCGTGTATTGGAAATTGACCGCCGGCCCGCGTTTACAATACGGCTACGATCACTTCACGCTGATCAAACAGGGTGACGAATGGAAGATCGTGAACCTGGTGTTCTATGGAACTGACGACAAAGAATAACCGGTCACCTGGCATTAATCGGATCGACGTCGATCGCAAACTCCACATCATCCGGCAATGACAGAGATTGCTCGGCAGATTGCCATAATTCCTTCACGAGCTCCGGCGTTTTCGCTGCGATCTGCAGATGAAATCGCCATAGCCCACGTAAACGAGTAATCGGGGCCGGGGCTGCTCCCAAAACCCGCACCGCTTCCGTCGCGCCTTTGCGAGCCGCCCTCAGCCGATCCGCGACGGCCTGTGCTGTCTGACGAGTACGCATCTCATCGGGCCCGCGAAAGATCACTCGCGCTACGCTGGAAAACGGCGGGGCCTGAGTGTCGTAACGTTCGGCCAACTCGTGCTGAGCGAACCCGATGAAGTCATGCTTCGATGCAAACTTCACTGCGGGATCATTCGGGCTTGTTGTTTGCACGAGAACTCTTCCGCCACGTTCGCCGCGGCCCGTTCTTCCGGCGACCTGAGCAATCAACTGAAACGTACGCTCGGCCGCACGAAGATCCGGCTGACGCAGCATCGTGTCCGCATCGATCACGCCAACAAGAGTGACGTTTGGAAAATCGAGCCCTTTGGCAATCATCTGAGTTCCCAACAGAATCTGCACCTCGCCCTTCCGAAACTTCTCCAGAGCCTCATCATGGCTGCCCGGCTTCTGCATGGAATCGCTGTCCATGCGAATCACCGTCGTATTCGGAAATGTATTCCGCACTTCTTCATCGAGCTTCTGCGTCCCCGTCCCAAGATATCGCACAGCAGGACTTTGGCATGTCGGGCAGGCCTTAGGCGGAGTGATTTCGTAATCGCAACTGTGACAAACAACGCATTGTCGGTCACGATGCCATGTCAGAGTAATATCGCAGTTCGGGCACTTGATGCCGGCTCCACAACTGCGACACCAGACCGTCGGCGAGTATCCCCGAAGATTCAAAAACAGAATAACCTGCCCTTTATCTTTCAACGCTCGATCAATCGCCCCATACAGCGCGCGGCCGATGGCGGATCCTTTTGCGATGCGTGGATCGCTTCGTGTATCGACAACCACCACCGGCGGCAGCGGTCTGTCTTCAACTCGACTGGGCATTGAGACCAGCACATCCAGTTTGCGAGTCGCCCGGATCCACGATTCCAGAGTTGGTGTCGCTGACCCCAGAATCAGCGGCACACGCTCATCGAGGCACCGCTTTCTGGCAACCTCGCGTGCATGATATCGAGGTGTGCTGTCCTGCTTGAATGACGGCTCATGTTCTTCGTCGATGACGATCAGCCCCAGATTCGGCGTCGGCGCAAAAACCGCACTGCGGGCTCCGACGACGACCTGAATTTCGCCGCTGGAAATCTGCTGCCACTGCCAGTGTCGTTCGGCATCGGTCATGTGACTATGCAGCACGGCGACTGTGGAAAATCGGCTGCGGAAGCGACGAATCGTCTGCGGCGTGAGGCTGATTTCCGGCACCAGCACAATCGCCTGCCGACCATAGCTGACCACTTCACGAATCGCGCGGATATAGACTTCCGTCTTGCCGCTACCAGTCACACCATGCAACAACAAAGTTTCATGTGCGCCGGCTCGAATCGGCTGCAGAATTCTGTCCAGAGCCTGCTGCTGCTGAACGTTCAATTTCAGGTCTGCCTGTTGCTGCACCGGCAACAGATCATCGCCGGAAATCTCGGAACGAATTCTTAACGCCTTGATGAGTCCTCGTTCCTGCAATGACTTCAGCGGTCCGGGACTGCAACCGGCTCGTTCGCAAAGATCCGTCGCCGTCACAGGGCCGGTCGATTTCTGCAGAACCTCGATCACCATCTTCTGCTGACGACTCAGACGCGCGGAAGTGAGTTTCTCTTCCGTGCCCGGAACAAGAATAAAATTCTGTACTTCTCGTGTACCGCTCTTCTTGCGAACGCCGGCCGGAATAACGCTGTCCAGCACTTGGCCCCAGCCGCATAAATACCGTTCGCCGATCCAGCGAGTCAGCTCCAGCATCTGATTGTTCAGCAACGGTTCGCTGTCGAGCAACTCTTCGATCGGCTTCAGACGCTTCTGGCCGGACTCACCGGGCCTGATCGCCACACAGTAACCGACAACGATCCGATTGCTTCGCCCGAGCGGAGCCTTCACGCGTTGTCCGGGTTTGATCAGATCTCGCAATGGTTCTGGAATCGAATAGGTGTAAGGCCGCTCCAGCGGTAAATTAAACACGACCTCTGCGACCTTCACATCCTCGATCGCAGCGTGCTCCCATTCACGCATCTCCGCAAAGCCAAATTGTCCCTGAGAACTCACTATCGTCGCTCACTCAATAACGCTTACCAATCTCATCGAGGCGGTATGTTACTTTCACGGAGCGAAAGACGACACTCAATCGTGCAACAAGCAGAAGGTGCCCAGTCAGTAAAGGGTTTCGGCACAGAGAGAACGCTCAATCCAGCACGGATTCCTGAGAGTATTGCGATTCGCTCTCGTCGAATACGGAACCGCCGGCGGACATGTCCAGCTCCCAGATCGAATCCATTCTGGATCCATCGGCGTCATCGTCTGGCAGGTTATAGCCTCGGAAAATCGCCGAATCATGATCGTGATCGCGACTTGTCTTCAAAGACGATTCCGGAGCCTGTGTTTCTCGAATCAAAAGCAAACCAGAACATGGAACATCATGCCCCTTGACCTGAACCTTGAGTTCCGGCCAAACCGTCGAGCGAGTCAACATCTCAAATCCACTGGGCATTACGAGCACGGTATCGCCGAGCATTGCGGCTGATACTCCAGGATGCCAGAAGATCGGAACTGGGCCCTGCAATTCAAACTCGGAGGACGGCGTCAGTTGATGTTCGCTCGTGCGATAACCAATGATGTCAGCCTGATCACACAGTTGCCATTCGGAGGGCAGACCGAACTTGTCGTAAATGCGTTTGACCTTCGGCCAGACATCTTTCAACTGCTGACCGTGTCGCGAAAAATAAATTCCCGTGGCATGCATCATGACTGCTTTTTGATGAGCCGCCCAAAGATCCTGAGGAACCTCATCCAGACACACAGTTCGCGACACCGCGACATGCAGACCCCAGCGGCGAGCAACACAGGAAACCGTCGCATAAGATTCAATGGGATCTTCGCTGTAGCTCCAGTGACGATAACGAATGTTACGACCGTCAGCACACACCTGAATTCTTGCTGGTGTCACCGTCCGGCGCAGAAGTCGGTTGCTCAATTCACCGGCCACAGCGGCTTCCGTAACGCCTTTGCGAATATGACCGGCCGTCACTTCAACCGCGTGGACCAATACTTTGCTCAGTTTTCGCAAACGGTCGACTTCGAGACCCGTGAGCGGCAGACGAAGTTTGGCAATTCGTTTGCCGACGTTACGAGTCCCCTCGAACCCAGAGTCGCTCACGACCTTGCGGCCACGACAGAGATCTTCCACCAATGCACAGTGTGGCTGAAACCATTCGCGTTGCTTCAACTGGAAACCGAGGCCAAAGCATTCTCGTTCAAAGAGCTGCGCGGAATCCACGGCGTTGGTGGCAAACAGACGAGCGTCTTCGGTGACAAATACGCTGCTGGTACAACTGTCGGACGCACATCGACTTAAATCCCCGCCAGCCGTAAACCATGCGATGTTAGCCGGGTCCTGGAGCAACACAGCATCGGCACCAACCGACGCAAGGAATGCTCGAACCCGCTCCTGCTTCTCTTCGACATCAGCCAGACGGCGTTTGTCCTGAATCAGACAACGACGGCGGGATGCATCATCCATGCTTCCAGAGCTCATTGAGAACTACTCCTGCCGTGCCGATTAACGATGCCGGACAATGCTTTGGGCCTAATCTTCAGGTGTGCCCAATTCAGACTGCCAGACACCATCGTTTTTAAACTGACGCCTAAGACCCCGCACTTTGGAATTTCCAGATTCTGCGAACTCACGTTTTATTCGCAAAAACATCCGGCCACAACAGCCCCGTCATGTCCGGCCGCAAAAAAACTATAACGTCGGGAGTCCGCCAGGCAGGCAGCATTTATGACAATGTTGCTCGCGATGACGCCTCTGTAGGGATTGTGAGGACTCTAGCGAAGCAAAAGTCACTCCGCTGGAACAGGTCTCACGACGCTGAAACAGCCTAAATCAGGCTCATCCCGGAAATGTTCGTTGCCCTGGGAGGAACGGAAGGGTGCGTTGCCGGGACTGAGGGGCTTCCCTAGAATCCGTCACAGGGCTGCCAAAGTGGGATTTCGCGGCAGCCAGACCCCTGTTAAGGACATGTGAGCGGCCCCAATGCTCGAACGGCGTGAGCTTTTTCCAAACGTAATTGAACTCAACTTTCAGGCGCGGCGTCGACTGGGATGCTGTGTGTATCTGATTTTCTCCGGCAGCGACTGGATGCTGCTGGATATCGGGTACGCTGACACCGTCGATGAAATCATCGATCTGATTCGTCAGATGGACTTCCCTCTCGCCAACTGCAAGTATCTCGTCGCGACACACGCGGACGCGGACCATGTCCAGGGATTCCAGCGCGCGAAAGAGCTGCTGCCGGGTTCGCAGCTCGTTGCTCATCCCGATGCGAAGATCATTCTCGAGTCGAACGATCGCATTGCTTCATTTGCAGAAATCCCCGCGCAGGGAATTTCCATCGACATGCCGAACTTCGTGATCGACAAAGAGGTCGATGAAGGAACAACACTGGAGCTTGGCAAGCTGAAGATCCAGGTCTGGCATACTCCGGGTCATGCCGTCGGTCAGTTGGCATTTCGACTCGGGAACCTTCTGTTTTCCGGCGACAATATTTTCCGGGATGGATGCGTTGGCAGTATTGATGCACATCATGGTTCTGACCTGCCAGCGTTTATTGACTCCCTGAAGCGAATTCAGAAGAGCAGTGTTGAGTGGTTGTTGCCAAGTCACGGACCAGCATTCCGAAATGAAGCAAAGCTGCTGCAGTCGGCGATTGATCGCCTCGACAAATATCAACACATGGCCGACTTCGGAACGTGCGCCGTTGACTGGCCTTTGCTGGACGAGTGGGAAGCGGAACTTGCGAAGGGTCAAAATCCGGCTGCATCCTGATTAAGCGTCGGATGCGGTTGCGTGATGGTTTCGTGGCGGAATTACTAAAAGTATCAGGCGACTCTCATGAATGATGTGCTCGATTTTCTTCGACAGCAGCAATCGATCTCGCTGGAGCAGCTTTGCAGCTTCCTCCGCATTCCCAGTGTCAGCGCGGACAGTGCTTATGCTCCGCAGATGGGAATTTGTGCCGAGTGGGTGCAGAACTCAATGACGGAAGCCGGCCTGAAGGCCACCATCTATCCTACCAAAGGCCATCCGATTGTTTACGGTGAGCGGATCGAAAACCCCGCTCTCCCGACGGTGCTGGTCTACGGTCATTATGATGTGCAGCCTCCGGATCCTTTGAACCTGTGGACGACTCCTGCCTTCGAACCCCAGGTTCGAGATGGGAAACTGTTTGCTCGAGGAGCAACGGACGACAAAGGCCAGTTGTTTACTCACCTGAAGTCCATCGAGGCCTGGACCAAGATTCACGGCAGTCTGCCGGTCAATGTGAAGGTTCTGATCGAAGGGGAAGAAGAGGTTGG